>JAYOTP010000024.1:0-17884 GCA_038150465.1 Flavobacteriia bacterium | reverse complement strand
GGAGCAGATTCCAAGATCTCCAGCAGTTCCGCCTTGTTCAGGAAGGAAACGTGCTTGTCGAGCTGTATCGTGATCTCCAAACCCTCCTCTTCGTCAGAACGAGGATTCTTTTGCAACTCGAACGATTGTTTGTTCTGGGCACGCAGAACGAAGAATATTCCAGCAATCAGGCCAATGCCAATTCCGACCAAAAGATCGGTGAGAACGATGGCCAGGATGGTGATGACAAAAGGATAGAACTGGTTGACGCCGAGTTTCCACTGGGAGGCGAACAGAGCGGGTTTGGTAAGCTTGAATCCAACGATGATCAGAATGGCAGAAAGCGAAGTCACCGGAATGTGCATCAACAGCTTTGGAAAAAAGGACACGGCTGTGATCAGGAGAAGGCCATGGAATATGGCCGACAGTTTGGTGCGGCCGCCCGCAGCAATGTTGGCAGAACTTCGCACGATCACCGCCGTCATAGGCAGTCCGCCGATCAGTCCGCTGACCATGTTTCCGATGCCCTGTGCCCGGAGCTCCTGATCCCTCGGACTCTGCCGCTTCAAAACGTCCAACTTATCGACCGCCTCAAGGCTGAGAAGGGTTTCCAAACTGGCCACGATCGCGATGGTCAGCGCCACCTTGTAGGTCGCCAATTGGGTGAGCCCGGACAGGTCGGGATAGCGCAGCACATTGAGCCAACCACCTTCTTCTGGAATATTCGGAAGCTGTACCATGTGGATGCCTTCCAAGTAGCCCTCCCGCCATGCGGTGGCAAACCATTCATTCAGCCCTACACCCAGAAGAACGGCCACCAAGGCGCCAGGAACGCCTTTTAGAAAGCGGTTCTGCTTGATGAAACGCGTTTCCCACAACCACAACTGGGCAATGATCACTCCGCCAATGACCACAGCGCCCCAATGCGGATTTTGGAAGGCATAAAAAAGGAAATCGAAGGTATTGTGTCCGTCGGCTTGCTGGAATTTCATTTCTCCAAAGGCATCCGAGTCGACACCGATCAAATGCGGTATCTGCTTGAATATCAAAAGCAGGCCGATGGCGGCCAGCATACCACGTATCACAGAGGCTGGAAAATAATGCGAGATGAAGCCCGCCTTGGCGACACCAAAGGCCAACTGCATGGCACCCGCCAAAACAACGGCTGTGAGAAATACATCGAAGCCCAATTCGGTGATGGCCCCGAGGACGATCACATACAAGCCCGCCGCCGGGCCACTGACAGAGAGATGCGATCCACTGAAAAACCCGACGACAACACCGCCGATCATTCCTGCGATCAGCCCCGAAATAAGAGGCGCTCCGCTCGCCAGAGCAATGCCCATGCAGAGGGGCAGTGCAACGAGAAATACAACGATACCTGCGGGCAGGTCTTCCTTCCAATATTTTAGATCGAGCATGATCTTTCCAGATTTAGAAACGCGAATTTACGGATAGTTCAGGCAGAGAACTCATCCATGAGCCGAAACCCTTCGGAATGCACATTCACGATCTGAACGGCCTTGTCCTCTTTTAGATATTTCCTGAGTTTGGCAATGTAGACATCCATGGAACGACCGGTGAAGTAGCTATCTTCTTTCCAGATCTTTCGCAAGGCGAGAGAACGCTTCAGCAAGCCGTTTTTGTGCTGGCACAGCATGGTGAGCAGATCGCCCTCCTTGGGCGAGAGCAGCCGTTCCTGACCGCCTATGCGCAAAACGCGCAGCTCGGGTCTGTAGGTGAATTTTCCAAATCGGTATTCAGCTTCCACGGGCATATCCATGGTCACCCGGTTCATGACACTTTGGATCTTCATCAGAAGAACCTCTGAATCGAAGGGCTTTACGATGTAGTCGTCCGCTCCTGCTGCGAATCCCTGCAGCACGTCTTCTTTCAATCCCTTGGCAGTCAAAAAGAGAAAGGGGAATCGCTCGTCCTTTTCACGGATCTTTTTGGCCAAAGTGAAGCCATCCATTTCTGGCATCATCACATCCAAAAGCGCCAGATCGAAAGAGTCGGCAGTCCATGTCTCTAAACCTTCCCGCCCGTTGCGGGCCAAGTCCACTTGGTGACCATGAAGGCGCAGATAATCACTCAATACATTTCCAAAATTGGGGTCGTCCTCGACCAATAGCAGCCGATATGCTTCAGCTTTCTTCATGATGAATAGATAGATTGAAATAGAACGTACTTCCCTTACCCAAGGAACTTTGAACCTTTATTTCAGCGCCGTGCATGGACAGAACTTCGCGGACATAGGCGAGTCCGAGACCATGCCCTTTGATATTGTGCACATTGCCTGTAGGTGCTCTGTAGAATCGATCGAATACGTGGCGCACAGTTTCCGCGTTCATTCCCAATCCTTGGTCTGATACTTTTACGAGCAGTTCGTCTTTGAGGTTGGCTGTTTGGATCAAAATTTTTGGTTCTCCGTCCGAATACTTCAAAGCGTTGTCCAAGAGGTTTTGGATCACCGATTCCAGATGGGCATGATCGGCCTTCACCAAACTGCTCGATGCAGCCAGATCCAAGGCTATGTCGGCATTCCTCGAATCAGATTTCAGGCGAAAGCGTTCCACGACTCCAGAAAGGAGTTCGTGCAGGTCGAATAGGGTGAAATTCATCTCCAATTCCTTGCGATCGAGCATGGCCAGACGCAGGACATTTTCCACCTGCTCATTCATGCGCTTGTTCTCTTGTCGGATCAATTCGCTGTACCGAGCCACTCCCTCGGGATCTTCGATGACCTTCTTGTTGTTTATCGCATCCAGAGCCAGTGAAATGGTGGCAATAGGCGTCTTGAACTCATGGGTCATATTGTTGATGAAATCCGTCTTCATTTCAGACAGCTTCTTCTGATCCAGTGCCAGCTGAACAACGCGCACAAAGGCCACGACCATGACGAGTGTGAAAAATCCGCCGAGCAGTAAAGAGGCCCTGACCGAACGAAAGAGAAACAGGCGCTGATCCGGAAAGTACACATGCACCTTTCCCTTCTGCTGACCGAGATGGTTTGGAAATAAGCGCGCGGAGAATTCACTTTTTTCCGGCGCAAAGCCCTCGCTGCTCAGATCAGTAAGCCAATCGTCGGATTCCAGGCCAAAAGCAAATCCCAGATGAACACCGTGCTGCTCAAGGAATTCATGCAGTAATGAATCCACCTCCCTTCTGTTCAACCATCCACTCAGAGCCTGCTGATCGGCGTACTCTTCTTTCATCATCCGTATGAACAGGCTGTCGAGCTGATAGATCTTTCGGGATACGCGGATGCCCTGTTCGGTCACGGATCTTCGGATCACGACCTTTCCCTGCCGGGAGAAATCCTCTCCTTCCTGACTGAAATTCGAAACGACCTCGTAACCATCTCCGCTTCGGCTCAAGTCTTCACGGCCGCTGCTGCCTTGAAAAGAACCCGAGCCGATGGGACGGACCATTTGTGAGTCAGGCGTGCGATAGAGTTCGTCCTCGGCACGGATGAAATCGGTGCCCGGATCGGATAGCAGGGTGTAGTTGTCGAAGATGAAATCCGCGTCCCTTTGCTTTTCCAGGTGACGAACGAAGTCCGTGAGGGCCGCGCTGACCTGTGTGCCCAATTGCTCTTTTTTTACCCGGACCGATGCACGCAGCCAATGGGTTTGGAGCCCAATGATGCCCAAAAGAGCGAGGGAAGCTGTGGCGGTCAGCACAAAAAAGCGACGGCGTTCTCTCGTTCGTTTCATATCGGCGAAATTATGGGGCTTTATTCAGCGGGTCACGGCTTAACAGCATTTTAACCCCGCGTACTCGTCCGCAGGGAACTCCGACTCGTTTCCGCCGTCCCCGGCGATGCGGACACCTATCTTTGAAAGATGCGTTTGTTCTTCCTTTTGATCTCCCTCACCGCGGTGCTCCCATTGTGGTCTCAAGTCTATCTCGACCTGGAACAAAAGACAGATGTCCCCGTAAAGGAGAACGGTGTTTTCCTGGAGAACCCTTGGGCCGGAGGACTCAATTATGTTCAAGTGAACCGAATGGATCTCGACCAGGACGGACGGGAAGATCTGCTGCTCTTCGACCGCAGTGGAGATCGTCTTCTGACCTTCCTCGACCAGAATTCCTCAGGAGCACCCGACTACCGCTACGCACCGCAGTTTGTCGATTCCTTTCCAGAGATCGTGCACTGGATGCTCCTTGTCGACTAC
Source organism: Flavobacteriia bacterium (assembly GCA_038150465.1). Classification (GTDB taxonomy): domain Bacteria; phylum Bacteroidota; class Bacteroidia; order Flavobacteriales; family Schleiferiaceae; genus RFXV01. Next base: position 13,724 of record JAYOTP010000024.1, on the reverse strand, counting down.
AACTGTGACGGCAAAAAGGACCTGTTTGTAAAGGTGAACTCGGGGGTGGGCGTGTACGAAAACATCAGTGCGCCGGGTCAGTTGCGATTTGCCTGGGCGCTGGGCAACAAGCAATTCATCGATTCGGATTACGGATCGGGCGGGCGATCGAACATCAGCGTGCTGTCTGTCGATATTCCGGTCATCGCCGACATGAATGGAGACAGCGCCATTGACATTGTTTCTTTCGCCCTTTTGGGAAGCAACATTCAGCTGCATCAAAACAAACAGGCCTGCGGACTCGATTTTTTCCTTCGGACCAACTGCTGGGGCGGCATACTGGAAAATGCACTGACCAATAGCCTCTACCTGGACACCTGCGACGGCACCAATAAACGAGACCTGCTCTCCGACCCCAGCAAGACTTTGCATGCGGGTTCGACCCTGTGTGCCATCGATCTTCAAGGTGATTCTGCCAAGGATCTGCTGATCGGGGACATCTCCTTTCCCAGTATCGTGGCGGCGATCAACACGGGAACTTCAGACGTGGCTTTCGTGAGCAGCCAGGACACCACCTTCCCCAGCTATGATTCGCCGATCGACCTTTACGTCTTCCCTGCCGTTTTCAACGAGGATGTGGACGGCGACGGACTCGATGACCTGCTCACAAGCCCGAACATCGGTCCTGCTCAAAACAGCCAAAGCCTTTGGATGTACAAGAACACAGGCAGCTCCGGCCAGCCGACCTTCCAAAAACAAACAGAAGACTTCTTACAATCCGGCATGATCGAAGTGGGTGAGTCGGCCGCACCAGTCCTCTTCGATATCGATCAGGACGGTCTGACGGATCTGTTCATCGGGGGCGGCGGAGAATTCCTCTCGGCCGCCAATTACGATTGTGGCATCAAGTACTACGCGAACAACGGCACCCAAAGCGCGCCCTCTTTTGAACTGATGGATGAGGATCTGGCCGGACTCTCCCAGCTCGGCCTTGGTCGTTTTCTGCACCCCAGTTTTGGCGATCTGAACGGGGATGGGCTGATCGACCTTTTGGTGGGTACGGAAGACGGCTATCTGCATTACTTCCGACAGACCCCTGCGGGTGGATTTCAGATCGGAGAAGCCTATCTCGACAGCATAGACGTTGGACGTCGGGCCGCCCCATTCCTCTACGACCTGAATGGAGACAGTGCCTTGGATCTGCTGGTCGGAGAGGAAAGCGGAACGATCCGCTACTACCGCAACAGCGGTAGTGGGGCCTCCGTGGATTTAATTCTTGAAAATGACCGGTTCGGAGGCATTCAGCTCACCAGCAACCAATTCAGTGGAAACAGCGGCTACTCTGTGCCTGTGGTTACCGAATTTGAAGGCCGTCCACAGCTCTTTGTTGGGAGTTTCGATCGCGGCTTGTTCCAATTCGACAGCCTGGAAAACGCACTGAACAATCCGGCCCTTATCGATGCACAGATCGGCTCCGACTCGCTGATCAGTCAGAACGTGGATCAAACTCCTTTCGGTACGAACAAACGGGTGGGACGCAATCAGTATCTGTTCTCGGCTCAGGAACTGGCCGCCCAAGGGCTGAAAAGAGGGCATATTCAAAGTCTGCAACTGCGCATCACCACCACCAACAACCCCATTCTCTACGACGATCTGTACATACAAATGAAACTCACCGATGCAGACAGCCTCAATGGCTTCCAAACCGGAATGTCAGAGGTCTACAACAATGTTTTCGTTCCCCTGGGTGTGACCAAGGGCTGGAACACCATTCAGTTGCACAGACCCTTTGAATGGGACGGAGAGAAGAATCTGCTCATCGAGGTGTGTTTCAGCAAGAACGCACCCAATCCGAACATCCATGTGGAGGGAAGCCAGACGGCATTTTCGTCCAATGCCTTTGGCGATGTATTGAACAACAACACGCCCAGCGCACAGGGTTGTCAACTCCCCTATTTAGGCAACAGCCGGTGGCGTCCGAATATCAAACTGCGGCTGATACCGGGTGTGGAGACCGAGTTTGTACAGCCCCTGCACGGGCGGCAGCTGGTGCCCACTTTGGCCGATCTGAATGGAGATTCCATCCCGGAGGTGGTCATTGGAAACGAATCAGGAGGGCTGGAATATTTCCAGGGAAGGAAGAAGACCCGACCCGGACTGACCAGTGATGAAGCTGCTTCTGCTGGCCTTTCAAAAGAGCTGATCCTCTTCCCCAACCCCTCGAGGGACGGCACACTGGACATTTCCCTCGAGCCCTTTGTCCGTATGCCCAGATATCGGCTCATGGACATGCGTGGGAGGACGCTCCGGCAAGGACGATGGAAGCCCGGTGGCCTCCGTACCACGCTCCCCTCAGGCATGTATCTGTTGGAAGTCAACGACGGGCAGACGGCACTTAGAGGACGCTGGATCATTTGCCGTTAGGGGCTTGTTGGAAACTGCGGGCTGGTATTTTTCAAGCCTCTGAATCTCCCATACTATCTTCGCCAACTAAACCTTTTCAAAACACTCTTCATGAGCGCTCAAAATGTACAGGCTCTACTCGGGCAGGACGCTGAATATCTGCTCGGTCACACGTGCAAGACGGTAAGTAAGGAAATGCTTCATCTGCCCGGCCCAGACTTCATCGACCGGGTCTTTGTCGGCAGCAACCGACCCACTCCTGTGCTGAACAGTTTGCACGATCTGTTCAACAACGGCAGACTCTCCGGAACGGGCTATATGTCCATCCTTCCTGTGGATCAGGGGATCGAACACAGTGCAGGCGCTTCATTTGCTCCCAACCCGATCTATTTCGATCCGGAAAAAATCGTTGAACTGGCCATCGAAGGCGGTTGCAATGCCGTAGCCAGCACGTACGGTGTTTTGGGAAGTGTGGCCCGCAAATACGCCCACAAGATCCCATTTGTTGTCAAGATCAACCACAACGAATTGCTCACATATCCGAATACCTTCGACCAGATCATGTTCGGCACCATTGAAGATGCCTGGAACATGGGCGCGAAGGCCGTGGGCGCGACCATCTATTTTGGATCAGATGAAAGCAGCCGTCAGATCATCGAGGTGGCTGAAGCCTTCGAATATGCACGCGAATTGGGCATGGCCACCATCTTGTGGTGCTACACCCGTAACTCGGCCTTTAAGATCGACGGCAAGGATTACCACACATCTGCCGACCTGACCGGACAAGCCAATCACCTGGGCGCGACCATCCAGGCCGACATCATCAAGCAGAAAATGCCGGACTGCAACGCCGGATTCAAAGCCCTCAATAGCGGAGACAGCAGCTATGGCAAGCTCAATGAGAAGATGTACACCGAACTGAGTTCGGAGCACCCCATCGATCTGACGCGTTATCAGGTGGCCAACAACTACATGGGACGTGCCGGATTGATCAATTCCGGAGGTGCCTCTTCCGGCGAGTCGGATCTGGCAGATGCCGTTCGAACCGCCGTGATCAACAAGAGAGCAGGTGGAACCGGACTGATCTCCGGTCGCAAGGCTTTCCAGAAGCCAATGAATGAGGGCGTGAATATCCTTCAGGCCATTCAGGATGTCTACCTCGACGATTCCATCTCCATTGCCTGATCCCCTACCGAACGAACTCGTTTTCCATTTCTGAAAAACTTCCTATGGATTGGTTCAAGCGGAAAAAAGAAGGCATCACCACAGATACCAAGGACAAAAAAGAAGTCCCCGAAGGTCTTTGGCACAAGTGCCCGAAGTGCAAGGTGATCGTCAGTCTGGACGAGCATGCACAAAACCTCTGGGTCTGTCCGAACTGCGGACATCACGACCGCATCAATGCGCAGGAGTACTTCAGTATTCTCTTCGACGAAGGCAAGTACACCGAGCTGGACAAGGACATGAAAAGCGGCGATCCGCTGAAGTTCAAGGACACCAAGGCCTACTCTGAACGCTACAATGCCAGCGTGAAAAAGACAGGGCTGAAGGACGCTGTTTCCACCGCACACGGAACGCTCTGCGGCCAGGCGGTGACCATTTCGGCCATGAATTTCAATTTCATCGGCGGCTCCATGGGTTCGGTGGTGGGCGAGAAGATCGCTCGTGGCATTCAGCATTCCATCAAGAACAAGATGCCCTTTATCATGATCTCCAAGTCGGGCGGTGCCCGGATGATGGAGGCCGCCTTTTCTCTGATGCAAATGGCCAAGACCTCGGCCCAGCTTGGGCTTTTGGCTGAAGCCGGCCTGCCTTATATCTCTGTGCTGACCGATCCGACGACTGGTGGTGTCACAGCCAGTTTTGCGATGCTTGGAGATGTGCACATCGCGGAACCCAAAGCGCTGATCGCCTTTGCCGGACCGCGCGTGGTGAAAGAGACTATAGGAAAAGATCTGCCCGACGGCTTCCAGACCTCAGAATTCCTGCTCGAACACGGTTTTCTCGATCTGATCAGCGAGCGAAGCAAACTGAAAGAGAACATTGATTTCTATCTGCGCTGCGTTTCCCCTTCCAAATAAATGTGCAAGGAGGGGATTAATTGAGTATCTTTGCACCCCTTGAAACTGAACAGAATAGTAATCAATAAAGCATCCGTATGTACCTGACTGCGGAAAAGAAACGCGAGATCTTCAAAGAACACGGGAAGTCTGATTCCGATACGGGTTCTCCAGAAGGACAAATCGCCCTTTTCACCCACCGGATCAATCACTTGACCCAACACCTGCGCGAAAACAAGAAAGACACAGGCACTGAGAAAGCGCTCGTCGACCTTGTAGGAAAGCGCAAAAAGCTGCTCGCCTATCTCAAGGAGAAGGACATTGAACGCTACCGAGCGATCATCGAGAAGCTCAAACTGAGAAAATAAAAGAACACGCTTGTTCAAAGAAGGCAATGCACGTCATTGCCTTTTTTGCGTGCGCCCTGTTCCATTGATAATCGCGTCAATCAAACCCATGACACCAACACCTATTAGCCAAGAGATCCTGCTAGACGACGGCAGGACCATCACCATTGAGACGGGCAAACTGGCCCGCCAAGCCCAGGGCTCTGTGGTCGTTCGCTGCGGCGACACCATGCTTCTGGCCACTGTCGTTTCCAACCACGACGCACGCGAAGGCGTGGACTTCCTCCCCCTGACGGTCGAATACCGCGAGAAATTTGCAGCCACCGGGCGTTTCCCCGGAGGATTCTTGAAGAGAGAAGGACGCCCTTACGACGAAGAGATCCTGGTCATGCGTCTTGTAGACCGTGTACTGCGTCCTCTTTTTCCGAAAGACTACCACTCAGAGACACAGGTGATCATTCACCTGATCTCCTATGACCACAGCAACAAAGGGGATTCTCTCGCCGGACTTGCTGCGTCTGCCGCCATTGCGGTTTCGGACATTCCATTCAACGGCCCAATGAGTGAAGTGCGCGTAGCGCGGGTCGATGGCGGATTCGTCATCAACCCGACCGTCGAACAACTCGAAACGGCCGATATGGACATGATGATCGGCGGTACTGCCGAGAGCATTGTGATGGTCGAAGGAGAAATGGATGAAGTTTCCGAGCAGGAAATGCTGGAAGCCATCAAGGTGGCCCATGAGGCGATCAAAAAGCAGATCGATGCCCAGCTTGCCCTCGCCGCTCAGGTTGAGAAGAGCAAGACGAAGCGGGAATACAGCCACGAGACGCACGATGAGGCACTCAAGGCAGAGATCCATGCCTTCGCCTACGACAAAGTATATGAAGTGGCCAAGAGCGGCCTTCCCAAAAAGGAGCGCAGCGCTGCTTTCCGTGCGATCCGTGATGAATTCGCCGCCGGACTGAGCGAGGAAGAGCTTTCCGAAAAGAGCCCATTCTTCTCGGCTTATTTCGGTGCAGTGGAATACGAAGCCATGCGCCAAATGATCCTCAAGGACGGTCAGCGTCTCGATGGACGGGCCACGGATGAAGTTCGCCCCATTTGGTGTGAAGTGGATTATCTGCCCGGATCCCATGGTTCAGCAGTATTCACTCGCGGTGAAACCCAATCCCTGACCACGGTCACACTCGGATCCAGTTTGGATGAGAACCGCATCGACATGGCGACCTACCAGGGCGCAGAGCGTTTCTATCTGCATTACAACTTCCCTCCTTTCTCCACAGGTGAAGCCCGCCCCATTCGCGGAACCAGCCGCAGGGAGATCGGACACGGAAACCTTGCACAGCGTGCACTGAAGGGCATGGTTCCTTCGGACAATCCCTATGTGATCCGCATCGTTTCGGACATCCTCGAATCCAATGGTTCGTCTTCCATGGCAACGGTTTGCGCAGGAACACTGGCCATGATGGACGGTGGCATCCAGATCAAAAAGCCGGTGAGCGGAATTGCGATGGGACTGATCACCGACAAGGACAGTGGCAATTATGCTGTTCTCTCCGACATTCTCGGTGACGAGGACCACCTTGGCGACATGGACTTCAAGGTCACTGGTACCAAGGACGGGATCACTGCCTGTCAGATGGACATCAAGATCAGCGGTCTGAGCTACGAGATCCTGGAGAAAGCACTCATGCAGGCCCGTGCCGGCAGACTGCACATTCTGGACAAGATGCTCGAGACCCTCGATGCTCCACGGACAGATTACAAGCCGCACGCTCCACGCATGGAAGTGATGCGCATTCCGAAGGAATTCATCGGTGCGGTGATCGGACCTGGCGGAAAGGTCATCCAAGGCATCCAAGCCGATACCGGAGCGAGCATTTCCATTGAAGAAGAAGGCGAAGAAGGCATCGTGGAGATCAGCTCGAACGACGGAGAAGCTATGGCCAGTGCCATCAAGGCGATCAAGGAGATCATCTTCATTCCTGAGGTCGGACAGGTGTACCACGGTACGGTGAAGAACATCATGCCCTTTGGCGCGTTTGTAGAGATCGCTAAAGGAAAGGATGGACTGCTGCACATTTCGGAGATCGAATGGCGCAGACTGGAAAAGGTCGAAGATGTGCTGAAGGAAGGCGACAAGCTGGATGTGAAACTCATCGGCAAGGACGACCGGGGCAAGCTGAAGCTTTCCAGAAAGGTTCTTCTGCCGCGTCCGGAGCGCAAGCCCAAGGAGCAATCAGAAGACTGAACCTCCGTTTGAACAACAGAAACCGCGAATTATTGAATAATCCCAAGAGCTCATGAGGCAGTTAAAGATCACCAAGCAGGTCACCAACAGGGAAACCGCATCCCTGGATAAGTATTTACAGGAGATCGGTAAAGTAGAACTGATCACTGCCGAAGAAGAAGTGGAACTCGCCCAGAAGATCAAGGCGGGCGACCAACTCGCTCTTGAGAAGCTGACCAAGGCCAACCTTCGATTTGTTGTTTCTGTTGCTAAGCAGTATCAGAATCAAGGACTTACCCTTCCTGACCTGATCAATGAAGGAAACTTAGGGCTCATCAAAGCCGCCCAGCGTTTCGATGAAACGCGCGGTTTCAAATTCATCTCCTACGCCGTTTGGTGGATCCGTCAGTCCATCCTGCAGGCATTGGCCGAACAGTCGCGTATCGTGCGCCTTCCGCTCAACAAGATCGGATCGATCAACAAGATCAATAAAGCCTACGCCGCCCTGGAGCAAAAGCACGAGCGTCCGCCCTCTGCAGAAGAGATCGCGGGCAAGCTCGAGATGGGTGAAAACGATGTAAAGGAGAGCATGCGCAACTCCGGTCGGCATGTGTCCATGGATGCGCCGCTGGTGGAAGGAGAGGACTCCAACCTCTACGATGTACTCAATGTCGGAGACAGTCCGAACCCGGATGAAGACCTGATGCACGATTCGCTCCGCACGGAGATCGAACGCTCCCTCTCTACGCTTACTCCGAGAGAAGGCGATGTGGTGCGTCTGTACTTCGGTTTGGGCGGGCAGCATCCGATGACCCTGGAGGAGATCGGTGAGAAATTCGACCTGACGCGCGAACGCGTTCGCCAGATCAAAGAGAAGGCCATCCGCCGCCTCAAGCACACTTCCCGGAGCAAGATCCTCAAGTCCTACCTCGGTTAAAATTTCCCGAAGACAAATAAGCGGTATTGCTTTACTTTTAGTCCATGCCGCTGATCGCCCCCTCCCTCCTCTCTGCAGATTTTTCCGAACTCGGAAAAGCAGCTGCGCTATTGGATCGGTCTGAGGCCGACTGGTTCCACCTCGATGTCATGGACGGGCGATTTGTCCCCAATATCACCTTTGGGATGCCGGTCATCAAGGCGATCCGGCCGCTGAGTGACAAGCCCTTTGATGTACACCTGATGATCGCCGAACCCGAGCGCTACATCGAAGATTTCAAAAAGGCAGGAGCCAACATCCTCAGCATCCATCTGGAAGCCAGCATGCATCTGCACAGAAGCCTTCAGGCCATTCGGCAATGCGGTATGAAGTCTGGTGTGGCGCTGAATCCGCACAGTCCGGTGGAATCCATTGAACATGTTTTGACTGAAACCGACCTGGTCTGCCTGATGTCGGTCAACCCAGGCTTTGGCGGTCAGAAATTCATAGAAAGCACTTATGAAAAAGTGCGCCGGCTCAAGGCCATGATCCTGGCGCAGGGCACCAACACCCTGATCGAAATTGACGGCGGTGTGAGCGACGCCAATGCCCAACTCCTGAAAGAAGCCGGAGCCGACGTATTGGTGGCCGGCAGCTATGTATTCGGTTCAGCAGATCCCGAAAAGACCATCGCCGGCCTCAAGGCGATCTAGATCATTGAACGAGCAATCGCTCGCGCTTTATATGGCCATTTTCCGTGCGCAGTTCGATCAGATAGGCTCCTCCGGGAATATTGGACAATGACCAACGAGCGCTTCCTGAGCCTTCCACCCGATCCTTGGAGATCAGCCGACCGCTCAGATCGTATACCTGCACCTGCAGGCCAGCCGATCCATCTGACCAAAAGAGCTCGATCTCTTCACGCGCTGGGTTCGGGTAGAAATCAATGCCCGCATCAGGCAATGTTTCCGCACCCAAGCCAGAACCCACAATGAACCAATAATCGATGCGGCTTCCGAAGTCTGCCAAAAATGTCTTCAGTGGCAAGCCGACACCCTGCTCGTACAAGCGGGCGTATCCGTTGCCATCATTATTGGCCCAGAACTGCAGGCCGTCCTTTCCCCGGTCGTTGATCTGTAAATGATAGCAGCCAGGACTCAGGTTCAGATCTTCATTGATGAATTGGTAATTGTTGTAGCCGTCGCCGGAATAGAGCACTGAATCCGAACCGTCTTTGAGCTCCCACCAGGTCTCCCCTCCGGAAGCATTGGTCCGGATGTTGAGCCGCAGGTTCCCCGGATGGACTGGCGTGGGCCGAAAGCTGGACGAGCTCTTATCGTTCCAGGCATATTCGTCCGGCATTCCATTGGGCAAAGAAACCTTGGCCGTGAAGCGATCGCTTGCCTGGCTCTGTTGCCAATCGCCCGGACCGCCCAGATCCAGTGCGACCAGTTCGTCCTCCATCATGCCCAGATCGCCCTGCCAGGTAAAACTGTGGGTGGTGGCGTTCTCGTATCCGTATTCGATCACGCAGCTTGTGAGCCGTTGGGCACCTTTGTTCCGTATGCGCACCAAAGCCGTTCCACAGGAAGGATTCATGCGCGAATATTCTTCATGGATACTCGGCGAAAGGATCTCCATGAGTTCCACATCGTTTTGATGGGCATAGCTGTCGAATTCGAGCAGGATGGTGCTCCAGTTGTAGCTGGCCGCCTGAGGATCTCCCGAAGGCACCGAATAGGGCTCCAGGTCCAGATCGATCTGTGCGGTCTGGCCAGCGCCGATCCACGGAGAGAGATCGTGCTCGTAGGTCCAGGCCTTGGTCCCCGGACACCAATTCGCCCGGTCATAGAGCCAGGTCCCGCCCTGCGGGTAGATGGGATTCAGGCCGCAATCGTCCCGCCACATGCTCTGGGTGAAACGCGTCTGACCGTCCAGCTTTACGTAGTAGTCCTTCTTGCAGAATTCTGCACAGTTCAGGCTGTTGTCGAATCCGTGTCCTGTGGGCAGAACATGCAGCGCGGCAAATTGGGTGGTACTTTCCAGAGGAATGTCCACGGCCGGCAAATGATTCAGCTCGACATCGGCTGTGTTTCGGAAAGAAAATCCACGCGGTCGGTAGACATTCTGCATCTTGATCAGGTTGCGCGCGGGGGTGCCCTCGATCATCTCGAAATCGAGCGTGGCCGAAAAGCCAGAAGACCAGCCCTGATAGTGGATCTCGATCTCCACTGAATCCCGAAGTATGGACTGGTAGTCGGTGACGTCATAGACGTAGCGGTGTTCCCAGTTGTTGTCGTAGCCGTAGCCTCCATTGGCCATATATCCGCCATAGGGCGTGATCATCCGGCCGAGTTCGTAGGGCTCGATCACTTCAAAGGGTGTCCAGTTGGTATCGATGACCACTGGGTTCGTACTTAAGGTATCCAAGGTGTAGGTGCTGTCCATTTCTCCGGTGCGGTGAAGGACCTTGATCAGCACGGTATAATCCCAGTCGCTGCATCCGGAAGAGGCACAGCCCAGGGTAAAGACCATGTTCACTCTGTGAAAATCAGTTCCCTGCGTGGGAAAGAGCGCCTTTTCCCGGTAGCGCACATACCAGGTCATGTCCACATCGTCATGCACCCGAACGTGGGTGGTATCCCCAGGGGCCGACCAGAGCTGGGTGGCCAGAAAGAAAAAGAAAACAATCGATCTAATCCGCATCGTCAACATAGTCTTGTAAATAGTGAAAGGAAGGCGTCAGTTGGCCAGAATCGGTTTCCGTGGCCCGTTGAAGAACGGTTCCGGGATCGGCATTGAAAAACTGCGGAAGGACATGGGCCAAAAGGTCGTCTCCAAAGTCTTCAGATGCATCCCGCGGCAGTTCGCCGGGCAAATTGTCCACGGCCATCACGCCAATGGATCCCGGGCTTCCAAACGCCACCTCATTGGCTGAAGACGCCTGGTAGCCATAGAACGGATCGGCAATGGTGGAAGGACGAAGGGTACTTGGTATCGGACCTGCGATGTCACAGCTGATGTCAGCGATAAGCCGCAGGCTGAACTCATCGGCACTGGCTTGCTCAGGGGTAAAGAAGACCGGACTTCCCTCCTTCCAGTAATGTCCGGACATATAGACATGAGCCGTTTGTGCAAAGGGCAAAAAGGACGACTCAAATCCCGCAGGGTCCTTGAAGAATTCACTGAGCAAAAAGCTCCGACCGTCGATTCGGCGGACATAATCCAACGGACCCAATACGCTGAATACCGGTTCTGGAAATTCGCTCATCAGGAAATCCTTTGCATCGACACGTCGCAAACCCGCAGCCAGCAGAAGTTCCTGAATGCCGCTGGAAACCCGTCCGGTTCCGGTGACCACCAGCTTGAAACCCTCTGGCAATTCAACTTTTGCCAGCTCCTCGTCCACTTCCTTTCGATCGAAACACTGATGCGCCGGTTTGAGCTGAAAATCGCCGGTCATCTTTCCCCAGCCCAGCAGTCCGTTGTAGGCGCCGACCACACCGGCATATCGCCCAAAACCGAGCAAACGGCCACCCTTCTCAGCGCTGAGCAGTTCGTAGTCGATCAGTCGGATATTTTTTTCGAGTATGGCCCGCAACAGACCGCGGTTGTATGGCTGCTTCTTGAAGGTGTGCGAAAAGAACAGATAGGTCTTGGAGGGAATGAGCTGATCGATGGGCACTTCCTTCACGCCGATCAGAACCTCAGCCTCATCCACCAGCTCCACGACCTCGATCCCTTTTTCCGCATATTCTGCATCGGAGAAGCAGCGGATCGGACTGGACTGCACCATCAATCGGCAGTTTGGAAAGGTCTGCTGGAAACGCACACATTGATCGGGCGAAAGCGCCACTCGTCGGTCCGGGGGCAGCTTTCCCTCACGGATAAGAGCTATGGACTTGGGCGCCTTCTGCATCGCTGCGAAGATAGCTTAACTTTGCAGCGCAATTCGCACTGGGGCTGATCGGTTTTGACAGCAGGCCGAGGCGGAATGTAAGCATGCCGGGCCATGAGGATGTCGCCCGTAAATCCAATGCCTCGACCCTTTTAACTGGCGCAAACAACTACGCGCTTGCCGCCTGATCGAGCGATAGCCGATCAAGCTAATCTCCCACAAGGTGGGTGAGCAAGTCATCTCCCGGAAGCCCATGTCAGGTGGCGTCCGATCCGGAGGTGCAGGGTAACCGGACTGGAAGGCAGTGGGCCATGCGCTGTCTTTGAGAACGAGTGGCTAAGCTTGTGGTAGGCCGTCTGCAGCCGGCCACTGGCCGACAACCAATTGCGGACTAAGCATGTAGAAAGCATTGCGTGTCCCTGTTTGGACGCGGGTTCGATCCCCGCCAGCTCCACCAAACCCACTTTGAACACCGATTCAGAGTGGGTTCATTTTTATGAATGCTTCAAGGAGATCTCCTCTTTGAACCCATGAAAGAGGCAATTCATAAATTCCCATTCCTATTTCGTAACACCAGGCCTTATGAGATCCTTGAAGACTCTTCTTGTATTCGTCATTTCGTCCCTGTTCCTGGAATGTTTTGCTTCGCACATCAGCGGCGCCGAGATCTCCTACCGACACATTTCCGGACAGCAGTATGAAGTGGAACTCGTTCTGTATCGCGACATGACCCCTGGTGCTGCAGGTATCGGCAATTCAGCCAACATTCTGGTGACTTCGAGCTGCTTTTCGCCATTCAATTTTTCAGCGACGCGATCTACCCCGCCAGGAAGCACACCGGCAGGAGACGGAGGAGTGATCACCCCGGGATTCGAGGAATGTGTTGCCTTTGGGATCATTGCTCCGAGCACCCACATCTTCAAAGGCATTGTTTCCCTTCCATCGGACTGCTCGGACATCATATTCTCTTACATGAGCTGTTGCCGCAGTGGTTGCATCGACAATCTGGAGAACTGCGCTCCTTATTCGTGCAACGGAAATTGCCCCGACGCAACCTATGTGGAAGCTTCCCTGAACAATGTGTTGGGAGACAACTCGACACCTGAATTCGTGAACCCCGGTTTAAAAGCCTTCTGCACGAACAACTCGTACTACTGGGATCTCGGAGGCATCGAATCAGATGGTGATTCTGTATCCTACAGCCTGGTGGACCCCAGACAATCGACCAATGGAATTCTCGCCTTTGCCCCAGGCTTTTCAGCAAGCCACCCCTTTACCACCGCTCCAGGATCCAACGGCGTGACGATCGATGGGCAGACAGGCCAATTGATCTTCACCACAGGGAATATTCAGGAAACGAGCATCCTCGTGTTGGAGGCAGAGGAATGGAGAAAGATATCGGGTGTATGGACGCGCGTTGGAACCTCTCTTAGAGACATACAAATAAGCATTGTGGCCACATGTTCGAACACCCCGTGTACCAACAGGATAGATACGATCTACAACCCAAAGGCCGCTTATGTGAACAACCGCGGATGTGTGGTCTGTGACCTCTACAGCGTGGGAGACACTTTCTCCGTGGACAGGGGCAACACATTCTATACGGTCGTGGACAGACCGCTGCTCATTCAAAAAAGAGACAATGGAGACGATCTGTCCAAGGTCTGCCTGAGCCTTGTGAACATTCACCTGAACAACTTCTTCCAGGACGACTCCACCTTCAACCAGGACATCAGTTCCTGGGATGTATCGAACATTCCAGCTATGGTCAACCTGTTCAACAATGCCACTTTGTTCGATCAGGACATTGGCAACTGGGATGTGGACAGCGTTACCAATATGCAAGGTGTATTCTACGGAGCTTCCTCCTTTGACCAGCCCATTGGCA
>JAYOTP010000023.1:0-35673 GCA_038150465.1 Flavobacteriia bacterium | reverse complement strand
TAAAGTGGCACGCGAGCTGGGTTCAGAACGTCGCGAGACAGTTCGGTCTCTATCTATTGTGGGCGTTAGAAACTTGAGGAGGGCTGACCTTAGTACGAGAGGACCGGGTCGGACGCACCGCTAGTGCACCTGTTGTGGCGCCAGCTGCATCGCAGGGTAGCTATGTGCGGTTGTGATAAGCGCTGAAAGCATATAAGCGCGAAACACGCTTCAAGATGAGGTTTCTTTTAAGGGTCGTTCGAGATGAGGACGTTGATAGGCTGCAGGTGTAAAGGCAGTAATGCCAAAGCCGAGCAGTACTAATTACCCGTTAGCTTTCTAGTCTAGGTTCAACTTAGTAATTCTCTTCTGGTATTTCTTGATATTAAACATCTTGGTGATTACAGCGGCGGGGTCCACCTCTTCCCATTTCGAACAGAGAAGTTAAGCCCGTTAGCGCAGATGGTACTGGGGTAACACCTGGGAGAGTATGTCGTCGCCAACTTCGAAGCCCCTGCCTTGGCAGGGGCTTTTTTTGTTTATGATCAGGCCACTTTGACCCGCAACCCGCGTTTCATCTTGTTTATCTGCATCTGATAGTGCCGGAACAAGTTTGTTCTTTGGGTTCTGTTGCAGCCGCTAATGATGGAACTGTTCTCCTTGAGATCGGTGAGGATCGGAATGACGGTTTCGCAATAATGGCTGCTGTCTGTTTCCAAATAGTTTCCACGTCCTGTACCCAGCATCACCCCGTTCACCTGACCGGCGCTGTAGTGAAGGAACAGGCTGTGCGCGCACTGTTCGTCCAGTAAATAGAGATTGTACCGTTCCCCCATGGCATTGCTCCCTTTCTCAGCAGAGCGTTCCATGTCGCTTAGGTGTTCTGAGAGTGCGTTCAGAATTGAATCTGCCTCTTCCTTGCCGATGAAGTGGGATCGAATGGCTCTGCCGATCCGGGATAGATGAATATTCAGACTGTCTTTGTGAAGGAACTCGGTCAGTGGACAGCGGCGCAGGGAGCTCAGGAGTTGTTGTTGCAGCTCAATGAAGTTGTATGGGAAGTGTTGAGATTTGACCATATCCTCGAAGGAGGAATAGCGATACTGACCCACCCATTCCCAGAGAAGCAGGGCTTTGATGTGTCGGTCATCCAAGAAGTGAAGAGGACTCAGATGCGGACTGATCACCATGAGTTGGGCATCGGGATCATGCGTGATCCGGTTGAGCCAAAAGCGAAGATCCTGATAGGCTTTTTGCGCTTCCGTAGGCTGGCTGAAGTTGCAGCTCTTGGAGAAGCGCATGTTCTTTTGGTCTTCAAAAAGGGGAAGTTCTACGCCAAAATGACGGGCGATAGCGATGTATTCCTCGACCGGAATACCGATCTCGCCTCTGACCTTTCTGTATATGGTGTTTTCACTTTTCCCGAGTAGATCGCCCAATTCAGCACCCATGCCCCGGCCTTTCGGCAGTCGGGTGTGGACTTGATGGAAAAAATCGCGCATAACGGAGAGATAATGTTCTCTTTTCATAATTGAATGAATTTGTAGGAATGAATTGATAAATAAATAACTCTCCACAAGTAAGCAGAATTTTTTGAGCGTTCCAAAGGAGCATACGCAAATGATATGATGACAATGGGCTCAACTTCTTTGAGCACAGAATATGCGCGGGCTTTTAGAGAGCCATTATCTTCGTTCGCGGTGTTCAGGAAATGTATATGCCTGGTCCTTCTTTTCGCGGGCCCCTTGTTTCTTCATTCACAGAGTGAAGACTTCCCCTTCCGCTACAAAGTGTGGGGTGGATCGTGGATGCCTCTGGATACAAATCTGAATGTGTACGAGCTGTTTGCTCAGGAACCATTATTGGATGACGCCTATGGTTTCCTTCCATTGGGGAATCAGGGAAGCTGGCGTCAGAACTTGATATTCCATTCAGAACTGACTCCGGAAACCCACTTTGGCAACCGGGCATTCGACCAGCACTTTCGACATCCGGATCGCTGGAAGTATTTCGATGTGCGTGCGGCCCTGACCGAAGCAGACTATAGGCAAGGCTATGAACGAGGACAAAAATTCCGCCTGTTCCATACCCAAAATGTGCATGAACGCCTGAATTTCTTCTTTGAATTCAATCGGTTGAATTCTCTCGGTGCGTATCAGCGGCAGCAGGTGGAGCAGAGCGATGTGCTGCTGACCCTTTACTACACAACAGAGGACGGCCAATACGCATTCCATGGAGGTGTGAATACGGGAACCATCAAAATGGAAGCCAATGGTGGACTGCTCTACGATTCTGTATTTACGGAGAACAGCATAACGGATCGTTCCATCGTTCCTGTGGTTTCTCTGACTGGGGAACAACAGTTGCGGAACCGTTCCATGGTCTTCGATCAGTCCTTCAGGATCATCAATCGCAGCCAGGACTCGACCTATTCAGGATGGCTGGAGAAACTCCAGGTCGATCATCGGTTCTCCTATCTGCGTCAGTCCTATGTCTATCGAGATTTCCCCGGAACAGACACACCGCCACCCAATTTGCAGAACAATATAACAGAGGACAGCACCCACTTTGAGCGGGTGGAAAATTCTTTGGGTGTCTCACTTGAGGGCGCATTGGATCTCGGTGCGTCCCTTTGGCTTTCCAGTAGTTCGAATGAAGGCGTGAACTACCGAAGTGTACAGAACAATCTGGGGATCCGGGCACATATGACGACCGTAGTGGCCGATCGTTTTCCGCTTCGACTGCGATTGAACTATGTTCTGGGTGGCGACCGTCAGGGCGGATTGGATCTGTTTGCAGAGACCGGTTTCTCTGGGAAGAAATTCCGCTTTTTGCCTTACCTCAGGATCACCCGTGCTTTGCCAGGTTTTCAATGGTATCGTTACACGTCCAACTACAAGGCTTGGAACAGGACCTATGAGATGATGACCCGCAGTGAGCTTGGTTTGCGGATGGAACTGGAAAAGGCTGGCGAGCTCAAGGTCCGGCTGTTTCGCTGGGACCGTCCGGTTTACTTCGATACGAACATATCTCCAAAGCAGGCAGAAGAGGCGAGTAACTATCTGTCGGTCAGCTGGAATTCGACCTATCGCTGGGGTATTCTGAATTGGAACAACCGCATTTGCTGGCAGGAGACTGCTCAGGATGACCTTTTCTTAAGACTTCCGAGCGTCTACACCCGACAAAGTCTGCACCTGCAGTTTTATTTGTTCGATCGGGTGCTGGAGATGCAGCCAGGCCTGGCCTTTACTTGGTTCAGCAATTACCGCATGAGGGCTTATGATCCCTATGCCAATGTGTTTTACAACCAGCAGACACAACAGCTGGGAGATTTTCCCTTGCTCGATCTCTTTTTGAATATGCGCTTGGGCAGGGCGGAATTCTATTTGGAATTCGAACACCTGAACTCTTTTTTCTCCCCAACCGATTATTGGGCGGCCCCGGGATATCCATTGCCCGATTACTTCTTTCGGGCCGGGATCAACTGGCGCTTTTTCAACTAGGTCTTCTCCTTCTTCTTCTTGGCTGCCGGGAAGAGGATGTTGTTCAGGATGAGCCGGTAACCTGGGGAATTCGGATGTTGAACGAGTTCGGTAGGCGGATCGCCGACCCGGTGGGTATAATCCTCGGGGTCGTGCCCTCCGTAAAAGGTCCAGGTACCTTTTCCCAGAGAACCGTGAATGTAGCGCGCTTCCCCCAGCAGTTCATTGTCCCCCATGATCAGCACATCGGATCGGATCAGGGAGCGATCGAAAGAAGTGGTCTGTCCCATGAATCCTTTGATGATGCGGCTGTGGTTTTGGCAGAGCATGGTCGGCACCACATCCCACTTGGCTGAGAATTCAAAGAGCCGGAAATAATCGTCCTGTGCCTGTATCTTTCTCTTGGTGGTCATGTCGATGTTCGAGAACTCATACTCCATGGGGTTTTTGACCAATGTGTAGTCTTTGAACGCCAGCCCTCTGCTGTAATCGATCTTATCCTGGAAGCCCGGCTCGCTCGCATCTCCGTCGAACATGGCCTCACAGATGTCCACTCCACGGGCAGCCAGGGCAATGTCGTAGCTGTCCGTGGCCGAACACATAGCGAAAAGGAATCCTCCCCCCACCAGATAGGCCCGGATCTTTTCGGCTACAGCACTTTTTAGTTCGCTGACCTTTTCAAAGCCGAAGCGCTGGGCATCCGCTTCCATTTGGGCCTTCTGATTGATGTACCAGGGAGCGAAACGGTAGGCGCTGTAGAATTTGCCGTACTGACCGGTAAAGTCCTCGTGGTGCAGATGCAACCAGTCGTAAAGCGGCAGAACATCGGCCAGCACCTCTTCATCGTAGATGATGTCATAGGGGATCTCCGCATAGCTCAAGACCAAAGTGACCGCATCGTCCCAGGGTTGTTTTCCCTTGGGGCTGTAGACGGCGATCCGCGGTGCTTTTTGCAGGCGTACGGCGGCCTTGTTGATCTCAGGCCGTTCGATATCTTCCAGCAGGCGGAGTGCGGCATTCTCATCTAGGCTTTCGTACCGAACGCCGCGAATGAGACACTCTTTTCGGATGGCTTCCGCATCGGGAAGCAAAAAGCTTCCGCCTTCGTGATTGAGCAACCATTGGATCTCCAGTCCGTTTTCCAGAGCCCAATACGCGATGCCATAAGCCTTCAGGTGATCGGTCTGTCCATCCTCTCCCATTGGGATGAGCAGTCGTGCGGACATCAGTGTCCACGACGAAAGAAGAAGACTAAAAAGGACTGTCCTGCGGATCAATGGCTCCGGAATTATAGGCATCGGTTCCGTCTGCACCTGAGTCCTCGGCGTTCATCCTGGATTCATAGATCGTGTGCATGGCGCCATCTGCTCCAGAAATGCTGTATTCGGACAGGGGACGGAAGTCGGAGAAGCGCGCTACACTCGCCTCGAAATTCATCCGCACATCGTCCAGGCTTCCGTTGCGGTGTTTAGCGATGATGAATTCCGCCTGTCCAATGCAGCTTTCTCCGTTCTCCCAAGTGTCCATCTTGTAGTATTCCGGACGGAAGATGAATGAGACGATATCCGCATCCTGTTCGATCGCTCCCGATTCCCTCAGGTCGGACAGCATAGGTCTTTTGCTGGGTCGTTTCTCGACTTCCCGGCTGAGCTGGGAAAGGGCGATCACTGGAACTTTGAGTTCCTTGGCGATACTCTTCAGAGACCGGCTGATCTGGCTGATCTCCTGTTCTCTGTTGCCGCTGGATTTGGTTGCGCCGCCTGTCATGAGCTGCAGGTAGTCGATAATGATCACTTCGACCTTCTTTTCAGACACCAGTCGTCGGCATTTGGCCCGGAGATCGAAGACCGAAAGGGAAGGAGTGTCGTCTATGTAAAGTGGGGCATTTTCGAGCTGCTCCACATGATTGGTCAGACGTTGCCATTCGTCATCGGTGAGCTTGCCCTTCCTCAGTGTATCGGATTCGAGTCGCGTCTCGGACGAAATAAGGCGGGTGATCAACTGAACGGAACTCATTTCCAGAGAGAAGACAGCTGTTGGTCGTTTGTGCTCAACGGCGATGTTGCGGGCCATCGAAAGGACAAAAGCCGTTTTCCCCATGCCCGGACGTGCCGCAATGATGACCAGGTCCGAGGGCTGCCAGCCACTGGTGATCTCATCGATGCCCTTGAATCCGGAAGGAATACCGGAAAACCCTTCTCGTTTGCCGATCTCCTCGATCCTGCGAATGGCCTGTTCCACCAGACTTTGCGCCGACTCGTAGTTCTTCTTGATGTTGCCGTTGGTGACGTTGAAGAGCTTTTCTTCCGATTCATCCAGCAGATCCAGCACGTCCTTGGTCTCGTCAAAAGCCGACTGAACGATCTCGGATCCAATGCGGATCAGGGAGCGTTGGATGTGTTTTTCCGCGATGATCCGGGCATGGTGCTCGCAGTGGGCGGATGAGCTTACTTTTTGACTCAGTTTGGCCAGATACGCATCGCCTCCAACAGACTTCAGGTGACCTCTTTTTCGCAGTGCAGCCGATACGGTGAGCAGGTCGATGCTCTCACCTTCCCGGAACAAATGGGCCATGGTGTCGAACACTTCGCCATTGGCCTCTCGGTAGAAACTCTCTTTGCTCAGGATGTCCATCACCTGGCCAGGGGCACGTTCGTCGATCAGCATGGCACCCAATACCGCTTCCTCCAACTCCGTGGCCTGAGGCTGTATGCGGCCTCCAGCCATTTCACGAGGCATATCCAATTGATAGTCAGGGGTGTATTCGGGTGTTTTTTCCACTTGCATGGAGTAAAGTTAGGGATATGAAAGGCTCCACGGACGTCCTCAAAGGGCCTGTCATGCAAGGCGCTGATTTTCTTTGACTTGTTTTATCAACAGCCACCGATATTTGCAGCTTATCCCCAGATCGATGAAACATATTCTTGCGGCCATTTTGATCCTGTCTGTCCTGTGGGCCGAAGCTCAAACGATACAGATGACTCCCGCTTCACTGAATTTTGGAACGGTGCTGGAAACCGATCGGGACAGCTTTCAGATCAGCCTGTCCAATTTGGCGCCGAGGGATGTGGGCATCAGAGGGGCCCATCTGCCGTCCTTCTACGGCTCGTCCCCTTACTTCCTGCATGCGCTTCCGGCTCAGATTCCGGCACAGGGAAACAGTTCATTTTGGATCGGACTCGAGGTGGAGCACAATATCGATCACAGTTCGGGATTCATCATTGACACCGACAGCTTTTACGGCAGTTTTGTCTGTCCGATACAGGCCGTTGGTCGCTACTCGAACAGCTACTACAATTCCACCAATGATCTCGAAGGGACGGCTCTTTTTCAGGCCCTGCGCAATCGTATCTCCAGCCCCTATACCGATCTGGGCTATACCTCAGCGCGCGATCAGATGTATGCGAGCATAGATCATTCAAACGGTCAGGTAGAGTGCGCTTACACAGGCCGTACGGCCTCATTCAGTACGCGTTCAGGGGCCAATTCGAACAACTTCAATTGCGAACATACCTTTCCGCAATCCTTCTACAATTCGAATGTGCCGATGCGCAGTGATATCCACCATCTGTTCCCCACGGACGTCACTTCAAATTCTCAGCGGGGCAACCTGCCCTTCGGTATCGTTACCTCTTCACCTTCCTGGCAGCAGGGAGGATCGAAAAAAGGCAATGGCGTTTTTGAACCACGGGATGCTCAAAAAGGGCGAACTGCCCGGGCCATGCTGTATTTCGCGCTGAGGTACCAGGATTACAGCAATTTTCTTTCGGGCCAGGAATCCGTGCTGCGCAACTGGCACGCGGCTTTTCCTCCGAACGCGGCAGAGAGGAACCGCAACCAGGCCATCGCCAGTGTTCAGCAGAACCGCAACCCATTTGTGGACCATCCGGTACTGATCGACCGCTTGGGTCCTTATGCGCAGAACGGTTCGCTCACTTCGGAAAGCTGGACGATCCATCCGGATACCCTGTACATGCGCTACGGCACAACGGCCAATGTTGTCCTCTCGGGTCGGAGCAACCGCACGGCCACGGTCCAGTTGACAGGTTCTGCGCTTCAATGGTCTGCCCAGGGGAGTGCACCCTATCCAGAGGGCATTCATCAGGGCAGCCTGGATATGCTTCAGAATGCATCTGGTCAGGAGGAGTTGCAGCTTCTGGTCAACGGTCAGGTCGTGGATCGGGTGCATGTCTTTTTATTGCCCGCCAGCAACATCGCTTTGGATGAAACCGCTCAGATGGACTTTGAGATCCATCATCACTCTGAGCAGGAGGCGATCAGCCTGCGTTTGCCTTCAAAGGAGATATATCGCTATGAAATCCTGGGGATGTCGGGTGCCCGCTGCCAGAGCGGCGAGGTGCGGTCCGGAGAACTGATCTCCATTCAAGCGTTGGGTTCGGCCACCTATCTCTTGAAGGTCACCGATCAGGAAGGGAGGTCCGGTGTAAGGAAATGCTCATTCCGATAGGATCGAAAAGCGGACGAAATGCCCTTCTTCAATACTGTGCTTTGCACAAAAGCCAGCAGCTACCTCTAAGACATATTGGGCAGGGCCTTTGGAAGGAAGCCCAATATCGGAGAGTGGGATGGCGTTTTCCGCCATGCTTACAATGCTTGAATCCGAGGCGATATAAATGATATCCAGGGGAACATAAGTGTTTCGCATCCAAAACGATTGCCGTTCCTCTCGCTCGCGGATAAAGAGCATTCCCGTGTTCTTCGGAATGGATCTTCGGTACATCATCCCATACTGCACCTCCTCGTCGGTGATGGCCAGTTCAATATCGAGCAAGGGGCGCATCGTATCCTTTTCCGCATTCAGAAAAGCCAATGTGCCTTCCTTTTTGAATTGAGGCTCGTAGGTCGGTGTGGACCGCTTGTTTTTATCTGCCGTTCCATCGCTGCAGGATGCTGTCCCAAAGAGCGCCAGAAGAAGGCATGCGAAGAGCGTTCTCACGAGGCAGCGGGTTTGCGCAGGGCGCGAACGATAAAGAAGATGCCGGCAAGAACCAGTGGTATGCTCAGACTTTGGCCGAGGTTGTAGTTCATGCCCTTTTCAGCATCGACCTGTACCACCTTGAGGAATTCAACCACAAATCGGAATCCGAATACGGTGAGCAGAAAGGCGCCAAAGAGCAAGCCTTCTTTTTTCCAGGCACCCTTTTGATACATAGAGTAGAGCAGTGCGAATATCAGCAAGTAGCCCAGCGATTCGATCAGTTGGGTGGGGTAGCGCGGAATCCCGTAAGCGGTGAAGGAAGCTGTCAATCCTGTCTCCGCATTACCCTTCAGTCCATAGGCCACGCTGCGGTCGGTCAACGGGATCAAAATGTTCCGGTCGTCGTCCGGAAAACCGTTCAGGTAGTAGGCGTGCCGGTCCACCAGTTCCCGTGTTTTTGTCTCGTCTATGCCTTTTTTGAAATCGATCTCCATCGAGTAGATCGGGTAGGAGATCGAGTCGGTATGGAGGTGTTCGTCCTCAAAGTAGAATCTGATGTCTTCCACTTCCTCGTCCCAGTATCGGAGGATGGCCTGTCGCGGCAGATCGGTGTAGACCGTTTCGATCATGGAATTGGCCTTTTGCCCGTAGATCTCTGAGTTGAAGAAATTGCCCAGTCGGATCAGGCAACCGGCCAGGGCTACCGTCACGACCACCTTGTCCAATATATACAGTGTGCTCTTTCCCGTTTCTCTTTTGGAGAAGAGATACATCCCGATGATGATGGCGATCGCCGCTCCGTGGCTGGCGAGACCACCTTCCCAGACCTTCAGGATATCGCCAGGATGAGCCGAGTAATAATCCCATTGATAGAAGAAGACATGGCCCAGTCGGGCGCCCACGATGGTGGAAATGACCATATAGGTCAGGAGCTTGTCCAGAAGTTCATCCGGAAGGCCTTCTTTTCTGAAGAAGCGCCGCATAAGGAAATAGCCCAGTATGAAGCCACTGGCGAAAAGCAACTGATAGAATCTCAGCGTAAAAGAGCCCAGGGGAATCCCCTTGCCCATATCCCAGGTGATGGTGATCAGTTCCTGCACTGAATTTGAGTTTGTGGCGAAGGTAAAAAAGCCACAGGTGAGCAGGACGAGAACCTGTCGTTTTGATGTGTTCCCTGAAGACAACCCTATCTTCGCCTCTTCATGGCTTTTTTGAAAAAGGACGCGTTCGGCAATTATCTGCTGATCAAAAGGTGGATCATCATCGTCTTTGGATCCATCACCCACTATCGGTTCACCATGGCCAACCGCACCCTGGTCAGTGGTGCGGAACACCTCAAAGGCTTGCCGGATCGGCGCGTGCTTTTTGTCAGCAATCACCAGACCTATTTTGCCGATGTGGCGGCCATGTACCACATCTTCAACCACGCCAAGTGGAACCGTTATTCGGGCATCGACACCTACTGGCCCATTTTGTTCCCGCGCCTGAATGTCTATTTCATCGCGGCGGTGGAAACCATGAAAAAGGGAATCCTTCCACGGCTGTTCGCCTATGTGGGCTCGGTGAGCATCAAAAGAACCTGGCGCGCGGCGGGTAAAAATGTGGACCGGAACGTGGATCCCCGCGATGTACAAAAGATCACCACCGCCATAGAGAATGGCTGGGTGATCACCTTTCCACAGGGAACGACCAAGCCGTTCATGCCGGGAAGAAGAGGGACGGCCAAGATCATCAAGGAATATGAGCCGATCGTCATTCCCGTGGTGGTTGAGGGCTTTAGGCGGGCATTCAATAAAAGAGGGCTGCTGATGAAAAAGCGCGGATGCACACTCAGCGTGCGCATCAAGCCACCGATCGCCTATGATCCAGAGGAGGATGCCCAGCTGATCATGGACCGGATCATGGAAGCCATTGAACAGTCAGAACGGCATTACACACCCAAACGCCTGGTGGAGACTCGTTCCGTCTGACAGATTTGTGGAAGAATCAGATATTTGTGCCCTGTAATCTGTGCGAATAACCTTAATCAAGATCAAGTGAAGATCATCCTTAAAATCATTTGTGCCCTTATCCTGTTCGCCTCCTTGGGCAGCTGCACCAAAGACATTTCTGTGGGCGGAGACGACAACGGAACCCAACGCAACGTCGGGCTCAGAGTCTTTTTCTCTTATCAGGGAGCTGAGTTCTCCAAAGACTCCATCTACTACGATGCCGCTGGAAATCCGTATCAGATCGATGAATTGAAGATGATCGTCAGTGATTTCTTCATCACGCATTTGGGCGACACCATAAAAGACACAACGAATTTCTTCGTGGTCGTCCCCGAGGTCCGTGACTATCAGCTACTCGAGCTGCCTACGGGCAGTTACTCCGGTTCCTATGGCTTCACCATAGGTTTGGACGCTTTCGATAATATGAAGGATCCATCGCAGTTCACACTGCTTTCTGGCCTGCGCGATCCGGGTCTGTACCGTGGCGCATCGGGCAATTACAGTGGATATTCCTTCCTGAAGATCAAGGGTAAGGTGTGGGATGTGACGGATTCCACGTCAACCGAATGGGCGTTCGATTATGAAATGGCCGACAGCCTGAGCCTGACGCGGGCAAGGAACAAGAACTTCAGCATTGTTTCAGATGTGGACGCCTCTTTTGAGGTGGTCGTCGATGTAGATCGCATCATGAAGCCCTTCGATCTGCTCACGGTGGATGAGATCAAGAGCCAGTCTTCTGATGCCACGGATTATGCCTTTGCTCAACTGCTGCGTCTTCAGCTGGATTCGAGCATTGTGATGTACTAAATCATTCAGGCATGAACAGGTTCCTTCATTTGATCTTCTTGCTGCTTGCCTGCGCTCTGTTGTCAAGTTGTGAGGATGATGACGATGATGACCGGGACGATGGTCCTGCTTCCCTCACGATCTCTGTGGCGCTAAGAGCCAATAACAGTGCGCAATACCCGGGTTCTGTCTTTCAGTTGAACGACTCCACTGAGGTTCTTTTGGAAACAGTCCGATTCTACTATTCCCACTTGCGTTTGGTCGATGAGGATGGAGATACCTTAAAGCTTGCAGATCACGGACTCTTTGACCTCGATGAACCGATAGAGGGAATGGAAGACAGGCGGTCGGTCCAGTATGACCTGCCGGAAGGAGAATACGTTGCGCTATTGCTCAATGTGGGTTTGGACTCTGCCCAAAATGCGACAGATCCAAGCGCCGTTCCGCTTGAGGATCCGCTGAGTGCCGCATATGGTATGTTCTGGACCTGGGCGAGTCAGTATCGATTCGTCATGGTCGAGGGCCGGGTCAATGCACCAGGGGCGATCGGAAGCGCGGATGACCAGGCATTCAGCTATCATCCAGGGGGCAATGATCTCTACCAGCGAGATGTGGTGCTGCCGATCGATGTGGATGCCGATGATGAGGAAAAGGTCTGGTTGCAACTGGTATTCGATCCGAGCGCATGGTTCGATGGGCCGGGAGGCAGCATTGAGCCTTACAGTGAGTCTACGGCACACGGGAGTCCACAGGACCGTCCATTGGCGCTCAAGTTCATTCGCAATTTCTCGGCCTCTGTCCAGTAGGCCGATCATTTCAGCGCGTCAGAGCCGATCGCTCTGATATCTTTGGACCATGGCACGCATCCATTTGATCGCGATAGGCGGCAGCGCAATGCACAATCTGGCCCTGGAACTTCAGGCTCAGGGCAATCAGGTCAGCGGTTCGGACGATCATTTCTTTGAGCCGTCCAAAGGCCGCCTAAAGGCAGCTTCTTTACTGCCCGATGAGGAAGGTTGGTTTCCAGGGCGAATAAGCAGTGACATCGACCTGATCATTCTGGGCATGCACGCCCAGAAAGACAATCCTGAACTCGCACGGGCGCAGTTGCTCGGCCTGGTCATCATGTCCTATCCGGAGTACCTCTACGAGCAGAGCAAAGGCTGCACCCGGGTGGTCGTTGCCGGCAGCCATGGCAAGACGAGCATCACCTCCATGGTGCTGCATGTCATGCAGCAGGTCGGTCAGTCGGTGAATTATCTGGTCGGTGCTCAGATCGATGGATTCGACCGAATGGTGCGGCTGGATCCAGATGCGGATTTCATTGTGATCGAGGGCGATGAGTATGGGAGTTCCCCTTTGGACCCGCAGCCGAAGTTCCTTTGGTACAAACCCCATATCGCTCTGATCAGCGGGATCGCCTGGGACCATGCCAATATCTTCCCTAGCGAAGAAGGATACAAAACACAATTCGCAGCTTTCATCCGGACCATCGAGGACTCAGGCACCTTGTTGTATTGCTCAGAGGATGGGGATCTGGAGGCCCTGGTCCATGCCGAGGAAGCTTCTATCCGAACCGTGCCCTATGCCACGCCAGGATCCAAACCGGCAGAGGAGGGGTGTCTTTTGTTGACGCCCGAGGGCGAGGTGCCATTGAGGATCTTCGGAGGGCACAATATGCAGAATCTGGAAGGCGCACGGCTGATCTGCAATCGCCTCGGTGTCATGGACGATGAGTTCTATGAGGCCATCACGAGCTTCACCGGTGCGAGCAAGCGGCTGGAACGAGTGGCCGAAAATGAAAGTGGTCTGTACTTCCGTGATTTTGCCCACGCGCCATCGAAGGTCCGTGCGACGGTAAAGGCGGTAAGGGAACAGTATCCAAACCGCCAGCTGATCGCACTATTGGAATTGCACACCTACAGCAGTTTGAATCCGGATTTCCTTCCTCAATACGCCGGGAGTTTGGATGCAGCCGATCAGGCGATGGTCACCTTCGATCCTGAAGTGGTGCGCCAAAAGCGCCTGCCTGAGCTCAATTCCCAGCTGCTCACGGATCATTTTCAGCGAGGAGATCTTCAGGTCATCACAGAGAGTGACCAACTGCCCTTGGAACTGGATAGATACCGCAACGAAAACGCCGTCTTTCTCCTAATGAGTTCGGGTAATTTCGCCGGTCAGATCCTGTTCTGACATCTAACGCCAAGTGCAGCCTTAACGGCCGGGCGCACAGACTGTTTCACAATCGATAGTTTCGACCTACTTTTGCAGCCCTTTTCAGCGGCCTCGGATACACGAAAAGGAACAAAAAAAAGTCAAACAACTCCAAAAGATGCCCGCCGCAGCGTATCGGAACATCGGATGGATACAACGTATTCTTCATGTCAGAAGAAACAAAAAAGAAGGTCGAAGACACCGAGCAGGTGGAAGTGACCCAGAACGAAGCAACTGCATCTGCTGATCAGGCAGAAACCACTGAAGCAGTTGAAACCCCTGAAGCAAATGAAAAAGAGGAGGCCCCTGTAGCCGAAGAGGCAGCACAGGCGGAAGCTCCTGCCGAAGAAGCCCCGGAAGCCAGCGCAGAAGAGGCAGTGGAGGAAACATCAGAAGAGGCTCCCGAAGCCCAGGCTGAAGAGGCGGTCGCAGAAGAGGCCACTGAAGAGCCAAAGGCCAAGGAAGAAGCTGCATCAGAAGAGGCCGAGGCGGAAGAGGAGGCCACCAGTTATGAGTTGATGAACGCCTCTCCCGAAGAGGTGGACTGGGACGAACTGGAAGCAACAGCTCCACAGGCTGGTACGGATGTCAGCGAGGAAGAAAAGATGTACGAAGCCACACTGGGATCTCTTGCAGAACATCAGGTGGTGGATGGCAAGATCATCGCCATGACGGATCGCGAGGTCATCATCGACATCGAATCCAAGTCTGAGGGCGTTGTTTCACTCAACGAATTCCGATACAATCCCGATCTGAAGGTCGGAGATGCTGTGGAAGTACTCATAGACAAGCAGGAAGACAAGAACGGTCAGTTGGTGCTTTCGCACAAGAAGGCCCGTCAGATCCGTGCCTGGGACCGCGTGAATGATGCGCATGCCGCTGAAGAGATCGTCAATGGATACGTCAAGTGCCGCACGAAGGGCGGAATGATCGTAGATGTTTTCGGTATCGAGGCCTTCCTTCCCGGATCACAGATCGATGTCAAGCCCATCCGCGATTACGACGCCTATGTGAACAAGACCATGGAGTTCCGCATCGTGAAGATCAACCACGAGTTCAAGAACGTGGTCGTATCGCACAAGGCGCTGATCGAAGCAGATCTGGAAGAGCAGAAGAAGGAGATCATCTCCAAGCTCGAGAAAGGTCAGGTACTCGAAGGCGTGGTCAAGAACATCACTTCCTATGGTGTATTCGTCGACCTGGGCGGTGTGGACGGACTCGTACACGTGACCGACCTGAGCTGGAGCCGTGTGGGACACCCATCAGAAATGCTGGAGCTCGACCAGAAGATCAATGTCGTTATTCTGGACTTCGACGAAAGCAAGACGCGCATTCAATTGGGCATCAAGCAGCTGGAAGCGCATCCATGGGACCAGCTGGCCGACAAGAACTTCAGCGTGGGCGACAAGATCAAAGGAAAGGTCGTTGTCATCGCCGATTACGGTGCCTTCGTGGAGATCCTACCCGGTGTGGAAGGTCTGATCCACGTATCAGAAATGTCGTGGAGCACCCACCTGAGAAGTGCACAGGATTTTGTGAGCACAGGTCAGGAAGTGGAGTGCATCATCCTTTCGCTGGATATGGAAGAGCGCAAGATGTCTCTGGGCATGAAGCAGCTCACTCCGGATCCGTGGACGGACATCACCTCCAAGTATCCACAGGGAAGCAAGCACAAGGGAACTGTCCGCAACTTCACCAACTTTGGCATCTTCGTCGAATTGGAGGAAGGTATTGACGGCTTGATCCACATCTCCGATCTGAGTTGGACGAAAAAGATCAAGCACCCGAGTGAATTCACCTCCGTGGGAAGCCTGATGGAAGTGGTCGTTCTCGAGATCGATACGGACAACAGAAAGCTCAGCCTCGGACACAAGCAAGTCACCGACAACCCTTGGGACACCTACGCCACCTTGATGGAGGAGGGAAGTATCCTGGAGGGAAAGGTGAATGAGATCGTCGACCGTGGAGCGACCGTGACCTTTGAGAACATCGGGGTGGAAGCCTTCATTCCAGGCCGCCATATGGGCAAGGAAGACGGCAGTCAGCTCAAGGCCGGCGAGGTAGCAGACTTCAAGGTGATCGAGTTCAACAAAGAAGGTCGCCGCGTTGTGGTCTCCCACAGCCAGATCCACGGAGATGTGCAAAAGGAGAGCGAGCAGAAGGAAGCCAAAGAGACGGGCAAGAATGTCAAGAAGATCCAGGCCAATGTGGAGCGTTCCACCTTGGGCGATATCGAGGCACTCTCCCAGCTCAAGGCAGATATGCAGGCCGACGAAGACAAGAAGAAGTCAAAAAAGTGATCTCTGCTTCATAGCTGATCGAACAGCCCCGCAAGCGCGGGGCTTTTTTGTGCTTCCCTGTCAGCGGAAAGCCGAAGACTGGAGGATATCTACATTTGACGAGCGAACCATCATCACATTCAATTCCGCAGGATCATGACCATCGGTGAAATAGAAAAAAAGCTGCATGAATGGGTGCCCGCATCCTGGGCCGAGTCCTACGACAATGTGGGCCTTTTGGTCGGAAAGAGGGAGGCAGCTGTTCGGGGAGTGCTCGTCAGCCTGGATGTTACCGAGGACATCATCGAAGAAGCGGTTGAGCAGGATTGTCAGCTCATCGTGGCACACCATCCACCTATCTTCAAAGGGGTGAAGCGACTCACCTCCGATCACTGGGTCGAGCGAACGGTCATCAAGGCCATAGAGAAGGGCATCGGTATTTTGGTGGCGCACACCAATCTGGACAATGCCAGCGATGGGGTCAATGCCCGTTTGGGCCAAAAGCTGGGTCTTTCAGATCTTCGCATCCTTCGGCCATTCCAGGGGCGATTGCTCAAATTGGTCACATACGTCCCCGTCGATCATTTGGAAAAGGTCAGGGAAGGGCTTTTTGCAGCGGGTGCCGGGCAGGTGGGCGACCGTTACGATGAGTGCAGTTTTGTGACCCAGGGAAAGGGCAGTTTTCGTCCGGGAACCAAGGCAGATCCCTTCTCAGGATCCATTGGTGTGCGGTCCGTGGAGGATGAATTCCGTTTGGAGGTCATCCTGAAGGACTCGGAGCAGGGACGCGTCCTTTCGGCATTGAATGACTGCCATCCCTATGAGGAAGTCGCCTATGAATTGCTGCGCATTGTCAATCCGGATGCGGATAGGGGCGCGGGAATGATCGGGGTTTTGGACAAGCCGTTGAAGCCGGAGGAGCTCTTTGCACGGATCAAAGAAGCGCTGAAGATCCCGGTCATTCGGCACAGTCAAGTGCCTGATCGTCCCATCCGAACAGTAGCATTTTGCGGAGGCTCAGGCTTCTTTCTTTTGGAAGATGCGGTGTCCGCCGCGGCAGATGTCTTTCTGACCTCAGACATCAAATACCACGATTTCTTCGAAGCAGACAAGCGCATCCTGCTGGCCGATATCGGACATTACGAGGGTGAACAATACAGCTGTGAATTGCTCGTCGAGAAGCTTCGATCTTTTGCTACTTTTGCAGTCCGTTTGTCAGAAAAGCCCACTAACCCCATTTCGTACACATAATATGAGCAAGAAAGAGATCACCGTAGAAGACAAGTTGAGAATGCTCTACGATCTGCAACTGATCGAATCGGAGCTGGACAAGATCCGGAATGTACGGGGCGAACTCCCATTGGAGGTGGAAGATCTTGAGGACGAGATCGAGGGCATGAAGACCCGCGTGGAAAAAATGGAGGGCGACGTCAAGGAACAAGACGACGCCATCAAATCCAAGAAGCAGCTGATCAAAGACTGTCAGGCCAAGATCGCCAAGTACGAGGAGCAGCAAAAGAATGTGCGTAACAACCGTGAATTCGATGCGATCTCCAAGGAAATGGAATTCCAGGATCTGGAAATTCAACTCGCGGAAAAGCGCATCAAGGAGCACAAGTTCCAGCTGGAGCAAAAGACCGAACAGTGCGATGAGGTGAAAGAAAAGCTGCAGTCCCGCGTGGATCATCTCAACCACAAGAAGGCCGAGCTGGATACCATTCTGGAAGAAACCAAGGCTGAGGAAGAAGCGCTGCTCAAAGTGTCGGCTGATTACAGCAAAAAGCTCGATGAGCGTTTGCTCAAGGCCTACAGACGCATCCGGGACAATTCACGCAATGGCTTGGCTGTAGTGGCCGTGGACAGAGGCGCTTCGGGTGGATCCTTCTTCACCATCCCGCCACAAAGACAAATGGAGATCGCGGCGCGTCGAAAGATCATTACCGACGAACACAGCGGACGCATTTTGGTCGACCCTGAACTGGCTTTGGAAGAGAAGGAGCGCATGGAGGGTCTGTTCAAGGAACTGGTCGGTTAAAGATCTGCCTTGGGTTTGTCCAACGTGCACAGAAGCATTTTTCTCTGCACCCTCTTTTCATGTGCATCCTTACTGAGCGAAGGTCAGGGCCGATGGGAGGCTTCAGACGAACTGGTCGGCCTGCATCAGGAGATCCTCGAACTCAAACTGTTCTCTGCGTCCAAGGAATTGGAAGCCTTGTCTTCCAGGGAAGAAGAGAATCTATATCTGTCCCTTTTAGGTGCGCGCTGGGCCTTTTTTAGCGCCTACATTCCAGATCATCAAGGGGCCTACACAGAGCATACCGCCTTTTTTGACAGGCAGCTTGAGCGTGTACGCAATGGACCAGCCGATGAGGCGATCACCCATATGGCCGCCTCTGAGTTGCATTTGATCAAGGCCTTTCTCGAACTCAAGTACGGGAGCAGTTGGGGAATGGCACTGCATGGTTATCGGTCATGGAAAGCACTGAACCGGGCGGTGCAGATCGATCCGCAGCATCCCATGGTCCGGTTTGGTTTGGGGATCTTTGAAATGACCGTAGGCAGCCTGCCCCAGAACTACCGCTTCTTTGTTCGGCTGATCGGTCTGAACGGTTCGGTGGCCAAGGGGAAGCAGCTGGTGGAGGAGGCCATAGAGGATGATCGCTTGCGAAAAGACCCGTTCTTCTTTCCGGAGTATGCCTATATGAGCTGCATGATCCGTTACCAGCTCTTTGAAGACAGTCGGGTCCTGCTTTCGGACCACGGGGTGAATGTCCAGGAAAGTCCGTTCTTCACTTATATGCAGGTCCTGCAGCTTCAGCAGCGGGGAGCGCATCAAAAGGCTCTGGAACTTCTTTTGGACCGACCAAAGAAAAAAGGAACGGCAGTATATCCCTTGATGGATCTGGTCACTGGCAAGGCGCTTTTGAACAAACAGGATCCAACGGCCAGCGATCATTTCTACCGCTACCTGAATCGCTACAAGGGCGACAACCACAAGAAAGCAGCCTTCCGCTATCTCTACTGGCATTGTGCTTTGGCCGATCTGCCAGCCACGGGCATCGAAGTACTGAAGCAGGCCCGCAGCCTGCCCGTTCGCTCCGATATGGACCAACAGGCCGAAGAGGATCTGAACAAACCCATAGCGCTTCCTCTGATACGGGTTGGGCTTTTGTACGATGGCGGATACGATGTGCAGGCACTGAGTATTTTGGATGATCCAGGTACCCGTGCGGCCATGCGCAGCCCCTCGGACCGAATGGCCTATTACCACCGAAGAGGCCTTGTGGAATTCCGGATGGGAAGGATGCAGGCAGCAAAGGGATCATTTGACAAGGCTTTGGCCCTGTGCACGGGTAAGAGCTATGGCTGCGCGCAATCCTGGCTTTTTTCGGGACGGATCTTTGCCGCAGAGGGGAATGAAAAAGAGGCGAAGCGCCGTTTCAAGAAGGTGCTGGAGCAGGACGGATTTGCCTATTTTGAGTCGCTTCAGCAGAAAGCGCGTACCCGACTGGAAGCGCTTGATTAGTGGCCCCTGGCCTTCCGGCAGATGTACAACATCTCCTTTTTGGGAAGGGCAAAGCGCGTGAATTCTTCTTCGCTCAGATGCGCTGAGATGTCATAGATCTCCACTTCGAAGCCCTCTTCCTGCAGCCGTTCAGGATAATCCATGCCGTACATCCTCAGGTGATCGTATTGGCCAAAAAGCCTTTCCCTTTCTGCCCGATCGGTGATGCTCGGGTCTTCCAGGGTCTTTTCCCAATCAAATCGCTGAGGTACCTGCATGA
The DNA here is from genome assembly GCA_038150465.1 of Flavobacteriia bacterium. GTDB lineage: Bacteria > Bacteroidota > Bacteroidia > Flavobacteriales > Schleiferiaceae > RFXV01. The sequence goes on along the minus strand of JAYOTP010000023.1, from coordinate 16,218 downwards.
TGGCCATTCCGTCAGCCCGGAGCACCCTGCAGATCTCCCGCATGGCCTTTCGGTCATCGGGAACGTGTTCCAGCACATGATTGCAAAGGATCATATCGAAGCGTTCGTCCTCGAAAGGCATCTGTTGAACATCCAGAGAGATGTCGGCAATGGGTGAATTCAGATCGGCGGTGAGGTATTCGAGCTGTTCCATTTTGCGGAATAGATCCAAAAAACACTGCTCGGGCGCAATGTGCAGCAGGCTGCTCTTCTTTTGAAAGAAATCCGTCTCTCTCTTCAGGTAAAGCCAAAGCAATCGGTGCCTTTCCAGGGAATGGGAAGAAGGAGAGAGGGCGTTGGGGCGCTGCACCTTTCCGTAGCCGTAGGGCAGTAGTTTTCGATAGGTCTTTCCGTCGATCGGATCTTCAAAGCGATCTCCCGATAGAAAGAGGGGTGCGATCCACTTGAAAACATAGCTCAGTCGGATGAGCAGAGGGCGCGGGATATGGTTCAGAGCGAGGCGATAAAGACTCATGCTTCGCTTTTTTTCTCGAAAGGATTTCCGATCACCTCGAAAATGGGTTCAAAGGAAGACAGGATCTCGGGTGCGCCATTCACTACGGCCACATCGTGTTCAAAATGCGCGCTTGGAAGACCATCTGCGGTAACGATCGTCCATCCGTCTGCAAGTTGCTTGACCCGGTGGGTGCCCATGTTGATCATGGGTTCAATGGCCACGGTCAGACCGTCTTTGATCTTTTTTCCTTTTCCTTGACGTCCAAAATTGGGCACCTGCGGTTCTTCGTGCAGCTGTGTTCCCAGCCCGTGTCCGACAAGCTCCCGTACAACGCCATATCCATGGTCCGTTGCATGGGTTTCCACTGCATGGCCGATGTCTCCGATGCGGTTGCCTTCTTTACATTGTTCAATGCCTTTCATCAGACACTCATAGGTGACTTCCAGCAGCTTCCGGGTTTTTGCTTCCACCTCGCCCACGGTGAAGGTGAAGGCGTGATCTCCGTAATATCCACCCATGAAGACACCACAATCGATGGAAACAATGTCTCCGTCCTGCAGCGGTTTGTCTGTGGGGATCCCATGAACGACCTGTTCATTGACCGATGTGAGCAGGGTGCTTGGGCAGTTGTACAAACCGAGAAAACCCGGGGCGCCGCCCATGTCTCGGATGAATTCCTCTGCTTTCTTGTCCAGGTGAAGAGGACTCACGCCAGGCGCCACCAGCCCGGCCAGCATGCCCAAGGTGTCCGAGACCAATAGGGCACTCTTGCGCATGAGCTCGATCTGCTCTTCTGTCTTGTAGCGGATCATCTTCTGCGTCCGAAAAAGCCGCGGCGTTTCTTTTGCTTCTCCTCGAACTCCATTTTCCTGTTTTCCGGACTCAACTTCTGGTAGATGACGCCCCAACCGGGAAAGCCACCAAAGTTGCGGTCGTCGATGAACAGATCTGCATGGATCTTCCGACCCGTATCTGGGTGTTGCATGTCCTCTTCGGGAAAGCCCTTGTTCACCGCATAGAATTCGATGCCGTGTTCTCTGCAAAATTCCACGGCCTCATTGAGTTTTTTGCCCGTTCGGTAGGTCCATAGAATAAGACGGTGTCCGTCGCTTTGAAGCATTTTCAAAGTTTCAAATGCAAAGGGCATGGGTTTGCCGATTCCCGGATAGCGGTCCTCAGCAATGGTGCCGTCAAAGTCCACGGCAATGATCTTTGATTCCTGCGGGATCATATCAATAGGCTTTTTCCTGTCATGGCATCGGGTGCATCGATCTCCATCAATTCGAGTAGGGTGGGCGCTACATCCCCCAAAACGCCATTGCGTAAAGTTCGTGTTTCTGTTCCGCCCCCCAAAAGAAAACAGGGTACGGGACGGGTGGTGTGTGCCGTGTGTGGACTGCCATCCGGATTTTCCATTCTGTCTGCATTTCCGTGGTCGGCCAGAATGATGACGGAATAGCCGGCATCGATGGCTTTCTTCGCCACCTGTTCTGCACAGCGATCGACCGTTTCGCAGGCCTTGACGGCTGCTTCCATAACTCCTGTGTGGCCTACCATATCGGGGTTGGCAAAATTCAGGCAGATGAAATCGGGCTGGTTTTCCGATATGTCCTGAATGATCCGGTCTTGGATGTCTTCGGCGCTCATTTCCGGTTGCAGGTCGTAGGTCGCCACCTTGGGCGAGGGGCAGAGGAGTCTGCGTTCGCCCGGGAAGGGAGCCTCCCGTCCTCCTGAAAAGAAAAAGGTCACGTGGGGATATTTCTCTGTTTCGGCGATGCGCACCTGAGTCCTGCCAGCCTTGGAGATGACTTCTCCAATGGTTTCGAGGAGATCATCTTTCTCAAACGCGATCTCGATACCATCAAAGGATTCATCGTACCGGGTCATGGTCAGGTAGTTCAGATCCAGTGCTTTCATTCCATACTCGGCTTGGTCGGTTTGGGTGAGCACTTCGCTGATCTGTCGACCCCGATCTGTGCGAAAGTTGAAACAGATGACCGAATCCCCGTCTTTGATCCCAGGCAGTGAAATCCCTTCAATGCTGCGTTGTGCCGCCTCGACGAATTCGTCTGTGATCCCCGCTTCGTAGCTCGAGTCCATCAGTTGCTGAACACTTTCGAAGGGTATTCCTTTGCGGTGGACCAAGAGGTCATAGGCCTTTTGTGTGCGTTCCCATCGCCGATCCCGATCCATGGCATAGTACCGGCCGATCACTGAACTGATCGTTCCAGTCGTCGACGCAAGGTGTTGTTCGAGGTCTAGGAGATGGCCAGATCCACTTTTTGGATCGCAATCGCGCCCATCCGTGAAAGCATGTATGTAGACTTCCTTCAGATCGAAGGAGTGAGCCATGGTGCAGAGGGCCTTCAGATGTTCCAAATGGGAGTGCACCCCACCGTCTGAAACCAACCCCATCAGATGAAGTGGGCGATCGGACTTTTTGACTTGCTGCATGAAAGCGCGCAGGGCGGGTCTTTCGAAAAACTCTTTGCTCGCAATGCTTTGGTTGATGCGTTCCAACTCTTGATAGACGATCCGTCCAGCACCCAGATTCATGTGTCCGACTTCACTGTTCCCCATCTGCCCTTCCGGGAGTCCAACAAAGCGCCCACTTGCCTCCAGAGCCGTATTCGGACAACTGCTGTACAAGCTGTCGACAAAGGGTGTGTTTGCCTTATGGATGGCAGAGACCTTCTCGTTTTCGGCGATTCCCCAACCATCGAGGATCATCAGCATGCTTCGTTTTCCCACGGGCTTGATACAATTATGGGTTAAAAGTAAAACGGGTTCGGCTCTTCTTTACGGCAAAATGACCGCTCATGGAATCGGTTGCGTTTTCAATATCTGCATGCCTGTTCAAGGCACTGTCTGCACCCTTGCCGCGGCTTCACTGAAAAGAACTCAGATACAAGACTCCGATGGGCTATTTTCTGAAGCGCTTCTTGAAGTTCTTGCTCTTCCCCCCTGGGCCATCGGAACGGTTGCTGCGGAAGTTCTTTTTTCCTTTCGCCATGGGCTTTCCGCTGAAGCGCGGGGTCTGACGTTTTTCAGGAAAGGCATTCAGGTCCTTGTCGCTGTGCGCACGGAGTTTTTGAAATTCCAGAATGAGCATGCGGTGCACCAGTTCCTCTCTCGATACATCTTCGAGTTGATCCAGTACTTCGTTCAGCAATTTGTGGTTCCTCTTTTTTCCCGTATCGGTGTCTAGGATCTGATCGGTCCAGTTTCGGATCCGACCACGGAGAATATCCTTGGCATCCGGAATGCTCCGGTTCTTGAATTCGATCTGGAGCTTTTTGCTGAGTTGGTTCAGTTTGAATTCATCCCTTGGTGCGATCAGGGCCATGGACACACCGGTTTTACCGGCCCGTGCCGTCCGACCAGAACGATGGGTGTAGTAGGCAAAATCATCCGGAATGTTCAGGTGGAAGACATGCGTCAGATCTTGAACATCGAGCCCGCGAGCAGCCACATCCGTGGCGATCAGCACCTGCAGTTCGTGCCGTCGGAACTTGTTGGTCACTCTGTCCCTTTGCACCTGACTGAGGTCGCCGTGGAGGGCATCGGAGCGATAGGCCCGCTGACCGAGTTCATCCGCCAGTTTTTGCGTGTCCATTTTGGTGCGGCAGAACACGATGCCGCGCATATTGGGTTCAGAGTCCAGAAAACGGCAAAGAGCCTCCGTCCGATTTTTGGGCATGACCAGTGCACATTCATGCTCGATCATGCGGTTGACTTCATTTGGCCTGCTGAGTCGGACCTCTTTCGGATCATTCATGAATTCTTCTACGATCCGCTTCAGGTCTGGGTTGAGTGTGGCCGAGAACAACCAGGTATTACGGGCAGGAGGCGAATTTTGAAGAATGCGATCGATGTCTTCTTTGAATCCAAAATTCAACATCTCATCGGCTTCGTCCAGGACCACATGCGACAGCCGATCCAAACGGACGGCTTTTCGTTCCATCAGGTCGATGAGTCGGCCTGGGGTGGCCACAATGAGCTGTTGTGGTTTTTTGAGTGCCCGGAGCTGGTTCTGGATGGCAGCTCCGCCATAAACGGAGAGGATATTCAAGCCCGAAATATTCTTCGCAAAGGCCTGCATCTGATCGGTGATCTGCTGGCAGAGTTCGCGTGTGGGTGCCAGGATAAGGGCTTGCGTGTGCTTTGCGGGCTGCGCTTCGAGGTAAGAGAGAAGTGGGAGGCCAAAGGCCGCTGTTTTTCCCGTACCGGTCTGGGCCAATCCGATGAAATCGGTTTCTTCGGTCAGTAGCAGGGGGATGGACTCGAGTTGGATTTCGCTGGGCTTCTCGAATCCGAGGTCCTCGATCGCCGAAAGCAAAGTCTCTGGGAGACCGAGGTGATGAAATGAAGTCAAAAAGAGAACTGTTTGTTGGGCTGCAAAGGTGCGTTATTCTCCCTCAGCCCCGACACGGAGTTTCAAGCGATGTCATCCGGGCCATCCATCAGATCGACGGGTGGCTTCAGTCGATACAGTTTGTTGGTCATCCAGGCCAGAATGAGGACGAATCCAATGCCTGAGGCGACCATCCATCCCATGGATGAAGATGCTTCAAGCGAGCTGTAACCCTCTGCGGAGGAGGTTGCAGTGACTTCCGTGGAATACGCAGCGTCTTTCGCATGCACCGATTCTGTAGAGGAAATGAGGTGCTTCATGTTGATTTGGTTCAAGCAGATTGCAACAATGTTTCTTTTTGTTTAAGTCTTTTGGGGTAAAACTTAATAATCAAGTAACGTGAATAATTTCATTTGTGTTCAGGATGCGCTTGCGGCTCGGGTATTTAGTTTTGCACAATATGTGCACAACCATGAGCCAAACGCGCAGGCATCCATTGGTGTTCCTTCTGGCCCTCCTTGTGGGAGGGTCCTGGGCATGCGATACGGAGATCGACAATCCCATCATTCCCCCGGTAGAGGAGGAGCCCATTACCAAGCTGATCTACAGCCTGGACGATCCGGATGGACTGAACTACTTGTTCTTTTTTCAGGATCTGGATGGAGATGGAGGGAGTCCGCCTATACTGACCATGGATACCCTGGATTATGGTGTGCCTTACCAGGGCACAATGCTGATGTATGACGACACGGAAAATCCCATTGAGGACATCACACTCACCATTGACGCACAGGCAAAGGATTATCAGTTCTTCTTTGAGCTGGACGACGAAAGCCTGGCCAATATCTTTTATCTCGATGCCGATCAGAACGGACGTCCTGTGGGTTTGCTCAGTCAATTGATCACCCAGGCACCTGGCGAATCAGAGTTGACCATTTCCCTGGTTCATCAACCGAACAAAACAGGAATAGGCGTCCAACAGGGAGACCCAAGCAATGCAGGTGGCAAAGTGGAAATTGAAGTGAGCTTTCCATTTGTGGTGCGTCCATAAAAGCTATGTGTTCGGATTGAAAAATATATTTACGCAACAATGTTGCATAGAGTATATTTGCCGAAAATCAAATCATGAAAAGAGTTGCATTCGTCCTACTGGCCAGTAGCACATTCTTTCTATCCTGTGAGGATGAAGTGAATGATCCGTCGATCCCGAATGAGGAGGAGGTGATCACCACACTGACCTACACCTTGACCGCTGCAGGTTCTGTTCACAGCTTCACTTTTCAAGATCTGGACGGCGACGGAGGAAATGCCCCGATGATCACTGTCGATACGATCAGCTCAGGTGTGAGCTACAATGGCTCTCTGAGTCTTTTGAATGAGACCGAAAGTCCAGCCGACAACATCACCACTGAGATCTTTGAGGAGGCGGAAGAGCACCAATTCTTCTTCCAGTCATCTGATCCTGCGCTGAGCGTCTCTTATTCGGATACGGATGCAAACCAGCAGCCCCTCGGATTGCTGTCTGAGCTTTCAGCTTCTGATCCAGGCGATTATTCGCTCACCATTACCCTTCGTCATGAACCAGATAAGTCTGCAGCTGGCGTAAGTGATGGAGATATAACCAATGCGGGAGGAGAAACCGATATTGAGGTGACCTTCCAAATACATGTCTTGTAGTCGCATCCAAAAACGAATATGCATTCTCTGCTTTGCCTTGTTGTTCCACTTCGGGGCAACAGCTCAGAAAGGATGTCAGGAAAAACTGTCCGGTCTGATCACCGGTCAGGACAATGAAGCGGTATCTGATGCCTTGATCGGATTGAATCCTGGCGGATGGTTGAGGATGTCAGACGCTTCGGGATCGTTTGAATTTGACGGAATATGCCCCGGCCTGTACACGCTCAGCGTGATCAGGTTGGGGTATTTGTCTTTTTATACAGAGGTCCAGATCCAGGAGGTCGACGCTCAGCTTACCATTCAGCTTAGCCGGACCAATGAAGTGCTGTCTGAGGTTCCGGTGGAGAAAGCGCACCACAGGGACAGCTCGGGCCTGGGCGTTCGCCTGAGTGAAAAAGATCTATGGAATGCGCCCTCTTCCAGTTTCTCGGATCAATTGGAGAATGTTCGGGGTGTTTCGTTGATCCGAAATGGTTCTGGGATCGGAAAACCGATGGTCCATGGATTGACGGGCAACCGATTGAATATCATGAACAGGGGCGTTCTGCACTCTGCCCAGCAATGGGGCAATGACCATGCGCCTGAACTCGACGCCTTGTCGGCCCAAGAGATCGTTGTGATCAAAGGCGTGGGCAGTCTCAGTGTGCCCGGAGCATCCAATGGCGCTTCGATCTCTCTTCAGGCCACGGCCATTCCGTTTTCAGAAAGATGGAAAGGGCGTACGGCTTATGCTTTTGGCACCAATGGCCGATCCCATTCGCTGCATGCACTTCTTTCAAAAAACACAGGTTCCTGGGCCTGGCGATGGAACGCCTCTTTTTATCGGGAGGGGGATGGACAGGCTCCAGATCACCGCCTGACCAACACCGGTTCCCTTCGTGGCTCTTCTTCCCTCGAGATGCAACATCATTTCCGCGATGGATCGAATTTGGAGTTCTTTCTGAGTCACTTTCAGGCTGAACTTGGCATACTGCGAGGCGCACACATTGCCAATCTGACCGATCTGCAGTCTGCATTTCAAAGAGAAGAACCCTTTTTTACCCGATCCGAATTCTCGTATTCCATAGATGCTCCAAGGCAGGAGGTGCGGCACGAATTGATCCAACTCCAATGGCATCGGCCCTTTTACAAAGGCTCCTGGAAGTCCATCTACGCCTTCCAGTATGACCAAAGAAATGAATTTGATATCCGCCGAAGCGGACGATCGGATATTCCTGCACTCAAGCTGGACAAATCCCAGCATTTTTTTGAAACGCGGGTGGAACAGGAGATCGGTGACTGGGATGGAACATTTGGATTCCAGTACATCCGGACCCAAAACCTTAATGATCCGATCACAGGGATCCTCCCGCTTATTCCGGACCATTTGTCGGGTCTGTGGGGGATGTATTTCAGTTCGGAGCACCACAGTAGGTATGGTTTGATCGAATGGGGATTGAGAATGGAATGGGGTTCGCGCAGCGTGGCCACGATCGGCAGTGATCTTCCCAGGACCATCCTGCGATATCGGGACGATCTTGGGAATCCGAGTGTACAGCTTGGATGGGAAAGAGACATCAACTCAAGACATGGGTTCGGTGTGCATTTGGGTTATGGAAGCCGTACACCTGCGGTGAATGAGCGATACAGTTTTGGTCTGCATCAAGGGGTAGCCAGTTTGGAGGAGGGCGATCCGCTCCTGAAAAGGGAGCATTCATTCAAGGCCAGTTTGGACTTCCATGGAAGTGCGGGCCGCTGGAGTTATGATCTTATGGCCTATGCCCATAGGATGGATGACTATATCTACCTGCAAGCTGAAGATTCCTTGAGGCTCACCATTCGCGGAGCCTTCCCGGTTTTTCGCTACCAGCAGACCGATGCCCTGATCATCGGCAGTGATCTGCAGCTCGACTATAGGTTGGGCAGGCATTGGGTCATTCGCTCAGAGGCCAGTCTGACCCGAGGAGATGACAGAGAGCAGAATGCCCCGTTGGTATTCATGCCTCCTGTCCGTGCCCAAATAGGATTAGAGTACAAGAGGACTTCGATCGGATGGCTTAAAGCGCCTGAATTCCAGCTGACCCATCGCTGGACCGCGGAACAAACCCATTGGCAAGAAGGTCAGGATCTGATCCCACCACCACCAGCCTACGGTCTCTGGGAGCTGCGTTTTTCCTTTCGAACTGGGAGTGAGGCAGCTGGTCTGATCTGGGGAATACGGGTCGAAAACGCAACAAATGAGCGCTATCGGGATTATTTGGATCGTTTGCGCTACTTTTCTGACTCGAAAGGAATCAATGCGGCAGTAAATGTCCGCTACGATTTCTGAAACTCAATTCGATCATGGCAAAGAAGAAGCTCACCCTCAAGCTTCAGAATGCAGGTGTAAAACCCACTGCACACCGTCTACAAGTTATGGACGTCCTCGAGTCCTTCGAATGGGCGCTTTCTCTGAAGCAGCTTTCGGCATCTACACAGATGGACCGGATCACTCTTTATCGCACTTTGCGCACTCTTGAAGCACATGGACTGATCCATTTGGCCAGAGAGACCACCCACGACAAGTTCTATGCCCTGTGCAAGGATCACTGCGGAACGGAAGGACACAAACATGCCCATGTTCATTTTGAGTGTCTCGGTTGCCACTCGGTGCGATGTGTGGAGTCTTCTGTACTTACGGAGCAGTCGCTGCCGGGATTGAAAGTGGCCGAGTGGAATGTCCAGGCCTCGGGATGGTGCCCAGATTGCATGCAGCCCGAAGCCGCCTCTGTCTGAATCATTTCAGACCATCTATTCCTGCGTATTTTCCCATGCATGAAAGGAATTGAACATCCTTCCCCACAGGGAGAGTCCATCTTCTCGTTGATGTCCCGAAAGGCCCAGGAATGTGGCGCCATCAATCTTTCTCAAGGATTTCCTGACTTCCCGCCCGATCCTTTGCTCCTCGATCTGGCAGCAGAGGCCATGCGCTGTGGAGCCAATCAATATGCGCCTATGCCTGGACATGCTGGCCTGCGCAAAGAGCTGGCGGACAAACATCAGAAACTTCAGGGCTGCAGCTTGGATCCTCAGAGCGAGATCACCATAACGGCCGGTGCCACACAGGCGCTCTACACGGCCATCACCTCTGTTGTCGGGCCAGGTGATGAAGTGCTCTATTTCGAACCGGCCTACGATTGCTACCGACCGGCCATTGAGTGGGCGGGTGCCACGCCTGTAGCTATTGTCCAAAAAGCGCCTGATTTCCTGATCGATTGGGATGAGGTGGGCCAGAGGATCACAGACAGAACGCGAATGATCCTGCTCAACACCCCAGGGAACCCCTCGGGCTATCTGTGGACCGATTCGGATTGGCAGCAACTGGAGGATAGGGTTGAAGGACGCCCGATCATTGTTCTTTCTGATGAGGTGTATGAGCACATCGTCTTTGACGGGCATATCCACCACAGTATTCTCTCACGCCCTGCATTGAGCCAGCAGCGTCTGGCTGTTTTCTCCTTTGGCAAGAACTTTCATGTGACCGGCTGGAAGGTCGGCTACATTGCCGGAAGTGGATCCCTGATGAAGCAGTTTCGGTCCCAGCATCAGTTCCAGGTGTTCTCAGTGCATCATCCGGCGCAGTGGGCACTGCATCAATACCTGGAGGATGCTTCCCATTACATGGGTCTTTCTGCTTTTTATCAAAAAAAGTATCGGCTCTTTTCCGATTCTGTTCAAGGCTCGAAATTTCGATTGCTGCCTGTACGGGGCTCTTATTTTGTTCTTGCCGATTGCAGCGGGATGGGCGAACTGAATGATCAGCAGTTGGCGCTGTGGCTCACGGAGGAGCATGGGCTGGCCGCCATTCCTTTGAGTCCATTCTACACAGAGCCTCCAGCGGGACAGAAGCTGCTTCGCTTTTGTTTTGCGAAAAAAGAGGAGGTGCTGCTTCAGGCCGCAGAGATCATGCAGGCCGTATGATCATTCCGCCTTGGTGAGCCGTTGCTCCTCGAGGCGTTCGTTGAGTTTGCGTTCCAGCAATCCATGCAGGGGAAGGATCAGCAGAGCAAGCCCTGCATTGATCAAAAGGCTGTATGCCGGTTCACCCCCTGTGTATTTCTCGATGTACGGATCGCAAAGGACCATTAAGAATTCAAATACAATAAGAGGAGCGAATATCACACCGCCTTCTACCATTCGGGTGGGCAGGGTCAGTTTTCCACTGAAGAGCAGGAGGGTAAGAATTCCGATGATGAAGATCAGGATGCCCGAATACTGAAGGCTGTTGCGCCGGCGGCTCCGTTCCGTAGCTATACGCAAGCGTTCTTCTTCCAGTCGTTTGCGTTCCATTAGGGCGATGGTTTCCTCGTGCTGTTCTTCCAGGTCTTCGATGCGGTGCAATTGGTCGCTGTTCCTCAAACTGTCACTGATACGAAACCACTCGTTCAAATAGTCGAATGCCTCATCAAATCTTCTGTTCTCTTTGAGGCTGAAGGCCAGATGGTGCATGGTGGACAATGCATCCTTGGTATTCCATCTGTGGTGATTGAGGGCCTTATCGTATTGCTCAATGGCCTTGCTGTGCTGAGATTGTTCCCGATAGAGATCGCCCAGTTTGGAGTGACAATCCACCACACGTTCTCCAAAGTGGTTGTCCTCAGATAATTTCAGGGCTTCGTTGATCAGGCGTTCTGCTTCCGGATAGTTTTTCGCTTCGAGCTCCAGGTGGCCCAGATTGACCAGGGATTGACTCAGTATCACATAGTTGTTGTTGGCGCGGGCAGCTTCGATCGAGGCGAAGTAATACTCTTCTGCCTGGGCTGTATCTCCGTGCTCGTAGTAATACGCCCCCAAATTGGACAGGGCCACCTGATACCAACTAACGTCGGGTCCGGCCAGATGAATGGCCTGTTCAAGGCGTTGGATGGCCAATTCAAAACGATCGAATTCATGGTCGATATTGGCCAAATTCAAGAGCACCTTGGCTTTTTTTAGAGAGTCCCCCAGGTACTCGCATATGTGCATTGAATTCAGGTAGTGCTGATAGGAAGTGGTCTTGAAGCCCATTTGATAGGCAAGGACTCCAGAATTGATAAAAAGGCTCGCCCGGGAGGCGATCAGAGAATCCTTCAGCTCGATCTTCATCCCGGCGTCCAAATGAAATTTCGCCGAGTCCAGCCTTTGAAAAATGATGTAGAAACCACCGAGATTCTTTCGGGCCAGCAGCAGCTGTTCGGCTTCCTCTGCCTGAGCAGCCAGAACCCGGGCGCGATGCAAGTCGGTGATCACCGAAGAATCCAGCTGCCCGATACGGATCTTATTGGCCGTATTGAAAGAGTCCAGATCGAGGGATTGCGCCGATAAAAGAGTGGAGGTGCAAAGCCCAATGATCATCATCACACAAGCTGCCCACCGGCCTCCCCTTGCAGGGCGATGGTAGATCAGGACAGGCCTGTCAGAGGCGGGCGTTTGCTTCATAGGGAATTTCAGTCTCGGGTCTTTTGCAAACGCTTTTTGAGCAGCTTTTCAAAAAATCCGTGGAACGGCAATATCAACAAGGCCAAACCTGAATTGATCAGCAGACTGTAAGCAGGTTCTCCGCCGGCATATTTGGCGATGAACGGATCGAAGAGCACCAGCAGGAATTCGAAGAGGATGAGCAGGGTGAAAAAGATGCCTCCTTCTACCACATTCATGGGCAGTTTGAACTTACCGCTGAAGAGAAGGACGGTCATAAAGGCCATGATCACCATCAGAATACCGGAATACTGCAGCGCATTCCTGCGGTCCTGAGCTTCCTTGAGCAAACGCTGCTCTTCCTCTTCCTGCCGCCTGCGCTCCATCGCTTCCATTTCGATCTCGTGCCGGGCCTCCAGAGATCCGATCTCTTTGGTCTTCTCTTCGTTGAAAAGGGTGTCCCGCCAATGAGTGGAGCGGCGAAAATTCTCAAGAGCCATTTTGTAGTCCTGCTGATCCTCGAACATGACAGACAACTCCTCATAGATCCAGTCCACCTGATTGGTTCCAATAGCATGGGAAATGGTGAGCGCACTGTCCAGATAGCGCTTGGCTTCGCGGTAGTTCTCCAATTTTGTATACAGCGCGCCAATGTTGCCCAGTTTGATGCTCATGGCTTGTAGATCCCCCATCTGCTCTTCGATGGATAGGGCTTCCAAATAATTGTCCAGCGCCTTTTGGTGATCACCTTGTTCTTCGTGCACGATGCCGAGGTTGTTCAGATTGTCGGCGATGCCCGATGAGGAACCGATCTCCCGGTTGATCTCCAGCGCCCGGGTATGGGCTTCCAGCGAGCGGTCCAGTGCGCCTTGGGCATGGTACACATTTCCAATATTGCCCAATTTGGCGGCGATCCCTGCCTGGTCACCGATCTCTTCTTCAATGGCCAGTGCCTCCTGGTAGCGCTCAAGCGCAAGCTCGTAATCGCGCTGGTCGAGATAGACATTGCCCATTCCACCCAAAATTTTGGCCTGAGATTCCCGGATGCCGAGTTCTTTGCAGATCCCAAGAGACTCGAAATAATACTTCAAAGCAAGTGGATATTCTCCCTGGCTGAGGTAGATGTTGCCAATGGAGTAAAGCACATCGATCTCTCCTTCTTTATTTCCTTCTTCTTTGAAAAAATCCAGCGCGCTCAAATAATGTTTCAGGGCATTTGGGAAATTGGACTGCCCCAATTCCATATTCGCCATGGCTATCAAGCTCTCTCCAGCCCGAGTGGGCATTCCGGCCTTCAGATAGAATTCTACGGCCTCGGCATAGCGCTCATCGGCTACATCAAAAGCGTTGATGCTTTCGTGGTGCTGGCCAATGTAGTTCAGGATGTCCGCAGAGGCTGCAAAGTCCTCCATTCTCTTGGTCTCCTCAAGTGCTTGTTCCCAATGGAAGATGAATTGCTCTTCATTCTGTCTGATCTGATGCAAACGCCCCAACATTTTATGGCTGGATATAATGCCCTTGGACCATTGGATCTCTCGTGCCAATTTATTGGCACGCATGCCAAGCGCGAGTGCCGAGTCTCTTTGATTATTCAGGGCGTAGGAGATGAGCAGTTGCTGAAGTATTTCCACCTTCACCGTGTCTGCGCTGGGTTCAAGCAGCAGTGCACGAAGGCTGTCAGATCCAGGAGGTGTCTGAGCATGAAGCAGATGGCCATTGGCCGTCAGCAGAATAAAAAAAAGAAATAGGGCTGGGATTCTTTTGATCGCATGCACGAAGAACCTGGTCGGAAAATTGGGGGGGAGCCTTTTCATCACATCGTAAGTGTATGAAATTAAACCCGTTCAATTTTTTCTCCAAGCTGGAGGATGTACACTTGATTATGAACAGAAGATTCTGGGTCGGTGCCCCTATTCGGCCTCCAATGATGCAATGACGCGCAAGGCTTCATTCAAGCCTTTTTCGTCTGAGAGCACTGCCTGAAAGCCGCATTCGAATGCCTGTTCCTTGTTCAGTTCTCCTTTTTTGGATTCCAGAGCGATGAGCGGAAGATCAGGTCGGTACAATTTGATGCGCTGCGCAGCCTCCATGCCGTTCATCACCGGAAGATCATCACTGAGAACGACCAGATCGATGGGTGAGGAGGTCCGGCAGTAGTCCACGGCCTCTTTTCCGTCCGCCACATAAACGCTCTGCCATTCTCTGCTGCTTTTCATGGCGAGGCGCCCAATAAGTGCCGAGTTGGATTCACCATCTGCGATGAGCACGCGAAGAGCATTGGTATTTTCTGTTTCTGCTGAACCTTCAGATCGATCGTCCACCTCGCCGGTAGTGGCCAAGGGGATGGAGATGCGAAAAGTCGAGCCCTTTTCGGAGCTTGTATCGAGCGAAATGGATCCGCCCAGGGCCCGGACATGTTCTTTGACGATCGCCAGGCCGATCCCCAAGCCGCTGTGTTGTGTGTCGCCCAATGCGCCGCGGGAAAAATTCTGGAAGATCGAATCGGCATATTTCTCGTCGATGCCTATCCCCGTATCGGCCACATACACCTCAAAGTGCTCCTTATGGGCGGTATAACCCAGTCGTATACTCCCTTTTAGCGTGTATTTCAAAGCATTGTCCAGAAGGTGGGAGATGATCTTATTCCACCGGTCCCTGTCCGACTCGATCATGAGTTCGGTCTGTCCGGCACCCGTCTCGATATATAGTTCAAGACCGCGGTCGGTGGCCTGTTCGTCATAAGCCTCCTTGCAACTCTTCAGAAACTCGTGAGGTGAAAATCGGCTCAAATTCAATTCGTGTTCCGGGGCGGCATTCAGGGTGGAGATATCGATCAGGTCGTTGACGATCTTCAGCAATCTCTGTGAGCTGTTCTGGATGATCTTTCGGTACGTAGCCCGCTCTTCTTCACTTACTTCGCTCGCGTTCAACAGGTCGATCACCCCGACGATCCCGTTCATAGGTGTGCGGATCTCGTGGGAGATATTGTTCAGAAATTCACTTTTCAACCGATCGCTCTCCTCTGCACGGATGCGTGCCTTGAGCAGATTCTGTTGGTACTCGTATTGCTTTGTGACATCTGCAATGGATCCAAAGCAGAGGTGCTTATCGTCGTTCGTGCTGTGCGATGACGCACATTTCTCACTGATGTGCTTGACGTGTCCATCCTCCAGAAGCAAGCGAAACTTCAGATTCAATGGAACATTCTTCTCAAGGTGATCCATATAGCCCTTCATCACGAGGTCCCTGTCTTCTGGGTGGATGCGTTCTATGTGTTCCTGGAAGAGATTCTCTGCACTGTGGCCGACATCGAATCCAAAAATGCGGAGCGCTTCTTTTGACCAGGAGAATTCTTGCTTGGGAATATCGAATTCCCAACTTCCGATCTTGATCTGATGCTGCGATTGGTCGAGCTGCTTTTCATAGAGTTCAGCATTCTTCTGAGCAATTTGGAGCTGCGACTGGAGGCTTTCAGCGGAGTTGCCCGCGCAAAGTGTTCCCTCGATACCGTCCTCGCCTTTCAAAGCCGATAGCCGAAGTTGAAAAATGGAGCCGTCTGTGCCCATCGGGAGGGAATGGTTTTCTGCCTTTCCACTCTTGAGAATTCGTACCTGTCCCTCTGAGAGACTTTTGGCCGTTGCCTCTGCAAGGAACTCGCTGCAGCTCATGCCTACAGCAGGTTGCTGAGCAAAAAGAGTGGCTGCTTTTTCATTCCAGTGCAGAAGCTTTCCACCGCTGTCCATCATCCATAGAGGACCTTCCCAGTTCTCGTTGAGAACTTCAAATGCCGAATAAAGAGAAGTTGAGGGCATGGCTGGTTTCGAAAATCAGTTTGTAAAGATAATCATACAAAAAAAAGAGGTCAAAAAGAGAACTCCACTTTTCCTTTTCACATGGGTCTGGTAAACTTTTACGCACTCTTTGGCACAAAGAAGCATTCTTCTTTTTAAAGTCGGAACCATGTCTGAAAAAAGTTACCCACTCTGAATCGGTGTACAAAGTGGGTGATCGGAATACGCCTTACCGCTTCACCACCCGCTCTGTGGTCGTGCCGCCTTGTGAGTGGATCTCGAGCATATAGACCCCTTGCGCCAGGGCAGACAGATCCAGAACGGTTTCCAGCTCGGTGGAGATCATCTGAGTGATCATTTTGCCCTGCATGTCCAGAAGGCGCAGCTCGCTGCCCAAAGCTGCCTGTACATACAAGAAGTCATCTGCCGGGTTGGGGTAGACCACTGTAGGAACAGCGCCATGGCTATTGTCAGATGCATCGCTG
>JAYOTP010000022.1:21826-37432 GCA_038150465.1 Flavobacteriia bacterium | reverse complement strand
TATGTCAAAAAATCAGTGGTTCGCATCTATGTTCCGCGAGGCCAGTTCCTTCAATCAAGACATCGGTGGCTGGGATGTTTCCAGCGCACATGTTGGGAGAATGGACGATATGTTCCGTGATGCTACGGTATTCGATCAAGATCTGACCGCTTGGTGTGTGACCAACATTCCTTCGACTCCTGCGAATTTCTCTACCAACAGTGCACTTGCAGCCAATCACCACCCCATCTGGGGTACATGTGCATCCGCATGTGCGGACCTGATCGATTCCGTCGAGACGGTCAACTTCCTTTCCGGTGCCTATAGGTTGTGGATGAATACCCCGCTGCCAAACGCCAGCAGTTATCGGGTGGAGTGGAAGCCCGACACGGCTTCAACATGGAGATCGAAGTTGGTGCGCTATCCGAACAGTGGTCAGCAGCGCTTCAACATCATCCCCTGGTTCAACAACACCATTTCTGTCCGTGTGGCAGTGGTCGACTCAAGCGGCACTACCTACAGCTGTGAAGAGACTTTCAATACGCCTTGTCGCCCGCTCACTCTGCAGACTGCAGAACAGCGGCCTGCCAGGTGTCCGGCCGATTCGACCTTGGTTCGCGTTGGCATATCAGGAGGCAGTGGAGCAAAGTCCATTTTGTGGAGCAACGGCGCCACTACAAAAAGAACTTACGCCCAGCAGGGAGATACGCTGACCGTTGTGGTCACCGATGCCTCTGGTTGTTCGGAAACGGCAAGCATTACGGCTTCCGTTCTGTCGAATGCATCCACGGCACCATCGAATGTATCGACCACAAGAAGTGGAACTGTGGTCACGGTGAGCTGGAGTCCGTCGGTCATGAATGCGGGTCAGACGCTGATCGGCTATAGAGTACAATACCGGCTCCGCAACACCACGACCTGGTCTCAGACATCATTGACGACCAATACAACAGCCAGCGTGGATTTCGCGGGTGGAACCCCTGGAAACTATGAGTTCACGGTTGTTGCCCGATACAGCGAGAACGGCTCAGGAACCACTTCTGCCCGCGCCTGCTTTGCACTTCGGGGAGTGCCGGTCACCAAAATAGATGGCCCGGAGATCAGTGGTGCATTTACAGTCGATGTCTACCCCAATCCCACAAGAGCGATCGTGCATGTTGAGGCGCCTTCAGGAAGCCATATTGAGCTAGTGGATATCAATGGCAAAATCATACACAGAATGCAGACCGAGACCGGCAATTCAGTCTTGGATCTTTCCCCTTATGCCCAAGGCGTCTACCTGCTGCACGTTAGGACCAACGAGCACTTGGTGACCAAACGGATCGTCAAAGAATAATATAGATCCCAATCGCGGAAAGTGATCACACCCGGGCTCGTCCCGGGTGTTTTTTTAGAGTATACTCCGGGCGCTCACACTTCCATCTTCGGCCTGGTGTCCGGCTTCTGCATCCAAGGCTGCGCAGATCCCGATCATCGCTGCGTTATCCGTGCAGTAGGCCAGAGGCGGAATGAAGATCTGCCAACCCTCTTTTGAGCTCATCTCCATCAGTTGCCTGCGCAAACCGGAATTGGCAGAGACTCCACCGGCCACGGCGATCTGAGTGATGCCGGTCTGTTCGGCGGCCTTTCGTGTTTTTTCGATCAGGATGTCCACAATGGTCTTTTGAATGGACGCACAGAGGTCGTTCAGATGTGTGGCGATGAAATCTTCCCCTTCGCGCTCCATTTTCTGAAGAAAGTACAGAATGGATGTCTTTAGGCCACTGAAGCTCATGTCCAGTCCGTCGATGCGGGGTTTGGCGAAGGAAAAAGCATCCGGATCTCCTTCGGCGGCCCGCTTGTCGAGTTGAGGTCCGCCGGGATAGGGCAGTCCAAGCATTTTTGCTGCCTTGTCAAAGGCTTCTCCCGCTGCATCGTCCAGCGTTTGTCCGATCAATTGCATATCCCGTTCTCCGTTCACCTGCACCAATTGTGTATGACCACCCGAAACGGTCAAACAGATGAATGGAAATTCTGGAGGGGCAGGGTGGGCATCTTCAATGAAGTGCGCGAGGATGTGCGCGCGCATGTGGTGGATGCCGATGGCGGGAATGCCGCAGCTGAGGGCCATTCCCCGGGCAAAGGAGGCCCCTACCAACAGGCTGCCCATCAGTCCGGGCCCCTTGGTGTAGGCGATGGCGTCCAGATCGGTGTGGAGTACACCCGCTTCCTTCAATGCCTGATCGACCACCGGGACGATGTGCTTTTGATGTGCCCTGGAGGCCAGTTCAGGAACCACTCCGCCGTATTTTTGGTGTACTTTTTGGTCCGCGACAATGTTCGACAGGACTTGACGACCTTTGAGCACCGCAGCAGAGGTATCGTCACACGAAGATTCTATGGCGCAGATCAGTAGGTTGCTTTTCACGACAGTTCAAAGGTAAATGCCCGTTTCCTTCCCCAACTACTGGCGGATACTGCGCCGCATACTGATCGCCCTGATCGCCTTGATGCTGGTGTTCTCTGCTTTCCTAAGTATGCCTTCCGTGCAGACCTGGGCGGCGGAGAAGGTGGCGCGAAGCATTACCGAGAAGACCGGACTCGACCTGGATCTGCAGCGTCTGCAGTACCGATTCCCCAACAAACTCCACATGAGCGGCTTACTGCTCCGCGATGAAGATGCCGACACCGTCGTGCACATCGGTCACCTGACCACCGACCTCCAACAGTTCGACCGTCGTTTTTCCGGCATGCATTTCGGACGATCGGTCATTGACGATCTGGATATCTATCTGACCTGGCACCACGGCGATTCGCTCAATGGTTTTCAAAAGTTCCTGCAGGTGGTCAATCGAAAGGAGGGAACGGAAAAGAAGCCCTTCTTCCTCGACATGGACCAGATCCACATTGAGCACCTGCGCTTTGAGCTCGAGCACGAAGACTGTCCGGATTGTTTTGAGATCCACTGGCCCCGTGCGGAACTGGATGTACACGATCTCGTGGTCCATCCAGATACCATCGGTGCACGGATGCGGCACATTTCCTTTTACGATCCCGATCGGCTGAACCTTCGGCATATGGAAGGGCAGGTACACTACGCCAAGAACTCGAGCGGATTTTCCAATTGGTTGCTCATGACCGATTCCAGCCGCATTCAAGGCGATGTTCGCTTGTCCTACGACGATACCAAAGACTACGCTTCCTTCATCGATCGGGTAGCGCTGGACCTTCGGCTCAGGGACAGCCGGGTTTCTTTCCACGACGGCAATGTGTTCCTGGCGTCCATTCCTGACCTGCCAGTCCTCGAGATCGACCTGGACGCCCAGGGCACTCTTGATAGCTTTCTGATCCGTTCACTGAACTTCCGGCACAACGCGATCACCCAGGCTCAAATGAGTGGTAGTATGCGGCATCTTCGCGCGGCACAGGGCCCCGACATTGTGCTCGACATCACCGAATGGAAAAGCCACAGCAGCGAGATCCGCTCGGTACTCGATGTATTTGGCCGGCAGGACGATTGGCCAGAGACCCTGGACAGCCTGGGTGCATTCCGGCTTTCGGGCATCTACCGGGGCAATGCGCGTAAAATGGGATTCGAAGGGGACTTAGCGAGCGAAATGGGCTCGCTGCAGACCGAATCGCAGTGGCGGATCGACACAACTGCAAATGCACGTCACGAACTCAGCGGAGCTTTCAGGTTCAATGGGCTGCGCAGCGATCTGATTTTTCCCGGGCAGCAGTTGGGTGCCATGGATGGCGGCTTGGTAGCCGATGTACAGCTGAACGCCAAGGGGATGCCCGAAGGCAGTGTTCAGGCGGCTCTGAAGAAGCTGCACTGGAATGGGACAGATTTCTCTGGCATCCATGTGGACGGGGTGTTCAAGGAAGAGAATTTTACGGGATCGCTTCAGGTCGATGATTCGCTGGTGCAACTCAAATTCTTTGGTTCAGCCGATCTGTCCATCGAGGAGATCGCCTATGATTTTCGGGCGGAGTGCAAGAAGATCGATCTGGCCGGACTTGGATGGGTGGAAGACAGCATCGGCACCCTCACGGCCAATGTGGAGCTGCGCGCCAAGGGGCTCTTCCCGGACAGCCTGAATGGTGCCCTGAACATCACTGAGGCGACCTATGAGGATCCGATGAACTTCTACTTTTTCAAGGATATGGTCCTAAGGTCCTCCTGGGAGGACTCGATCCACCGGATGGAGTTCCGTTCAGACCCGCTCCATGCCTACGCCCAGGGCCAGTTCACAGTTTCCCAGCTCGGCGGTTTTGTGCGCAACTATGTTCAGCGCTATGTGGGCGGCGACTCGTCCTACGCCAAGGGGATCCGTTCGATCGATTGTTCCGTTGAGCTCATCCGACCGAAGATCTTCAACGAATTGCTCCTTCCCGACTGGCAGATCCATCCTGGAGCCCGGCTCTCTGCCCGGTACACAGATGAGGAAGACATCCTTCATTTGGATGTTCAGAGCGCCGGTGTTTCTTATCTGGACTACTCGCTGAAGGGCATTCGCTTAAGGGACAGGTCGCGTGGCAATGGGCTTCAACTGTCGGTGGATGAGTTGGCAGCTGGCGGTCGCCGCTTTTCCGATCTCAGCCTGCGCACCCTGAAGCGCATGGATTCGCTCACACTCGAACTGCAGGGAACCCTGATCGATACGACTGAGGCGCGCTTTCAACTGGCAGCGAATCTGCTGCGTACCGCCGATACCACATTCAAGGTGCACTGGTTGCCCTCCAAGCTGATCTACGGGGCCTACCAGCTCAATGTCCCACAGAGCGGATGGCTGAAGGTGGAGCCCAATCAGATCGAAGTCCATGAGCTGGAGATGCACAGCGATAAGGGGCGATTGTTTGCAGATGGATTTGTATCCAAAAGCCCTATGCAGGTCCTTCGGTTGAATTTTGAAGGATTCGAACTCGGATTCTTGAATCCCATCCTCGAGCAGTACGATACAGAGGTTTTTGCGCGGGTCTCTGGTCAGGTGATCATGAGTGAGTTGCTGGCCAAACCCAAATACGGCATTGGTCTGCGTACAGAGCAGACGCTGATCAATGATTTTGCATTGGGCGACCTGGACCTCTACAGCGATTGGTCGCTCTACACAGGGGTGGTCAACCTCAGCGGCAAGATCGAGCAGGAGGGCGTACGCAAACTGGATCTGACCGGGCAGTTCGTTCCGGATAGCCTCTATTCCGATATGCAGCTTCAACTCGATCGTTTCGATCTGAATGTCTTGCAGCCGTATATGCAGGGTGTGGTCACCCAGTTGCGCGGTGCCTGCAGCGGTCAGCTGGAACTCGAAGGGAAACTGGGCGATCTCTCGGTCAACGGGCAGGTTGAGCTTCCGGATGCCGGATTCACCTTACCGGTGCTGAATACGGATTATCAATTGCAGGATGTCCCGACCGTACGCTTTTCGGACCATTCCATCCAAATGGCCAAAGTGCCCATCCGGGATACGCGTCTGGGGAGCAAGGGCACGGTCGAACTTCAACTGGCACACGACCGCTTGAAGGATTTCGATCTGGACATGCAGATCGAAGCCGATAAACTCCTTTGCCTGAACACCACCTCCAAAGATTCGCCTTTCTATTACGGAAAGGCCTTTGGAACAGGCCTGATCCGTTTGAGTGGAACGCCGGATGCGCTGGAGCTGGATGTGGATGCCAAGGCCGACGAGGGAACACTTTTCAGCATTCCCATGGGCGGACCCAAGGAAGTGGTGGGCACGAGTTTCATCACTTTCCATCAGACCGATCGTTCCTTGCTCGAGGCCGATACCGAGGAAGAGGTCCGCAGGGAAGCCAGCAGCAATCCGTTGGCTTTACATTTCGACCTGGAGGTCACGCCAGAGGCGGAACTGGAGATCATCATAGACGAACAAACCGGCGATCTTCTCAGGGGCAGAGGACGCGGACAGCTGCAGATCGATATCGACAGGGAAGGAGATGTGCAGATCGTTGGAGATGTCGCCATCGATAAGGGCCATTATCAGTTCACGCTCACGGGCATCGTCAACCGAAGATTCGATCTGGTCGAGGGCGGAACGCTCAGCTGGGATGGCAGCCCATTCGATTCCCAGATCGACATCAAGGCCCGGTACAATACCCGGGTGAGCCTGGGGCCCATCCTCGACGACTACAAGGGCGTTCGGACCGATCTGGACCTCTACCTGATCCTGCGGGAGAACCTGATGAACCCCACCATTGATTTTGACATACAGACCCCTCAGGCCACATCGGATGCACAGGCCAAGCTGCAGAATTACTTTTCGGACAAAGACCGCCTCAACCGACAGGCGTTCAGTATTTTGAGCATGAACACTCTCTTGGCCGAGAGCGGCACCAACAGCGGGGGCGGCGTGTTCTCAGAGACCAATCTCACCAACAACACCTATCAGATGCTCACCAATCAGGTGTCCAACTGGCTGAATTCCGGTGTGAATTTCATCGACATCAATGTGAACTATGTCGGCTCCGAAGACCCTGGGGTCACCAACGATGAATTCGAGGTGGGTGTTTCCAAGAAACTGATGAACGATCGCCTGACCATCAATGGCGAGTTCGATGTGCCGGTTGGCGCCGATCAGGCACAGAATCAGCAGCAATCGCTTGTGGGCGATGTGGAACTGGTCTACGATATCACTCCTGACGGCCGTTTCAAGGCGCGGGTATTCAACCAGACCAACGACCAGCTGAACGGACAGATCACCACCATGTATACCCAGGGACTCGGCATCTTCTACACCACGGATTTCGATGATCTTGGCGAACTCGTCCAAAAGGTCTTTGGGATCAAACCGAAATCGGGAAGCGATACGGATGAAGAATAAGACGCGATCTGAATGCTACGCTGTACTGGGTCTGACCCAGCATGCCACGATGGATCAGGTGCGCACGGCCTACCGAAAACTGGCCAAAAAGCATCATCCGGATGTGAATCCCTCCAAGGATTCTGCCCGCATCTTTCAGGAGATACAAGCGGCTTATGAGCAGATCTCCTCCGGGACATTTTCATCCTCCTCCCAGCGGGCCGAGGGCGATAAGACCCGACAAGCCCAGGCAGAAGCAGAGCGCAAACGCCGACAGCGCGCCGAATATCTGCGCAAGAAAGAACGTATGGAAGAACGCGAGAACCGCAAACGGACCCGGGAGATCCTTATCTATG
Organism: Flavobacteriia bacterium; assembly: GCA_038150465.1. Taxonomy (GTDB): domain Bacteria; phylum Bacteroidota; class Bacteroidia; order Flavobacteriales; family Schleiferiaceae; genus RFXV01. The sequence continues at coordinate 30,297 of JAYOTP010000022.1, read as the reverse complement.
GTACGGTGCTTCTGCTCCTGGCCGGGATCAATCTGACGGTACCGAAGGTGCGCCAATGGTATGTGCATCGGGCGGTGATGCAAGAGCCGGACACCACGCTGTGCACTCTGTCCATCATCACCTATCGGGAGGGCAATTACCGTTACCAGGTGGACGGTACCACCTACTGGAGCGATGTGCGCCTGAGAAAGGTCGGTGACCGCATGGTGGCTTCCAATGGTCTGCCCGTGCGCGCAGAAACCCAGTTTTCGCTTGTGTACAAGCGATCCGATCCGGAAAAGCACTTTGTCTTGTTCGATCGGCCCTCTGCACAGACACTGATGACCTATGCGGCGCAAACAGCTGATGAGATCGATCGACTGCAGCAAGAAGAAATGCTGCCACCCTTGGCCTCCGACTGTCTGGTTTGGCGCATCTATCAGGAGAAAGGCGTAAGCGGCTGGGCGGATATCCATTTTGCTCAGACTTCCTGGTTGGACAACATCGAGAACAACAGAGGGACCTTCAAACGCCTGATCGGATCCGAGCGCGGATCGGAACTGCTGGAGCAATGCACTGCACCTTGATGGCTACCTTTGGCGCTCAACCAACGCCCTATGCTGCCTAAGGGAACACGCGACATTCTGCCCGGACCCATGCGGGTGCGCACGCACATCATGCGGATCGTGGAATCGGTCTTTCAGCGCTATGCCTTTGTGCGCATTGAAACCCCAGCGATCGAGCTCAACAGCAGTCTTACCGGCAAGTATGGAGAGGAAGGGGATCAGTTGATGTTCAAGGTCCTTCCGCGCGGAGAGAAACTGAAAAAATTTGAAGGAAAGACGGCCTCTGAGATGCAGGCCGGGGTGGAAGAGGCATTGCGCTACGACCTGACCGTCCCCTTTGCCCGCTTTGTCGTGGATCACCGCAACGATCTGGCCTTTCCCTTCAAGCGCTATCAGATACAGAATGTGTGGCGGGGAGATCGTCCGCAGAAGGGACGCTACAGGGAATTCACTCAATGCGATGCCGATGTGGTCGGTATCTCGGGCATCGTTCAGGAGGCCGAGATGATGCACATCTACAACGATGTCTTTCGCTCATTGGATCTGCCCGCCAAGCTCGCGCTCAACCACAGAAAGCTGCTGCTCGCAATTGCAGAGAAGGTCGGAGCAGCCGATCGGTTCATCCCCTTTACCGTGGCCCTCGATAAACTCGATAAGATCGGTTGGGCGGGTGTGCGCGCTGAATGGGAGTCCATGGGCATTGTCGTGGACGACCAATGGGCTTCACTCTTTACATCGGAATTGCATTTGGACAAGGATGGGCTGACGCAGCTGGCGCAATGGCTGGGTCCTGCGGCCGACCAGGCTTTGGAGGAACTGACTTCCCTGTCGGAGCTTCTCTCCGCACGTCCATTGGACCACCTGCAACTTCAGCTCGATCTTACATTGGCCCGCGGACTGGACTACTACACTGGCTGCATCTTTGAGATCCGCTCGACGGAGGCGAAGATCGGCAGTTTAGGGGGCGGAGGCCGATACGATGACCTGACCTCGGTCTTCGGACTGAAGGATACGCCCGGCATCGGCATCTCTTTCGGACTGGACCGCATACAGCTGGCGATGGAGGAGCTGGGCCTCACTGAGGCGGTGGAGGGATCCAAGACGCAGTTGCTCATTGCGCATATGGGCCCATCCACTCAGGCCGATCACTTTGCCATGGCGCAGCAACTCAGAGAAGAGGGGTGGGTGGCTGAGCTCTATCCCACGGCTGCCCGACTGAAAAAACAGATGGCCTTTGCCAGCAGAAGCGGTATTCGCTTTTTTATTCTTCGGGGCGAGCAGGAGCGCGATGCAGACAAGGTGCTGATCAAAGACCTGCAGGAAGGGGTGCAGACCGAAGCCACCGGATCCGAGTGGATCGATCGATTGCGGGAAATGCTGCCGCCTGCCGGAGCTCAGTAGAGCACCGTCACAAAGCCATAGATCTTTTCTCCCCGGTTGATCAAAAGCCACTGGTAGACTCCGCTTTTCACAGAGGCGTCCTTTTCGCTTCCATCCCAAAATTCTTCAAGTGGACGCCGGGTTTCAAAGACTTTCCCGCCCCAGCGGTTGAAGATGAGCAGATGGCCTTCGTCATAGCACTCATCTCCGTAGAGTTCAAATCGTTCGTTCTTTCCGTCGCCGTTGGGGGTGAACACATTGGGCACAAAGAGCCTTTCGATCTGATCGTCCACCTCGATCAGTGTGTCGTAGATCAGGAAATCGCCACATACGGTATCCAGAATGCGTGTGCGGACGAGATAGCTTCCAGGATAGGGAAAGGCGTAGTTCCATTCGGAGCCACCGCTCACACTGTCCAATCCCGGTATCACCCAGTCCACCTGAAGGCTGTCTGAGGCGCCATCGATCTGCAAGCGCGTTTTGACCGTTCCGCATACCGGCGGCTGGATCGATATACTGGGCGAGAGGGAAACGGGCAAAAAATCGATGCTGTATTCGGCCGTGTCTGAAGTGCCGCACAGGGTGTCAGAGGCGATCATGCGCACCGTATATGAACCAAAATTCGTGAAGATGTGCTGCGGTTCGGGATCGGAAGAAACGGCCCCATCGCCAAAGTCCCATTCGAACTGCTGAGCCCCTCGGCTGCTGTTGGTGAAGCGCACTGGACGGTCTGGGTTGCAGCTCACTGCCCGAAAACTGAAATCGGCCCGGGTAGAGCTGCCTTGGTTGTGGTCTATTTGCAGATAGGCCGTGTCACTGCTGTTGCAAAGCGTGTCAAATGCCACGAGCATGACATTGTAGGTGCCCAGGCTGTGCAGACGTACGACCGGATCGGAGTCGGTCGAAGTTTGGCCGTTCCCAAAGTCCCAGAAGTAGCGATTGGCATTGCTGCTGTTGTTCTGGAATTTGATGCGGATGGTGTCGCAGACCGTATCGGGAAGGAAGGTAGGGTCGAGCAGTGCATCGGAGCGAACGCTGCTTTCAAAATCGATCTTGATCAGCCCCAGATTGCAGTTTTGGCTCTGATTGTTGGGTTGATAGACCCCGGCTGTGGTCGGAAATGTTTGTCCGGCGCACCCGGCACATACAGCCTGATAGATCGTTCCGTCCGGACTGAATCTGCTGGTGCCGGCATCCACGTGCTCGTTGGCGGTCCCGCCGAAATAGGTGGCGAACTGCAGCGCCTTCGCATTCTCCTCGAGGACCATGAAGTAGAAATCGCTGCCGTCTGTGCTGTCCTGAAAAGCGTCAGAGCTGATGGGCATATTGTTCATGTCTCCGAGGTTAGCGGTATTGGTTGCGCCACCCCAACCGCTCAGATAGATGTTCAGACAGTCGTCCACCATGAATGCAGACGGGGACATATTGGGTTGATTTCCGTTTCCGATGACCGTGCTCCAAAGCAGTTGGTCCATCGAGCCATTGATCTTCTGCAGGAATTGCCCTCCGGCCCCGCTGCTGAAAACGCCCGAGCTCACTGGCATATTTCCGAAACTCTGTCCGAGGAGGTAGACCGAACCGTAGCGATCGGTTTCCACGAAAAACAATTGATCCACAGAAGGACTGCCGATAAAGCTGGCGCCGAGGTAGGAACCACTGGACGCATCGAGCTTGAGTACGAATCCGTCTGAATTGCCCGAAAGGGTTGGCCCCAGTGCATTGGGACTCACATTCAGGTTGGTACTTCTTGTTCCCCCAACGGCATAAAGGCTTCCGTCCTGGGCAATGTCGAGTGCGTTGGCATTGTCGGCCATGTTTCCTCCGTAATAGGTGCCCCATCGAAGACTCTGCAGATCCGAAGAGAAAGAGGCGATCAAGGCATCCTGCCATCCGCCCATCGAATTTTGTGACGCACCCGTGAGGGGCACATCTGCCGATTGCGTTACAGAAGCGAGATAGATGTGGTTCTGCGGGTCCACCTGAACCTCGCCACGGAATTCATCCGCATAATTCACGGTGAATTGGTCGTTCACCCCATCGTTCAGGCTTCCGCCAAAATAGGTGGCGCCCAGAAGCTGCGTGCCGTCGTCGTTCAGCTTGGCCAGTACCAGATCGGTTCCGATGGAAAAGGGGTAGTTGGATCCGGTGATGATCGGGGAGCCACCCTGAAAGCCCGCCTGGTAGCTCTGCGGACCCACAGGAAAGTCAATGGATCCGGTGATGCCCAAGACCACCAGGTTGCCCTGCTGGTCCACGACCAAACTGTGCGGTTGCTCATTGCCCGAACCTCCGATATAGGTAGCGTAAAGCGCTTGATCTCCATTGGGGCTGAATTTGGTGATCGCGATATCGATATCACCGCCGCCAAAACCAGATTGAAAAACCCCCAGTGCAGTGGGGTAGCCTGCACCAAAAGCGATCCCTCCGCCATAGGCATGGCCCAGTTCGTCGTAGGTGGCCGTGAATCCCCAGTTATCGGCTGAGGAGCCCGAGAAGCTGCTGAAAACCAACACAGGGTCGATCACCAATGGGCGATCTGAGCGGTAGTTGCCCAAGTCGAATCCGATGGATCCATCCGTATGGAGCAGATAGCGGCAATCGACGGATACCTTTTGACCGTCCACCCATTGATAGCATTCGGGAATGTATTCTTCGATGCGTCCAACGCCCGTCTCGATCTGCAGTTTTCCCTTGCGAAGCCGCACGGACCCGACACCTTCAAAATGATATTTCAACGCAGTTGGCTCCGCTCCGGCGGCCAAAAGGAAGTCGTACTTCAGCCCATCGCCGGCAGCACCAAGTCGCATGCGGATCCCTGGCAGGAATTCATTGGAGTGCAGTATGCGATAGGGGTGGAGTCCGCTCTTCCATCGCTTTGGGTCTTTTCCTAGAAAGTAGTTGTAGGCGGTAGAAACGGCTTCCTCGCCGCTCCATCTGATCGAAGTGGCATTTTGAAATTGCATGCGGAAAGCCGCATGCGGCTCATCAGATTCCATTTCCTCGTGCCCATGAGCATGCGGGCGATCCTGAAGGTGGAAGAGCAAGCCGCTTTCGTCAAAGAAAACGGCCCCGAAATTCAGGCGCAGGCGAAAATCAAAATCCTCTGGCCACTGTCCCTCATTGGCTTCAAAGAGTCCTTGGCCGAAAACGGCAAGGCTCTGGGTGCTCAAGAGGCACAAAATGAGGAAGGAGCGAAGCATCTCTTTCAAAAATAGGCAGCCACTGTGGGTTCTTGGACGGAAAGAGTGGGCCGATTGTTCAGAACTGCCTTTGGGTGAGTAGAAGCCGGGCTTTCCCACCTTCATCCCGAAAAGCCAGCAGGAATACTTCCTCACTTTCCTTGAGTTTCCACTTTTTTCGAAGCTGTGCCGCGCTTTCAAAGTGATTTCTGCTGATCACGGAAGCCGCCTCGGGTATCTGGTTTTTGTCCAGAACCGATCGGATGCGAAACTGGCGTCCAGGAAATTCCGGTACGGCACATTCGCTGTGGAAGAGGTGCGTCTGCGCTGCGATCTTGCGGAGTGAGAACTTCTCTTCCAAAAGTTTCCATGCTCCGGCTTTTCTGAAGGCAGGGCTCGGGTCCAGCAAAAACCCTGAGTCGCTCCAGCCGTATTGGGAACAATTCGAGTTCAACTCATCGACAGACAGTTCCTGGGTGGTCCATTTCTCCTCCGCCTCGGCCAGAACAATGGATACATTCTCTGCCTCTGCTTTTGCGTCTTGGCAAAAGAGCAGCACTTCTTTGCATTCACTTCTGTGCTCCAGAACACAGATCGTTCGCTTGCCCGATGTGCGCTGGATCAGATCGGTCAGGTCCTGCAAGGGCGAGAGTTTGAGAAGCAGCGGCCAGCCTTTGTCCATGAGCTGCTCGATGAATGTCCAGTCGGGCTGCATGCGGCTCAAAGAAGATCGCTGCCCGCCTTCACCCAGTCTTCGGTCTGGATCGAGATAGACCAATTCTCCGCCATTGAACGCCCTTTCCATGAAGGATTCGGCAGCTTCATTCACACATTCGATCTGACTTCTTCCCAGACGATGGAAATTCCGCTCCGCCATGAAGCAGAGTTCGGCATTCGGCTCGCGATAGTGCACCTTTTGCACCTGATGGGAAAAGGCCAGACTGTCGATCCCCAATCCACCGGTCAGGTCGTGGACTAGGGAGTAGCCCTCTGCCAGTCGCGCCTTCCATTGGGCGGTCGCCCATGAACTGCATTGCTCGGCCGCCTTGGTGTTTGGGCAAAAAAAGCCCTTCTCGAACCAGTTGTTTGGAAGCTTACTCAGCAGTTTCTGCTCGCTGAGCAATGCGTGTGCCCAGAACTTCTTCTGCTTGTTAGTGGCGTATTTCAGCACCAATTCCGTACCGGCTCGTCCTTTGTGCTCCGATCGAAATTCGAGAAATGCCTTCAGGTTTTCCTTCCCGATCGGGTCAGACATCCCGTGTGAGTTTCCGAATGATCTGGAATTCGTACAGAAATTCCTTGGCGGCGATCCGAAAGACGGAATAGATGGGCACAGCGAGGATCATCCCGCCAATACCAGCCAGGGTGCCGGAAGCGGTGATCACCAAAAAGATCTCGAGCGGATGCGCCTTGACCGAATTGCTGTAGATCAGCGGCTGCAGGATGAAATTGTCGATCAACTGGGTGGCCATAAAGACCATCGCCGACAGGCCAATGAGCAGCCCGAGCTCATCGAAGGGCAGATGCAGGTTTTGAGCGGCTACAAGGATCAGACCCACGAAGGCGCCGATCAGTGGCCCTACATAGGGGATCACATTGATCAAACCGGCAAAGAGTGCAATGAAAAGGATCTTCTCGATACCGGCCAGCCAGAGCCCCAGGCTGATAAGGGTGGTGATAAGGGTGATCTGCAGCAGGATGCCAATGCAATAGCGTGTCAGCAATTCTTTGATCTTCGGCAGGATGCGGTCCAGTTTCTCATGCTGTTCCTTCAGGACCAGACCGTAGAGCATCTTCTGGGAAAGGCCTTCCTCTTTGATGAAGAAAAAGGAAATGAAGAGGATGGAGAACAAGGCGATGACCATGCTGCCCAATCCGCCAAATACCCTTTCGGCCACGCTTCCGACCTGAGCGACATCGAGGTTCATGCTGGCCAGCAGATTCGACCGAAGTTCCTCGGCATCCCATTTCAATCCGAGCTGCTCTGCGAGTCCATCCAGACTCTGCAGGTGGACCTGTGCATATTGAACGATCCCACCAGCATCCACCTGAGACCAATGACTCAGTTCATCTACCAGAGTGGGCACCATGAAAACGAACAGCCCGCCGAGGACACCGAATTCAATGAAAAGGACAAGGGCGGCGGCCAGTGCATCCGGTAAGTGAAATCTGCCGATCCGTATCCCCTTCAGCCTGTGGGCCAGAGGCCTGCCAACGAAAGCGAGAAATACGGAGATCAGAACGTAGCCGATCATATTCCTCAAGGTGTATACGCCAAAGACGATCAGACCCAAAAGCAAAAGCCCAAGGACCGCCTGTATGTATTTATTGTTCCACATCTGTCCTTCCCGTGAATGCATAGGTCAAAATATTCGCGCCCATTTGCAGCGCTTTTAGTCGAATATCTGCGGCATCGCCATGAACCTCCTCATCTTCCCATCCATCTCCAAGATCTGCCTCGAAAGTGTACAATAGGACGATGCGGCCCTGGCGACGAAGGGCAAGTGCCTGGGGTTTTTGGCCATCGTGGGCATGGACTTTTGGAAGCCCTTCGCTCAGTTCAAAAGGGTAGTGGAAGAGAAAAGAACTGCTGCCCAGGGGCTCAAGGGATGCGTCGGAGTAGAGCTGTTCGATCAGCGGCCGAACGAAACGGTCCATGCCGTAGTTGTCGTCTATATGAAGAAAGCCACCGCTGCTAAGGTATTTGCGGATGCGCTCCATTTCTTCCCGGCTCCAGACCACATTTCCATGGCCGGTCATATGAATGAAGGGATAGGCAAAGACTTCATCGCTTTTGAAACTCACCTCGTCCACTTTTGGATCCAGGTCAAAGGACAAAGACTCATTGCAGAATCTAGCGAGGTTGGGAAGGGCCGTGGGGTTGGCATACCAGTCTCCGCCACCTTCGTATTTCAGGACGGCCAATTTCTGACCGTGGACCGATTGTGCCACTGCCACACACAATATCCAAATGAGCTTTCTTCCCCGCCACATGCCGTAAAAATACACACGCGCCAACGCTGAGGGAAGATGCTTCGTTTTCATTGGGCGACTCAAGCCCAAGTTTAACACCTTCAAGAGGTTATGGGTCGACCTTTTCTGTATCATTGGAGGCTCGAATAAAACGTATGAAAAACTGGATCATTTGCTTGTTCATCGGCATCGCTGGCGTAATGAACGCCCAAACTTCAGCCACCTATACCGCTGGGGTGATCGGGACGGAATATGACGCCAATCCTGTCTCGACGGCATTGGTTTCGTCCTGTGCGGACACATTGGTGGTCAACATTCCACCTGGAGATTATGTCACAGGGCTCGATCTGAGTTACGACATCACCTCCACTTCTGGAGGATGGATGTCGGAGCA
>JAYOTP010000022.1:0-21726 GCA_038150465.1 Flavobacteriia bacterium | reverse complement strand
TTGAGCCTGACGACGACCTGTCCCGCAGTGGCAGCTCCCTATTTTGAGGATTTCGATGCCAATTTCAACGAAGGCACCGGCCCGGACAACAACGGTTCGACCATCGACACCTGCTGGTCGAGGAATCCAGCGGTGGGTTACCATTGGGGTGGTGGACAAGGCGGCACGGGAACAGGCAATACCGGCCCTTCTGCCGACCATACCACGGGCAGTGGAAATTATGTGTACGCGGAGGCGAGTTTCACCACGCCTGGATTGACAGCAGAGATGGAAAGCCCCGAGGTCGATCTCAGCGCCCTCTCGGTACCTGAGTTGCGTTTTTGGTACCATATGTACGGATCCAGCATGGGCGCACTCCAGCTGGATGTGTTCGATGGCTCCTCATGGACCACCAATGTGGACCAGATCTCAGGCGATCAGGGAAATCAGTGGTTTGAGCGCATCGTCGATCTTTCTGCTTTTTCCGGACAGACGGTCCGACTGCGCTTTGTGGCCAGCACAGGTGTGACTCCCACACAGTTGGGCGATATCGCCATCGATGATCTCAGTATTCAGGAGGCACCCAGCTGTCCGGCACCAACCAATTTTCAGCTTCTGTCCGTAGGAACGGATAAGGCCATCTTGTCCTGGACCCCAGGAAATGCGACCAACTGGAACCTTCAATTCGGCGCTCCGGGCTTTGCCTTGGGCACGGGTACCTTTGCCAACGCCACTTCTGTTCCCTTCACCCTGAACGGACTGAGTCCGAACACCGCTTATGAAGTCTATGTACGCGACAGCTGTGGAACAGGCGATGTGAGCGTTTGGCTGGGCCCATTGAGCTTATTGACCAATTGTCTGCCTGTGGCAGCACCTTTCCTGGAAGATTTTGAGGGAACCGCCTGGACACCGGGTGTTGCTGGGAACAATGCGAACAACGCCATTGATGGTTGTTGGCGCAGGGATCCGGGAAGTGCGGTCACCGGTACGAATGTCTTTTCCTGGGGAACCCGGCAAGGGGGAACGGGATCTGCCAATACAGGACCCGCCTCAGACCATACGACTGGCTCTGGGAAATATCTCTTCACAGAGGCGAGCGGCAGTCCGGCAGGCTCCACGGCAGAGCTGATCAGCATTCCGGTGGATTGCTCTCCACTGACCACTCCTGAACTGCGCTTCTGGTACCACATGGCCGGAGCTTCGATGGGAAGCCTTGAGGTATTTGTGGACAACGGCAGCGGATACACCTCTGTTCTCTCCCTGAATGGAGCTCAGCAGGCAGGCGTGAACGACCCTTGGACAGAGGCCATTGTTTCCTTGGCGGCCTATGCGGGAGATACCGTGAACATCCGTTTTGAAGGCACTCGGGGAGGAGGCTTCACCTCGGATATGGCCATTGACGACGTTTCGGTCGATGAGGCGCCTTCCTGTCCTCAGCCTACTTTCCTTTTGGTGGATCAGGTCTCTTCCAGCTCGGTGGACCTCTCCTGGACAACGGGCGGATCTGCCCTTTGGCAGATCGAATACGGTCCGGTAGGATTTACGCCCGGTACGGGTTCAGTGGTCACGGCCAGCAGCAATCCATTCTCTGTGACAGGCCTGAATGCGAGCACGAGCTACGATTTCTACGTTCGGGACAGCTGTGGAGTGGGTGATGTGAGTGCCTGGACGGGCCCGGTCGCTGCTACAACGAATTGCCCGCCCTACATCGCGCCATTCACTGAAGAATTTGAGAACGGAAGCTGGACCGCAGGCGGCACTTTCGACCCAGGAACCATAGACGGATGTTGGACCCGGAACGCGAGCAGCAATTACTGGTGGAAAGGAAATTCCGGAGCGACACCGACCACGGGAACGGGGCCCACCGGCGATCATACATCAGGCTCGGGTTCGTACATGTACACGGAGACCAGTTCAAGCACTGTCCTGACCACGGAAATCCTTTCTCCTGAGATCGACCTGGCTGCCTTGTCGGCACCTGAATTGCGTTTTTGGCACCATATGTTCGGCGGTTTGATCGATCAGTTAGAGGTCTTTGTTGAGATCGCAGGGACGTCCACCAGCGTTTCGCTGATCAGTGGAGCGCAACAGAGCACAAATGCCGATCCCTGGCTTCAGGAGATCGCAGACCTCAGTGCATTCGTTGGTTCGACCATTCAGTTGCGATTCGTAGCGAGCAGGAACCCAGGGTTCAACAACCAGGTGGACATTTCCATCGATGATCTTTCGGTGGATGAGGCGCCTAGTTGCCCTGAGCCTAGCAGTTTGACTGCATTGACTTCTACTGGCACGTCTATCGACCTGAGTTGGGTCACGGGTGGCGCATCCAATTGGCAGATCGAGTACGGGCCTGCGGGTTTTGCGCTGGGATCAGGCAACCAGGTATCGGTACAGACCAATCCCTATACCTTGATAGGACTCACGGCTGCAACCACCTACGACATTTATGTCCGGGACAGTTGCGGACCGGGCGATGTGAGCATTTGGGTGGGTCCGTTGACCTTTACCACCCCATGTGTGGCGGCAATCGCCCCTTATTCCGAAGACTTTGACGGCAGCAGTTGGGTAGCTGGAGCCGGCGGCGCCAATGCCAACAACAGCATTGACCCTTGCTGGAGCAGAAGTCCAGCCACAGGATTCCATTGGGGAACGCGTCAGTTTGCCACGGGTTCGTTCAATACAGGCCCTTCTGGCGATCATACCTCTGGCAGCGGAAATTATGTCTACACAGAGGCCAGTGGAGGGGCTGCCGGATCGATTGCTGAACTGGAATCTCCGCAGATCGATTGTTCGGCGCTGACCAATCCGGAACTGCGCTTCTGGTACCATATGTTCGGGGGCGGCATGGGCGATCTCGATGTGCTGGTGGACGACGGCAGTGGTTTTGTCTCAGTATTCAGCCTGAATGGGCAGCAGCAGACCTCTTCTGCGGCAGCCTGGCAGGAAGCCATTGTTTCGCTCAGCGCTTATGCGGGCAGTACGATCACCATCAGATTTGAAGGAACCCGTGGGTTTGGATTCACCTCCGACATGGCCGTGGACGATGTTTCTCTGGATGAAGCGCCTGCATGCCCGTCTCCGACAGCGTTCGCCCTGGTGGCTTCAACAGCTACTACGGTTGAATTGTCATGGACTTCGGGTGGTGCTGCAAACTGGCAGATCGAATTCGGTCCTGCCGGCTTTTCTCCAGGGTCGGGCAGCGTAATTTCAGTTACCGCCAATCCATTCACCGTGACGGGACTCAATCCCAGCACCTCTTATGACTTCTATGTGCGCGACAGCTGTGCTGCGGGCAGCGTCAGCTTGTGGACAGGCCCCCTGACGGCTTCAACGGCCTGTGCGGCGATCGTGGCCCCGTATACTGAGGATTTCAACTCAGGTGTTTGGGTAACGGGAACAGGAGCAACCAATGAAAACGATCTGATCGACCCCTGCTGGACGCGCAATCCAAACGGCAATACACCGGGTGTACCGACGGCTTTTTCCTGGGGAACAGGTTCGGGCGGAACCCCTTCAACAGGCACGGGTCCTGCAACAGGGAATGGCGGCAGCGGCAATTATGTCTATTCAGAGGCCTCTGGCGTCAACAATGGTTCAAGGGCCTATCTGTTTTCCCCTTCGATCGATCTGTCGGCTTTGACCAATCCCGAATTGGAATTCTGGTACCATATGTTCGGTGGAGACATTGACAGCCTTACGGTGGAGGTCGACGACGGTAGTGGTTATTCTTTCCTGACAGCCATTGTCGGGCAGCAACAAACTTCAGATGCTGCTGCTTGGATACCCGTAAATCTGTCTCTATCCGCCTACTCAGGAAGCACGGTGCAGATACGTTTTCAGACCGAACGACTGGGCTTTGAAGGCGATATAGCTATTGACGACTTCAGCGTTCAAAATGCTGCAGCCTGTCCGCAGCCGTTCAATCTCAGTATTGCCTCCACGAGCAGCTCGAGCATTGAATTGAACTGGACCACGGGCGGGGCGGCCAATGCCCAGATCGAATACGGACCGGTCGGCTTTACGCCAGGCACAGGTACGATCATAGGTGTGGGCGCACCTCCTCAGATCGTCACAGGACTGAACCCGAGCACGACCTATTCTTTTTATGTGCGCGACAGTTGTGGCCCAGGAAGTGTTTCGAGCTGGACGGGGCCGGTCAATGGTTCTACAGATTGTCCCACATTCACTGCGCCCTATTTTGAAGATTTTGAGAACGGTGCATGGAACCGCAACGGACACTTCGATCCCGGAACGATCGACAGCTGCTGGAACCGAAGCACGACCGATGATTACTGGTGGAAGGGAGGCGACGGCCCGACACCGACAACGGGAGCCGGACCGAGTGGAGACCACACCACTGGCAACGGTTCGTATATGTACACCGAAACGGGATCGAGCAATGTTCTGAGTACAGAGATCCTTTCTCCGGAGATCGATCTGAGCGCGTTGACGGCGCCGGAGCTGCGCTTTTGGTACCATATGTTCGGAGGTCTGATCGATGAGTTGGAGGTATTTGTCGAGCAGGGAGGAAGTTCGAGCTCCATCGCTCTGATCTCCGGCGCACAGCAGACCGGTCAGGCCGATCCTTGGCTGGAACAGATCGTTGACCTCAGTGCGTTTTCAGGCTCGACCATCAAACTGAGATTCGTGGGGAACCGCAATCCGGGATTCAACAATCAGGTCGATATATCCATTGACGATATATCCATCGATGAGCCACCAGCATGTCCTGCGCCCACAGCATTGGCCACCGCTAATGCCACCACCACATCCATCGACATTTCCTGGACTTCAGGGGGCGCTGCGAACTGGCAGATCGAATATGGTCCGGTCGGATTTGCTCCAGGCACCGGAACGATCGTGAATGCCACGAGCAATCCTTTCACCCTTACTGGATTGAGTCCGTCTTCGGGCTACCACGTCTATGTACGCGACAGCTGCGGTCAGGGCTCTGTCTCTGCCTGGGCAGGTCCACTCACTGCAAATACGGCCTGTGGAACCGCTGTGGCGCCTTACTTCCAAAATTTCGATGCAGGATTTGACGAGGGCACAGGAACGGCCAATACCGGCAGTACCATCGACCCCTGTTGGAGCAGGAACCCCACCACAGGCTATCACTGGGGAGGTGGTCAGGGTGCAACAGGAACCCCGAATACGGGGCCTTCAGCTGATCATACCAGCGGGTTTGGAAACTATGTCTACGCGGAGGCGAGCTTCACCAGTCCTGGGCTCACGGCCGAATTGGAGACGCCAGATGTGGATCTGAGTCCACTCACTCTTCCTGAATTGCGTTTCTGGTACCACATGTTTGGCGGGAGTACCGGCGATCTGCGGGTGGACGTATTCGATGGAACAAGCTGGGTGAATGGTGTGGATACGATCATAGGCGAACAGGGGAATCAGTGGTTCGAACGACGGATCCTGTTGCCCAGTTTTGCCGGACAGACCGTTCGCATTCGTTTCATTGCCACTACGGGAACGGCTCCGACCCAATTCGGGGACATTGCCATTGACGATCTATCGATCATCGAAGGGCCATCTTGTCCCTTCCCTACATTGCTGACCTCCACGGCCCAGACCAATAACTCGGTCACCCTCAGCTGGACGACCGGTGGAGCCACCAACTGGCAGATCGAATACGGTCCGGTTGGATTCACCCCCGGATCGGGCACTCTTGTGAATGCAGCCACGAATCCCTTTACGGTCAACGGATTGAATCCGAGTACGACCTACGACTTCTATGTGCGGGACAGCTGCGGGATCGGGGATGTTTCCGATTGGGAAGGACCGCTGACGCAGAATACCACCTGCGGCATTCTGGCGGCACCGTATTTCCAGAATTTTGATGCCGGATTCGATGAAGGCACAGGAACAACCAATGCGGGAAGTACGATCGATCCATGTTGGAGCCGGAATCCAGCGACAGGCTATCATTGGGGCGGCGGCCAAGGAGGTACGGGCACACCCAATACGGGGCCGTCTGCAGACCACACCACAGGCAATGGCAACTATGTCTATGCAGAGGCGAGCTTCACCAATCCAGGTCTGACCGCAGAACTGGAAACGCCAGATATCGATCTGAGTGCTTTGACTGTCCCTGAATTGCGTTTTTGGTACCATATGTACGGCGGAAGCACCGGGGATCTGCAGGTGGACATCTATGACGGTACCAACTGGAACACCAATGTCGATCTGATCTCAGGAGAGCAGGGCAACCAGTGGTTCGAGCGCATTGTCAACCTTGCGGCCTATGCAGGACAGACCATCCGCGTTCGCTTTGTCTCTTCCACGGGTACGACGCCCACTCAATTTGGTGACATTGCCATCGATGACTTCCAGATCGATGAGGCGCCGAGTTGTCCGGATCCTTCCGGGCTGACTGCCGCCAGTGTGGGCAGCACGTCCATTCAATTGGCCTGGACGAGCGGCGGCGCTTCGAATTGGCAGATCGAATATGGTCCGGCAGGATTCACCCCCGGAACAGGGATCATTGTTTCGGCCAGTACGAATCCTTTCCTGATCACAGGATTGAGCGCTACCACCAGCTATTCCTTCTACGTGCGCGACAGTTGTGGCCCCGCCGATTACTCACAATGGATCGGTCCTTTGGATGTCACCACTTTTGGTTGCTCGAATGGCTGCTTCTTCAATCTGCGCCTGACAGACAGCTTTGGCGACGGATGGGTGACCAACTCGGGCAGTTTCCACCAGGTGGAGCTGATCCTGAACGGCGGTGCCCCCACTTTATATTCAATGGTGAGCGGCTCTCTTCAGGACTATTCCATCCAATTGTGCGATGGCGATCAGGTGCAGCTGAATTTCATCAATGCGGGAACCTGGTCAGATGAATGCGGCATCATCTTCTCCGACCCGGCTGGAGCCATCATGTATCAATTGATCCCTGGAAATGCAGTGCCTACAAGTACTCTGTATACAGACAGTGCAGATTGCGGTCCAGGCCCACAGTGCGCGGATCCGACCGGCCTGAGCATACAGAACATCGGTTTGAATTCGGCAGATGTGGCCTTCAACTCGAACTCCGGTATTTCGAGGATCGAGTTCGGCCCCGCAGGATTCACTCCGGGAACGGGAACACTCATCGCTCTGGTCACCACATCGCCCTTCACGATCACCGGTCTGACGC
This sequence comes from Flavobacteriia bacterium, assembly GCA_038150465.1. Classification (GTDB taxonomy): domain Bacteria; phylum Bacteroidota; class Bacteroidia; order Flavobacteriales; family Schleiferiaceae; genus RFXV01. Next base: position 14,603 of record JAYOTP010000022.1, on the reverse strand, counting down.
CGGGCACCAATTACGATGTGTACGTCCAGGACAGCTGTGGAATTGCCGTTACTTCCAATTGGGTAGGTCCGGTGTCCTTCACGGCCACGCCATGTCCGCCCGTAACGGCCAATTTCACATTCACCACTTCCGGCACATCGATCAGCGTGGATGGAACCTCTTCCACAGGCTCTTTCTTCAGTTGGGACTTTGGCGGTCAAGGGGCTTCTTTCGATTCCATCGCGTCTTTCTCCTTTGCCAACGAAGGAACCTACACGATCACCCTGGTCAACAGCAGCGGCTGCGGAACCTCGGATATCCTTTCGATCACAGTCGATCTGTGCGATACGCTGACGGCAGCCTTTACCAGCAGCACGACCTATCTGGATGCGCAGTTCAATGCTGTGGGTTCGTCGGGCACTCCGACCTCCATACAGTGGGACTTTGGAGACGGAACGACGGGCAGTGGGGTAGTGGCCAATCACACCTATACCATGGAAGGATTGTACGATGTGTGGCTCATTCTGACCAATGCCTGTGGGCAGGTCGATAGTGTGATGCAGCAGATCCGTGTATGCGATGTGGTGAGTGGAAACATAGCCTACACCTTCAGTGGAACCACATTCAACTTTGATGCATCGGGATCCTCTTCCAATGCGGTCACATTCCGTTGGTACTTCGGAGATGGCGCTACCGATACTTTGGCCAGTCCCAGTCACACCTACACCAGCTCAGGCAACTACACGGTCAGTCTGGTGGTCCTCAATGCCTGTGGAGACAGCGACTCTGTGCTCACGCAAATTCAGGTTTGTCCTAAACCCACAGCTTCCTGGACCTTTACGGTGATCCAGTCGTCACCGCTTGGAATGCAAGTGCAGTTCGACGCTTCTTCCTCGGTCGGGGCGGTCAGTTATTTCTGGGACTTTGGTGATGGCAATACCAACAGCACTTCTGGGTTCCCCCTTCACACCTATGCGACTCCGGGCTTCTTTTACGTGGTCACCCTGATCACTTACAACAGCTGCGGAGATTCAGATACCTTATTTGCTCCGCTCAGTGCATTTGGTGCCGACGAATGGACGGATCCTGTGGAGCTTGAGGTATTCCCCAATCCAGTTCATTCCACAGTCTTCATTTCCTGGCAGCATCTGCCCACAGATGATGCGGTATTCATCGAACTGCTCGATGCCGCAGGCAAGCTCGTTCGCTCCGTTGAGGCAGAGAGTGTACAGGGTGGCATCGAGGCCGAAATGAACCTGAAGGATCTTCCGTCTGCCGTCTATCACATTCGCTTGCGACAAGGCAACCGGGAAGCGGTTCGCAGACTGATCAAGGATTGATCACATATTCATTGGACCCTGGGCGCCGGGCAGAATTTCTGCTCCGCTCAAGGGTTCAATTGTATTTTTAGGCCATGCCCCTGTACCAACGGATCGTTGCCCCCATCCTCTTTAGACAAGATGCGGAAGAAGTGCACCACAAGGTGGCTGGGCTTATGGAGCGGGCAGAGCGGAATGCCCCCTTGCGTCATCTCATTCGCTCGGTATATGGTCCGAGCAGTTGTCCGGAGCTCAGTCAGACCATTTGGGGCAAGAAATTCGATCATCCGATCGGTTTGGCGGCTGGCTTCGATAAAGATGCCAAGGCGTACAAGACGCTTTCCTGCATGGGATTCAGTTTTGTAGAGATCGGCACGGTCACACCCAGGGCTCAGGCAGGCAATCCAAAGCCCAGACTCTTTCGGTTGAAGGAAGACAAAGCGCTCATCAACCGAATGGGCTTCAACAACGAAGGTGTGGGTGCAGCAGCTCAGCGATTGCGCAGCCGCGGCCAGCATCTGGTGGGAGGGAACATTGGAAAGAACAAGGCCACAGCGAACGAAAAGGCGATAGAGGACTATCTGGCTGGTTTCGATCAGCTCTTCGATCATGTGGACTATTTCACCGTGAATGTCAGTTCGCCCAATACACCTGGACTGCGCGAGTTGCAGGGCAGAGAACCACTGACCCGATTACTGGATGCACTGCAGGAAAGAAATCGAGCAAAGACCCAGTCCAAGCCCGTCTTGCTCAAGATCGCACCGGACCTCGAAGAGGATGCGTTGCATGAGATCGTCGAAGTCATTCGTGATGCTCAGCTGGACGGGGTGGTGGCCACCAATACGACCATCGGCCGTTCAGGACTTTCGGCATCTTCAGAACATATCGAGCAGATCGGAGCCGGCGGTCTGAGTGGTGATCCGGTACGCAGGCGATCTACTGAGGTGGTGGGTTTTCTTCGCAGCCATCTCGGGAAGGAAGCGGTCATCATTGGGGTCGGTGGTGTGCGAAATGGACGCGACGCGATCGAAAAGATCGTTGCCGGTGCGAATTTGGTGCAGGTGTATACGGGCTTTGTATACGAAGGGCCTGCCATGGTGAAAAGAATGCTCCGAGAAATGGATCACGGACTGAAAAGCGGACATTGGACATGGCCACACAGAAGGATATGAGCGCAATCACATTGGTTGAATGTCCAAGGGATGCCATGCAGGGACTGCAGCATTTCATTCCGACCGATCAGAAGGTGCGCTACCTGAACAGCCTGCTGGAGGTGGGCTTTGATATTCTCGATTTTGGAAGTTTTGTTTCGCCCAAAGCCGTTCCGCAGATGCGGGACACGGAGGAGGTGCTGAGCCGGATCGACTGGAAGAGGTATCGGACCGAATTGCTGGGAATCGTTGCGGGCAAAAGAGGCATCGAACAGGCCTGCGGCTTGGATGGAGTGGTGCATATTGGTTTTCCCTTCAGCATCTCAGAAACCTTTCAGCAGAACAATACGCGCAAGAGCCGTGAAGAATCGATGCAGACAGTGAGCGAACTGCTCGAGCAGACGTCAAAGCACAAAAAGAAAGAAGTGGTCTACCTGTCCATGGGCTTTGGCAATCCCTATGGCGATGACTGGAGCCTGGCGCTGGTCGAGGATTGGTGCGGACGCTTGATCGAGGCGGGTGTTTCTGTCATTTCCCTTGCCGATACTGTGGGGCAGGCCACGCCAGAGCGCATTGGGGCGGTCTATGATTCTGTGACTTCGGCCTTCCCCAACACCTATTTCGGTATCCATTTGCACACGCGCTACGACAATTGGCGGGAGAAGATGGATGCGGCCTGGACGGCAGGCTGCAGGCGTTATGATGGAGCCATCAAGGGCTTCGGAGGTTGTCCATTTGCCAAGGACGAGCTGGTGGGAAATCTGCCCACAGAAAAGATCCTGAGTTTTTGTACCGAGAAGGACATCGGACATCAGGTGGATATCCACAGATTCCAGTCGGTTTACAATATGGCGTCCGAAATTTTCCCCAGACACTAAGCGTACGATCGAGTCGTTGAAACTCCGTTCAGGAACATTTACTTTTGCGCCGATGATTGGGCTACTCAGGTTCCGTTTTGCACAGTTGCTTCCGCTGGTCTTTTTGCTGTTTTCCTGCAGTGAATATCAGAAAGTGCTGAAGAGCAGCGATCTCGATTACAAACTCGAGAAGGCCATAGAGTATTACGAGGAAGAAAAGTTCAACAAGGCCTATCCCTTGCTCGAAGAGTTGCTTACCCAGTTCAGAGGGTCGCGAAAAGCCGAAACCGTCTATTACTATTACGCCAAGACCCTTTTTGGGATGCGCGATCACATTTTGGCGGCCTATCATTTCAAGAACTTCTATCAGACCTTTCCCAACAGTCCGCATGAGGATGAATGTGCCTTCATGTCGGCCTACTGCCACTATTTGGAATCGCCCAGCTACAGTTTGGATCAGAGCTACACCTACAAGGCGATCAATGAGCTTCAGCTCTATGTGAATACCCATTCGAAAAGTCCACGTGTGCCGGAGTGTAATATGATCATGGACGAGCTTCGCGGGAAACTGGAACGCAAGTCCTACGAACGCGCACGCCAATACTACCGAATGGAACTCTATCAGGCAGCCGTGGTCGGCTTCAACATTTCATTGAACAAATTCCCGGATTCGCAGTTCCGCGAGGAAATGCTTCAGCTCCGACTGGAGAGCCAGTTCCTCTTGGCCGAGTCGAGCATCGAAAAAAAGAGGATGCAGCGTTACAGGGAAACACTAACGGCCTACAACGAATTGATGCAGTATTATCCGGAAACCGATTACAAAGAAGAAGCTGAGGAGATCAGAGCTCGTACTCAGCAGAAGATACAAGAGCTCAAATCACTCAACAGTTGATCATGGAATACAAGAAGACAGGAGCCGCCAAGGACACCGAAACGCGCAATGTGCACGACATCTCTCAGGAGACGGGCAACATCTATGAGGCTTTGGCCATTGTGAGCAAGCGCGCCGTACAGATCGGTGAAGACATCAAGCAGGAGCTGCACGAGAAACTCGAGGAATTCGATATCCATACCGACACTTTGGAGGAGATCTTTGAGAACAAGGAGCAGATCGAACTGTCCCGATTGTACGAGGCACTTCCCAAGCCGTCGGCCATTGCACTTCAGGAGTGGCTGGAGGGAAAGATCCATTACCGCAAGCCCGAAGGCGAAGAGAAACAGGCGAGCAATCTCTGAGACCATGCTGCGCGGGCGCAAGATCCTTTTGGGGATAAGTGGCGGCATTGCTGCCTACAAGACGCCCATGCTGGTCCGTTTGCTGGTCAAGGCTGGGGCGGAGGTTCAGGTCGTAATGACCGAAAATGCCAGGGAGTTCGTATCCGATCTGGTATTGGGCACCTTGTCGGGCCGTCCGGCACTTTCTGCCTACATCGAAAATGAAGAGGAGGATGCTCCGAGCTGGAACAACCATGTAGAACTCGGCCTCTGGCCTGACCTCATGCTTTTTGCGCCGCTCACAGCAGCGACCCTGGCCAAAATGGTTCAGGGGCAATCCGACAACCTGCTGATGGCTGTTTTCCTTTCGGCCCGCTGCCCGATCATGCTCTCACCGGCCATGGATCTGGACATGTATCAGCACCCCAGCACGCTCCGTAATATGGAGCGCGCCAAAGAAGATGGCTGCATTGTCATTCCTGCAGAGGAAGGAGAACTGGCCTCTGGTTTGTCCGGTCAGGGCAGGATGCCTGAACCGGAACAGCTATTTGAACGCATTCGCGATTTCTTTTCTCAAGGGAGTTGGAGCGGAAAGCGTGTCCTGATCAATGCAGGCCCAACTTACGAGGCCATTGACCCGGTCCGTTTCATCGGCAACCACAGCTCGGGAAAGATGGGATTGGAATTGGCCAGAGCAGCCGTTCAGCGAGGAGCGGAGGTCGATCTGGTCATGGGTCCTTCAGCCTTGGAGATCGGTGCGGATGAAGGCCTTCGTTGCCACCGGGTGGTCTCGGCCGAGGAAATGAAAAGCCGTTGCGAAGAGCTCTTCCCAGATGTGGATGTCGCGCTTTTATCGGCTGCAGTCAGTGACTATCGTCCGGCACAGGTATCCGCTTCCAAGATCAAAAAGTCACAGGAGCAGAAGGAGTTGCTCTTGGAGCCAACACCCGACATCCTTCAGGAGCTTGGGCGTGCCAAAAAGCATCAGTTGCTGGTGGGTTTTGCCCTGGAGACGGATGATGCGGAAGCCTATGGACGATCCAAACTCGAACGCAAGAATCTGGACATGATCGTTGTCAATCAGCCCGGTGCGCAAACGGGCTTTGGAACGGATACCAATCAGGCGGTATTGCTCACTTCCCGCGGGGACCGGGTGAAAACGGAACTGATGAGCAAGTCCGAACTTTCATCCCTTATCCTCGACGAGGTGGAAAAGCTTATGGAACATGCTTAAAAAGTGGATCGCTTACATATTGTTTCTGCCCCTCGGTGCCCTGGCCCAGGAAATGCAAGCAGAGGTTCAGGTCATTAGTTCTAACGTGCAGAATACCAACAAGCAAGTCTTCACGACCATGGAGACGGCCATGCGCGAATTCATCAACAACAACAGTTGGACACAGGAGCGGTTTGAACAAGAGGAAAAGCTCAAGTGCACCTTTGTGTTCAACATCATCGAACAGGTAACGGTGGGCTCTTTTCGCGCCACCCTGCAGGTTCAGTACTCACGGCCCGTATACAACAGCGACTACCGAAGTCCGCTGGTCAATATTTTGGACAACGATGTGAATTTCCAATACCTGGAAAACGACCGCCTCGAATTCATCGCCAACACCCACACTTCCAATCTGACCTCGATCATCGCCTACTACGTCTACATCATTCTGGGTATGGACCACGACAGCTTTGAGAAGAACAGCGGTCAGCCCTATTACGTCAGTGCACAGAACATCGTGAACAATGCTCAGAACGATCCGCAAGGAGTGGGCTGGCGCAACTACGATGGGAACACCAATCGCTATTGGCTGGTGGACAACCTATTGAATCCGGCCTTCAGCGGGATCACCAACTGCTACTATGAGTACCACAGGAACGGATTGGATCAAATGCACGAGGTCTCTCAGCAAGAGTCGGCCAAGAGCAATATGGCCAAGAGCATTGTCGCTCTGCAGGCGGTGCATCAAAAACGCCCCAACAGCTATTTGATGAACAGTTTTTTTGATGCCAAGGTGAATGAGATCGTACAGATCTTCAAGGACGGCCCCGATGTAAATACCGACCTGATGCTCAAGACCCTCAAGAGGATCGATGCCAACAACAGCTCGCAGTACGATCAGATAGCCAACAGACAACGCTGATGCTCAGCCGGCTCTACGTACGCAACTATGCGCTCATAGAGGAGCAGGAGCTCTTTTTTGAGCCAGGACTCACAGTACTCACCGGAGAAACGGGCGCGGGAAAATCCATTTTGCTGGGGGCATTCCAATTGGTACTGGGCCAAAGAGCAGATCCTGAGGCACTTCGGAACAAGCAGGAGAAGTGTGTGGTCGAGGCGGAATTCCGCCTCGGTGAACGCTTTGCCGCCCTTTTTGAGGCGCTCGACATGGATTTCGAGGAGCACTGTCTGATCCGAAGAGAGATCCATCCGGCAGGGCGATCAAGAGCTTTTGTGAACGATTCGCCCGTTCTGCTGGATCGCCTCAAAGAGTTGAGTGCCCATCTGGTGGACATCCACTCCCAACATGATCAGCTGCTCATCCACGAACACGGTTTTCAGATGGATCTGCTGGATCTGCTTCTCTCAGACAGAAAGGTGTTGGACGATTTTCATTCGGCCTGGACGCAGTTTGAGCATTCGAAAGAGGAGCTGCATGCCTTCGAGCGGGAAATGGGTGCCGAGTCCGCGGATCCGGATTACCTCAAATTCCTTTTGGAAGAACTCGATATGCACAGTCCACAGGCTGGGGAACTGTCCAAACTCGAATCCCGATCGGATCTCCTCCGGAATGCTGAACAGATATTGTCGGTCACCGCTCAATTGATGCGGCAGATGGATCAGGACGAAAGCGGGCCATTGGGCCAGCTCGGACAAATGGAAGCCGAGCTGAACCGCCTTTCTTCGAGGTGGCCGGATGCAGACAGACTCAAAGAAAAGCTGTCATTGATCGCTGAGGAACTCTCTGACTGGCGCCGGGACATCGAAGATGCCCTAGGCCCCGTGGAGAACGACCCACAGGCACTGGAAGAGGTCGATGGACGCCTGAATGCCTATCAGGGCCTTTTTCACAAACACAAGCTGCAAACCGAGGAAGAACTCATTGACTTGCAGAATGAGCTGAGACATCGCATAGGATCTCTTGAGACTGGAGCGGAAAGGCGAACGCAGTTGCAGCAGGCGCTGGCAGAGGCCAAAGAGAAGTTGGCCGAAAAAGCCGATGACCTTCATGCTGAGCGCCTGAAACTGGCCGAGCGTATGGAGGCGGAGATCCTCAGATCACTCGAGCAGCTGGAGATGCCCCGTGCCCGTTTGAATGCGGTGATCGAGCGCAGAGAAGAGATCACTCAGCGCGGAGGAGATCGACTGGTCTGGATGTTTTCCGCCAATCCTGGGTCGGATCCCAAGGAGTTGAAAAAGGTGGGCTCTGGTGGCGAACTCTCGCGCGTTATGCTCGCACTGAAATCCATGATCGCACGACATCAGGCACTACCCACTGTCCTTTTCGATGAGATCGACAGTGGGATCAGTGGAAAGGCCGCTGCCCGTATGGCAGAGGTCCTCCGCGAGCTTGGAGCGCATATGCAGCTTCTGGCCATCACCCATTTACCTCAGGTGGCCTCTTCGGGTCAGCACCATTGGAAAGTGCGCAAGGAACAGATGAGCGATCGTACGCGAACGACCGTCCAGCCTATTTCCGATTCTGAGCGCATCGAAGAGATCGCACGCCTGATGAGTTCGGAAGGGATCACAGAGGCTGCCCGTGCGCAGGCACGCGAACTTTTGGCGGTGAATGAAAGTGTTTGAGTAGATTCGAAAATTCTAAATAAGAACCCAAGATGAGTGGATTACTGAACGGAAAGAAGGGCGTGATCTTCGGTGCACTGGACCCCAATTCCATTGCCTGGAAAGTGGCTGAAAAGGTACACGAGCAGGGCGGAAGCTTCGTGCTGACCAACGCTCCTATCGCCATGCGTATGGGCGCACTGAACGAGCTGGCAGAAAAAACATCTTCTGTGGTCATTCCAGCAGATGCCACCAGTGAAGAAGATCTCGATTCGCTGTTCACCAAGTCCATGGAGGAACTCGGAGGAGGTTTGGACTTTGTATTGCACTCCATTGGAATGAGCGTGAATGTCCGCAAGGGCAAACCCTACACAGAGCTGAATTACGATTGGCTGACCAAGGGATGGGATGTTTCGGCGGCCTCTTTCCACAAGGTGCTTCAGACAGCCTGGAAACACGATGCCCTGAACGAGTGGGGAAGCGTACTCGCTTTGAGCTATGTGGCCGCACAGAGGAGTTTTCCGGACTATTCGGACATGGCGGACAACAAAGCCTATCTGGAGAGCATCGCCCGGAGTTTCGGTTACCACTATGGGAAGCGAAAGAATGTGCGCATCAACACCATCAGCCAAAGTCCGACCCGCACCACAGCTGGCAGCGGTGTCAAGGGCTTCGATGGTTTCATCGATTATGCCGAACGCATGAGTCCACTGGGCAATGCCACGGCCGATGACTGCGCGGATTACTGCGTCAGTCTGTTCAGTGATCTCACCCGCAAGGTGACCATGCAGAATCTCTTCCACGATGGAGGATTCAGCTCAATGGGCATCAGTGATGCGGTCATGGATATGATCGAAGGCGCTTCTTCCTGACGACAGCTTTATCGCGCCTGAAACCGATCGCCTTTTGGCCATCGGCTGACCTTTACTGGTGTATTTTCTGACCATCTCCCAATTATGAACAACGGGTCTGTGGATAGAAAGCCCTTGCATTTTTGACGCCCGGTCAAATGCTGGTTTAACTTAGGGAGAGTCCAATCGTTCAATTCGACCGACCCATGCCAAGAGCCAAGGCTGCATCCGGCAGCAAGCCCAGTGTAAAGAGCCATCGAAAGACAGCAGCCAAGGCCGCGGGAACCACCAAGAAAGCGACTTCTGCTTCATCTGCCAAGGGAAAGGAAGCGGTCAAAAAGATCTTCGTTCTCGATACTTCGGTCATTCTCTTCGATCACAATTCGATCCAGCATTTTCAGGAGCACGATGTGGCCATTCCCATCACCGTGCTCGAAGAACTGGACGAATTCAAGAAGGGGAACGACACCAAGAATTACGAGGCCCGCGAATTCATCCGTTTCATCGATAAAAAGGCCGAGGGCAAGAGCCTTCAGGACTGGATCTCACTGAATGGAGGTTCCAAAGGAAAATTTCGCGTGGTCATGAACTCCGAGGGCGTCCGTTTCGATGCGCAGGAAGTCTTTCGGATGCGTAAGAACGACCACAATATTTTGAACTCCACCATGGTCATGATGCGCGAGCATCCCGACCGGCAGGTCATCCTGGTCACCAAGGACATCAATCTGAGACTCAAGGCAAAATCTCTGGGCATCGTCGCCGAGGACTATAAGACGGGCAAGATCAAGGATGTGAACGATCTGTTCACCGGGAAGAGCACGCTGGAGAACTTCCCAGATGACTTGATCGATTCCCTTTATCAGGAATTCTTCATTGATGCCGATCGTGTAGAAGAGGCCTATCCATCGTTCACTCCGATCAACAACCACTTCTATATTCTGAAGGGTGCCAAGAATTCGGCGCTGTCCTTCTACAATCCGGTACTCCGGCGTTTGGAGCACGTGGAAAAGCGCAGTTTTTATGGGATCAAACCCAAAAATGCGGAGCAGACCTTCGCCCTGCATGCCCTGATGAATCCGGATATACGGCTGATCAGCCTGCAGGGTGTGGCAGGCACGGGAAAGACCCTTCTTGCCCTGGCCGGTAGTTTGGAGCAACGGCGCTCTTTCAAACAGATCTATCTGGCCCGACCGATCGTTCCGCTGAGCAACAAGGACATCGGATACCTTCCAGGCGATATGAAGGCCAAGGTGAATCCCTATATGCAACCGCTCTGGGACAATCTGAAATTCATCAAGAACCAATTCAGGGAGCAGGACAAGCAGTTCAAGCAGATCGACGAGATGGTCAATCAGGAGAAGATCCTGGTCACGCCACTGGCCTACATCAGAGGAAGAAGTTTGAGCAATGTGATCTTCATTGTGGATGAAGCGCAGAACCTAACTCCGCATGAGGTCAAGACGATCATTACCCGGGCAGGAGAAAATGCCAAGTTCATTTTCACCGGCGATGTACGGCAGATCGACACGCCCTATCTCGATGAGCAGTCCAACGGTCTGAGCTATCTGATCGACAAACTCAAAGGGCACAAGCTCTTTGCCCATGTATCCCTGGAAAAAGGCGAACGAAGCGAATTGGCCAATCTCGCGAACGATATGTTGTGAGGAGGGTTCTTTGAAAAAACAACAACACATGACCTACCGTTCACTTGCCTTTTTTGCTTTTTCTTTTTTGCTGTTCTCTTGCGGAAATGAGGCACCGCCTGCTGCTGAGAGCAGTGCAGAGCCTGTTGTAGAGGCAGCAGAGGAGGCACCCGTCTCGAGTTCAGAGTCCGAGCTGGATAACGGATCCGAGCAGGTCGCTACTGGCGATACGCTCTTCGTGGAGATCGAGGCCAACGACCAAATGAAATACTCCACGGAACGCATCGATGCCTACATCGGACAGGTGGTGGCCCTGACGCTTAAAAATGTGGGCGAGATGCCCAAAGAAGCCATGGGGCACAACTGGACCCTGTTGCGCAAAGGAGCTGATTTTCAGAACTACGCGACCAAAGCCATGCTGGCCAAAGAAGATGATTTCCTTCCCGCCGATATGATGGGTGAGGTAGTGGCCCACACAGCACTGCTTGGCCCCGGCGAATCAGAGACCATTTTCTTTGATGTGCCGGAAGAGGCCGGACCGTACAAGTTCCTGTGCACTTTTCCCGGGCATTTTGGAACCATGCAGGGGCTGTTCTTCGTCCGTCAGTAGCGTTCTGCCATCTAATGGTCAAAGCCGTCGAAAGACGGCTTTTTTTGTTGTGGACGGTCGACCGAGAGAATGGTTACTTTTAGTTTTTATCCCTCATGAAAAGAAGAAACTTTCTCAAGGTCTCTGGATTGGCGTCTGCCGGTCTGGCCGTTTCGGCCGAGGCCAAACCCCTCGAAAAGAGTAGGCTGATCAGTGGAGCCCCTTGTGTGCTCTCCACCTGGCGGCACGGACTGGATGCCAACAAGGCCGCCTGGGCCGTATTGGATCAAAAGGGATCCGCACTGGATGCTGTGGAATCTGGAGTTCGCGTCACCGAGTCCGATCCGGAGAGCCAAAGTGTGGGATTGGGCGGTCTTCCTGACCGGGAGGGCAAGGTCACCCTGGACGCCTGCATCATGGACCACGAGAGCAATTGTGGAGCCGTAGCCTTTTTGCAGAATATCGAAAATCCCATTTCTGTCGCCCGCCGGGTGATGGAGACAACCCCGCATGTATTCCTTGCCGGCAAAGGCGCGTACCGCTTTGCTAGGGAACAAGGCTTCCCGCACACAGAATTATTGACGGAGAAATCGAGAAAGGCTTGGGAAAAGTGGAAAGAGAATGAAAAGGCGGAAAAACCGCCCATCAATCAGGAGAACCACGACACCATCGGCATGTTGGCGCTCGATGCGGAAGGGAATCTGTCCGGTGCCTGCACCACAAGCGGCTGGGCCTATAAACTGCATGGTCGGGTGGGCGATTCGCCCATCATCGGAGCCGGACTCTTTGTGGACAATGAGGTAGGTGCAGCCTGTGCCACGGGAATGGGGGAGGCGGTCATTCGAATTGCCGGAAGCGCCACGGTCGTCGAGTTGATGCGCCATGGATACAGTCCTCAGCAGGCCTGCCAGGAGGCGGTCGAACGGATCAAGGCCAAACACAAAGACCTCGATGGCCTTCAAGTGGGTTTTCTCGCTTTGAACAGGTCGGGTGAAGTGGGCGCACACAGCGTTTATGCCGGGTTCGATTATGCATACAGAGATGCGCAGTCCGAGGAAATGAGGAAAGCCAGCTTTGATCGCAACTGGTAGTCCATTGCGTTTTGTTGGCCTTTTGCTTTGGTGCCTGTCCTCTGCTTCAGCTTTGCAGGCGCAACATGATGCGTCCATTGGTCTAATCCCACAACCTGTCCACACAACGGTATTGGAAGGTTCGGTGCGCTGGTCAAACTATTCAGAGGTATTCTGCGCCAGATCCGACTGGACCACTGCAGCAGATCGCTTGCGATCTCTCTTTGCAGGGCGTGCAGATGGGCCGTCCACTGGAAAGGTCATTTGGTGCGTTTTCGATCCAACATTGGATCAGCAGGGAAGCTACCGACTACACTTGGCTTCGGATTCGATCTGCCTTGTAGCTGGAGCGATCCAGGGGCTCTTCAATGGGATCAGCAGTCTTCGTCAGTTGATGGCCTTGTACCCCGAAGAGGTGCCGGCGCTTGTCGTCTGGGATCATCCGCGCTTTGAACACCGGGGGATGCTTCTGGACTGTTGCCGTCATTTTTTTTCGGTGGACGTGGTCAAGAAATACATCGACTTACTTTCCTTATTCAAGATGAATGTGCTGCACTGGCATCTGACAGAGGATCAGGGCTGGCGCATTGAGATCGAAGCATACCCGCGCCTGAATGAGCAGGGCGCTTATCGGACAGAAGCCGATGGCTCGGTCTACGGCGGTTATTACACCAAGGCGGAAATACGCGATCTGGTGCGGTACGCGGCGGAAAGAGGAGTGGAGATCATTCCGGAGATCGAGTTGCCCGGACATGCACAGGCCGCCATTTCCGCCTACCCCGAGCTGTCTTGTCGCGGCCTGCCTGTGGAGGTGGCCAATGATTGGGGCGTATTCAAGGAGATCTATTGCGCGGGCAACGACAGCGTCTTCCTCTTTCTGGAAAATGTACTCTTGGAGGTCATGGAGCTTTTTCCTTCCACTTTCATACACATTGGCGGGGACGAAGCCCCCAAGACCCGATGGGAAGCATGCGCCAAATGCCAGAGTCGGATCGAGTCCGAAGGATTGACCGATGAACATGAGCTTCAATCCTACTTCATCCGACGGATCGAGCGTTTCCTGAGGGAGCACGGCCGACAACTCATTGGCTGGGATGAGATCCTTGAAGGCGGCTTGGCAGAAGGGGCCATAGTTCAGTCATGGAGAGGCATGGAAGGGGGAATTGAAGCCGTCCGGTCCGGGCATAGGGCCATCATGTCGCCCACCTCGCATGCGTATTTCGATTACGACCTGCGTTCCATAGACCTGGAGAAGGTCTATTCCTTTGAACCTGTTCCAGAAGGTCTTTCGCAGCGGGAAGAGCAACTGATCATTGGAGGCGAATGCAATATGTGGACGGAGCATGTTCCCGATGAAAAGGCCCTGGATGCCAAGGTTTTTCCGCGTCTTCTGGCCATGAGTGAACGTTTGTGGTCGCCTGCAGACAGGCGCGACTGGACGGAATTCAAAGGCCGGGTTCAGCGGATGTATCCGGTGCTCGAAGAGCATCAGGTGGGCTTTGGCGCAGAATCGGTTCCCATGAGCTACGAGGTGAAGCTCGGTATTCAGGAGTCGCGCATCGCACTGGAGGCGTATGACGAAAAAACCAATCTTCATTGGCGCTACACAAAGCATGCTGATAAAGAGGTAAGTGTCGAGGCAACGCCATTCCGTCCCTACAGCGAGCCGATCGAAGTGGAGGACGGCACATTGAGCGTTCAAGCCACTCGGGGAGGAAGGGATTTTGGTCCGGTTCAGAATATCGATACACGGTCCCATCTGGCAGTGGGTGCAGAGGTGAGCTACAACAAGCCCTTTAGCTCGTGGTACACAGCGGGTGGACCGGATGGGCTGGTCAATTCTGTTTTGGGCAGTACGGATTTCCGTGACGGTTGCTGGCAGGGCTTTTGGGGCATCGATCCGGAGATCGTTCTGGACCTCAGACGTCCGGTTCGGCTAAGCTCAGTGGAACTCCCGTTCTATCAGTACACCAATTCATGGATATTCATTCCGCCCAGAGTAAAGGTGGCCTATTCTGCGGATGGCCAAAATTGGGAGCAAATGGGCGAGGCCAGGGATGTCACGGATCCCATGAAGCGAGGAAAGTTCATCCGAACCTTGAAAGTGGCCAAAGAACTGGAAGATGTCCGCTACCTCCGCATTGAAGTGGA
>JAYOTP010000021.1:21145-40061 GCA_038150465.1 Flavobacteriia bacterium | reverse complement strand
GCTGCCCCAGAAGAAACGGTCACGCTGCCTGAAGCACTTCGATCATCGTTCAGGTTCACTGTTCCAGTGGAAATAGTGATGTTATTGGGTACCTGAGTTGTAGACCACGAATTGTCCCCACTTCCCACTCCATAGACTGCTCCAACTCCCTGATTGAAATTCAGGGTAGCAGAGCCACCGTAAAAACCACTTGGCGGAGAAGTCGAAACATATCCCCCTGTACCGATTTCCAAGGTTCCCGATACAGAGGAATTGGCTTGAAAATCCACCCCAACATTATTGCTCCCCCCTGATTTTTCAATGGTCACATTCTGCAAGCCCAGTGTACCTGAGGTTTGGTGTATGGCATCTCCAGAACCTGGGCTTCCGCTGAATACGACCGTGCTGCCTCCGCTTCCGTTGGCCCATGTGCCTCCTGTATTTGTGAGGGTCGTGGCGCTTCCTGCATCACTACGGGAAATGGTGAGGGTGCGGGCAGATCCATCCGAAGCGGTGAATGTTCCTGAGGAAATGGTAAGTCCTGAGATCGTTGCATCCGTATCCAGTGTGACGTCATGATTGATCGTGACTGAAGAGCTAGATGAAGGAACCGCAGTCCCTCCCCAAGTGCTGACCGAAGACCAACTTCCAGCACTTTGTGTCGTATAAGAACTGTTTACGCTGTAAGAATAATTGCTTCCGCCGTTGTTGGCAAGGTTTAAAGATATCAGGTCGTGATTGGAGGAACTCGTAGCTGAAACGGTTGTCGTGTATGCGTAGTAGGCCACAGTTGCTCCGGCCGTATTGTAGGAGGCTGGAATGGTCGCAGTGGCCGTTGTCCAAGTGGATCCTGTTCCTGTAGCTTCCACAACATCAGAGGTTGAAAATCCGTCTTTGCTGTATCTGATGAATACTTTCTCTTGGCTGGACTTAGATCCCGACAACTCAATGCTTAAGGTGATGTCCTGACCTGGATTGGCACTTCCCGCCGATGGAGTGCTCACTGCAGTGGAAGAGGTCGAATGAAAGTCTATAGGCGTGTTATCTGTCTCCATTACGACTGCATTCCTATTGGAATAATCCAGACCTTCTATTTGGAAGGTATAATATTTAGAAGATGTTACTCCACCTGAAATCACCCCATTGGGCGAACTGCTCCCTCCGTGAAATAGAGTAAATTCTGAATTCAAAGGGGTGCTTCCATTTTGCCACTTATTACTGAAACTATTCCATTCAATGACGTATTCGTCATCTGAAGAAGTGGCTTGGATGGTCAAGGATCTAAAACTGCTGCCCGCAGCACCATCGCTGAAAGTCCTTGTATTTCCATAGCTGCCATCAAATTCTGCGATCCAGGCATAATTGGCAGGCTGCGCGACCAAGCCCAAAGAGAAGGCAAGGGCGGCATAGAGAAATAGTTGTTTTTTCATCGTTCCAATAGCTTGATTACCAGTAGTTCCAAAAAACAAGTCAATCAAATATATTATTTCATTTCAAATTAGTGTTCATTATACACACAGAAAGTGTTGTAGGGACACTTAAAGGTCAATGAACCGAAGCTGTTCGGGATGGGTTTCTCTAGGACTTGCTCGTCAGCGTACATTTAAAAACAGAAATTCCTGAACAATGAAAAAGCTATTCACTCTCTGTCTCCTTTCTGCCTTCACGCTTGTACATGGCCAACGAAGGAAAACAGACGCTCCTGTCCCAGTGCAGGATTCCACATTCAGTGGCCTTGAATTTCGCAGCATCGGTCCTGCATTCATGTCGGGCCGCATTGCGGATATTGCCATCCATCCAGAAAATGAGAACATCCGCTATGTGGCAGTGGGCTCTGGTGGCGTGTGGAAAACAGAAAATGCGGGTACCACCTGGCAGGACATCTTTCGCGCACAGCCGGTCTATTCCATTGGCTGTGTGACCATCGATCCGCACGACCCGAATACGGTCTGGGTGGGTACGGGTGAAAATGTGGGCGGACGTCATGTGGGCTTTGGAGATGGCATTTACCGCTCCACGGATGGCGGCGCGAGCTGGACGAATATGGGTCTGAAGAGATCGGAACACATCTCAGAGATCATTGTCCATCCGGAGGATCCTTCCATCATTTGGGTGGCCGCTCAAGGGCCACTTTGGTCCAAAGGCGGTGAGCGGGGTTTTTATCGTTCGGACGATGGGGGCAAGAACTGGAAGAACACCTTGCAGCCCAATGCCTGGACGGGCGTCACGGACATTGCAGTGGATCCGCGAGACCCCGATCGCATCTATGCCGCAACCTGGCAACGCCACCGGACCGTAGCCGCATATATGGGCGGTGGGCCCGGTACGGGGATCTACCGAAGTGAGGACGGAGGCAAAAGCTGGACGCAGCTCAAGAATGGACTGCCTTCATCCAAGATGGGGAAGATGGGGATTGCACTCTCGCCACAGAACCCGGATGTGGTCTATGCGGCCATCGAATTGGATCGGCGCACAGGAGGTGTGTTTCGTTCCACCGACCGCGGCAACAGCTGGGAAAAGCGTTCGTCTGCGGTTGCCGGAGCCACCGGGCCGCATTATTACCAGGAACTCTATGCATCGCCCCATCAGGAGGGAAGATTGTATCTGGTCGATGTGCGGATGCAGATATCCGACGACGGAGGAAAGACATTCTACCGAATGAGCGAGGAGCACAAGCACTCGGATAACCATGCGATCGCCTTCAAAAAGAACGATCCGAATTATCTGATGGTCGGAACCGATGGCGGGCTTTATGAAACCTTCGATCTGACCCGGACCTGGCGTTTTGTCGCCAATCTGCCGGTCACTCAGTTCTACAAGCTGGCGGTGGATGATGCCGAGCCTTTCTACAACATCTACGGAGGAACGCAGGACAACAATACCCAGGGTGGTCCCTCGCGCACAGACAACCCGCACGGCATTCAGAATTCCGACTGGAAGGTGGTACTCGACTGGGACGGGCATCAACCGGCCACTGAGCCAGGCAATCCGAACATCATGTACGGAGAACGACAGGAGGGAACCCTATCTCGTATCGATCTGTCCACGGGTGAGATCGTCGATATCCAACCGCAACCCGGGGCCAATGATCCCCACGAGCGCTTCAACTGGGATGCCCCGATATTGGTCAGCCCGCACGATCCCAAACGCATCTATTTTGCCTCCTATCGCCTGTGGCGTTCCGATCAGCGAGGCGATTCGTGGCGCGCTGTGTCTCCGGATCTGACCCGCAACGAGAATCGTGTGGAGTTGCCGATCATGGGAAAGAAACAGAGCATCGACAATGCATGGGACTTTCTGGCCATGTCCAATTACAACACCATCACTTCTATTGCAGAATCGCCCGTACAGGAGGGGCTCCTTTATGTGGGCACGGACGATGGACTGATACAGATCAGCGAAAATGGAGGTGCCGACTGGCGCAAGCTCGAGGTATCGACTCTTCCCGGTGTTCCCAAGCGAGCCTTTGTGAACGATCTGCGGGCCGATCTGGTCGATGCTGGAACGGTCTACGCCTGCCTGGACAACCACAAAGAAGGTGATTACCGGCCCTATTTCTACAAGAGCAGCGACAAGGGGAAGACCTGGGAACGGCTCACCGACGGACTGCCCAAAAAGACCCTGGTCTGGCGAATGGTACAGGACCATGAGCGATCCGAATTGCTCTTTTTGGCCACGGAGTTCGGCGTCTATTTCAGCTTGAACGCCGGGCTGAACTGGATGAAGCTCAATGGAGGTATGCCCACCATTCCCGTTCGCGACATCACCATTCAGCGAAGGGAGAGCGATCTGGTGGCGGCAACCTTCGGACGCAGTTTCTATGTGTTGGACGACATCAGTCCGCTGCGGGCCATCGATCAGGATCTAATGGCGCAGGAGGCTGCCCTTTTTGAGCCAAGGGATGCCTGGTGGTTCTTCCCACGTCCTCATCTGGACTTTGGTTCGGTCAAAGGTTCCATGGGCCATGCGCATTTTACTGCGCCGAATCCACCACATGGAGTCAACTTCACCTACTATCTACGAGACGGTTACCGTTCTTTGAAGGAAGAGCGTCAGAAAGGGGAGAGATCCCGAGCCAAGCTGGCCATTCCCTTCGCTGGCTACGAGGCCATGGAAGCCGAACGAGTGGACGAAGGTCCAAAGCTCATGCTGATCATCCGCAATGCCGAGGGCGAAGTGATCCGACGCATCCCCGCACCGCATGGCAAGGGTTTCCATCGGGTGAATTGGGATATGCGCCATCCTTCTGCGGGGGCACTCAATGCGTCCAGACCGCCCAAAGAAATGGATCCGAGAGGCCCAGCAGGTTTTCCGGCAGTGCCCGGATCCTACACGGCTTCGCTTGTTCTTCTCCAGGATGGTCAGGTCCAATGGAGCCAGGGTCCGGTCTCATTTGAACTGAAACCGCTGCGCAAAGGGGCATTGGAGGGCAGCAGTATGGAAGAAGTCGATGCTTTTTGGAGAAGCCTGGAAGCCGCCAGCGGTCGGAGCGACCTGATCAGCATGGCGGTATCGGACTTGGCCAAGCGGGTGGAGGCCCAGCAGGTTGCAGCCGAACGCAGCCAAAGCGCTCCGGGAAGTACGGACAGTCTGCTTTTTGTCCTTCGCAAAGAGATCCAGGCGATGAAGACCAATTGGTCTGGTGAGCCGCTCAAATTGCAGATGGGCGAGAAGACCCCTCCTTTGATCTCCGAGCGTCTCTTCGCCTTGGTGCGAAGTGTCGGCCGTTCCTCCTATGGTCCGACCCAGACCAATTTGGAGACCATGGCACTCATTCAAAAAGAGCTCGAGGCCTATGAAGAACAGATCGAGGAACTTCGTTCTGGCTTGGATAAAGTAGATTCGGCGCTGGAACGGGCAGGAGCGCCGCCCATTAAGAACTAGAGCCAAGATCTTATAAATGAGAAAGGCCCGAGCATTCAATGCTCGGGCCTTTTTTATCTGTTCGTCAGAATTATCGAATAAGAGCGACCGTTCCTTTTCGCTGGATCTTTACTCGTTCCTGATCCGAGGGATCCATGAAGATGGCATCCAGTTGCCAAACGTAGATATCTGCACGAAGGCGCTGGTCGTCGATGTCCCTTCCGTTCCACCAGAAGCGTTCACCCGACTCACGCGCATGAAAGAGCAGTCTGCCCCAGCGGTCAAATACCCGCAGGTTGAATTCAACTTCTTTGCAGGAAGGATTGATGTGCGCTCCCCAACGATCGTTGCGCGTGTCGCCGTTCGGCGTGAAGGCCGTAGGAACAAAGATCGGGCACTCGTTGAAGGCCTCCCCAACAGAGGTGGTCTCCTGACCCAATAGATCCGAGGTTCCTCCCATGGAGGCCACGATCAAAAGAACTCCGATGAGTTTTGCGCGCATGAAATGGTTTCTCAGTGTAAAATTAACAAAATGAACACGCGGGGGACAAGTGCAGGTCGGAAGGTCTGCTCTGAATGAGCGATCAGATGCTCTCGGCAATCATTCGAAATCCAAGGTGAGCTTAAAGCGCAATACCCGTGCATTGCCCGCATCGCAGACATAAAGGATCTCGTTCCAATAGGCCACCCCAAGCGGTTCATTGAATTCTGTGGGCCCGTTTCCGCTGCCCCCAAAGCTGGCTTTTTGGTAGCGCGGTTCTCCGCTGGCAGGAGGCGGTTGGATGCCCTCGAGGCCCGTCAGTGTGAATTGGTATACGCTGTCCTTGGCCGCATCGGTCACAAAGAGGTAATTCGTTCCGTCTCCGGTCAGGGCGATATGCGTGGGCGCTGTGAATTTGTTTGGATCCGTCAGAAAGCCATCGGCCAGACTCGTGTCCTGTGGGAAGATGAGCGGGCTGTATTGAGCGCCAAAATCGCTCTCTTCGAATTGGATGTACTGCACTTTGAGCAGCTGGTTCACGTCCATTGAGCTGACCAAAAAGTCTTTGCCCTCTCCTGCAGTGATCTGAGGCGGTTGGGTGCGGGTCACCAAGCCACTGGGATCTCTGAAGAAATCGTTGAACTGACCGCCGGAACTGCTGACCAGTACAGTGCTCTCAAACTGATCGTCGGCATCGAACAGGACCACCGCATCGTCCGGACCTAGGCCGGCATTGTTGGAACTGGGCCCGGTACGGGTCACATAGAAAGCGTTGTTCTTATCGGGGTTGAAGTTGTCTCCGATCACTCCGATCTTATGGAATTGTACCAGGGCATCGCCGCTGCTGAAAGTGGACTTGAAATAGAAAGGATGCACGATCTCTGAGATCACAGAAGCCCGACCCAGTCCGTAACCGTTCTCGTCGAAGAGCCGAAGCCGATAAATACAGCTGAGGTCATACTCCACTCCTGCAATGCTGTCGGTACGCGTTCCAATGACCAAAAGGTCGAACCGACGGTCCTGACTGACGGATCGCGCGCCTTGGACGAATTTCCTAGCGATCTCATTTCCGCTTTCGTCAAAGCAGATGACTTCCTGAGTTCCCTCATCCACCACATAGAGCAACTCGTCAAATCCAATGCAGATATCGGTAGGGCGCACTAGACCGCCGATGGGAGGTTGAATGGGCACATAGGCGATGTCCCGGTCCGAGAACTCAGGCACTTCGATGAATCCCAGATCCGTTTCCTTCCCAAAGTAGTCTTCACAGGAGCTCAGAAGCACAAGCGCAGCCATAAGATGCAGAAGTCTGTTCATCTCCTCTCGTTTTTCAGGATGCTGAAGCGCAGTCCGATGTGGTGTTGGAAGCCGAGCAGGTCTGTCGGATTCACAGCGTAATCAAGATAGAGCGGATGCATGCCCATCAGGCTGCGAACCGAAAAGCCAAAGGTGGGATAGGGCTGTCCACGAACATTCAGGCGCATGCCGCTGCGGACCGAAAGAATGCTGCGCCACGAATATTCCAGACCGATGCGGTAATTCTCTGCATTGTCATTGGGGTGATTCAGCTGCAGGCTCGTCCGGAGGGAATGACCATTGGCCTCCCAGGGCACTGCGGATACGCCCATCATGAATCTTGTGGGCACCGTATTGTCTTCCAGATCTCCTGGCGCAGAGCGATTGAATCCCACGGGCAGATCGCTTCCGCTGAGAGAACTGTTGCCGCCAAAGTTCTGGACCATGACCGCAAACTGCAGTTTCTTGTAATCGGTCTTGTAGAGGAAACTCACATCCACAGCAGCCGTATGGTCGCTGTATTCGGCAATTCCCTCATAGAGGTATTTCAGATTGACTCCCACGCTGAAAAGGCTGCTCAGCTGACGCGCGTAACCGATCCCGGCCGAGAGATTGGTCACATAGATGCTGCGTCCTGTGCCCCCAGGTTGGAATTCTGTCCGTTCGGGTATGGCCCCTGAATTCAAACTGTTCAGATGAACGCCAAGCACCGAGACCTTGTCCTTCATTGGAAAAGAACCGCACAACCAGCTTTGGTGCACATCGCTGCCGATGAAATAGTTGCTCGCACTCCAGCTGCTTCCATCGAGTTGCATCGCCGCTGCGGGATTGGTCATGAAGGCGTAGGCATCTCCGTCGTTGGCCACAGAGGCGCCGGCCATACCCAGCGAGCGGGCACTCATATCGTTCTTCAGGAAGACCAAAGAGGACAGACCCGCCCGTTCCCCTCCGTAGATCGGGATCAGCTGTGCCTCCGCCTTATACAGCAGGAGGGTCAGAAGGATCGCTATGCAGGCCTTTTTCTTCATCAAAAGCGAAATGCGATTCCGTATAAGAACTGCCGGGGAGCGAGGTAGCGCGATGGATTCCTCGGATCCACACCACTTTCCTGCGGCCCATTGTACTCCGGACGCGGATCACGCCAGGTATTGGGCACATCGTCTCCGTACTCGTAGGCGCGCCCGGTCACTGGATTGATGATCTGGGCATTTTTGTTGTCGAGCAGATTCCGCGCTTCCACACTGAAGATCAGCCCGGTTTCCTTCTGCTTGTTCCACATCCACTGATAGCTCAGCTTTCCATCGAAATTGATCCACGGACTGGCCTGTTCTTCCAGATAGCGATCCACTTCAATGCGGTACTCGGGCCGTCCCAGATCGTTCTCTGCCACTTTTTCCTGGGGCGTGTATCGAAAGCCAGAGGTGTAGTTGAAGCTCACGAATGCCCGCAGGCCTTTGGGATTGAAGCCCCACCAACTTTGGCTGGCGTCCGGACTGTAGGAAACGCCCGCATTGATCGTCCACGGCCTGTCCCATGCCAGATACTGTTCCCGGGTCAGGGCCACTTCACCAGTTTGTTCGATCTGAAGGGAGCTCTCGCGTGCACTGTTGCTCTTTCCACGCGCCACCTGATAGGATACATTTGAGAACAGGTCCCATTGTTCCTTGAAACGATAGAAGGCACCGACCTCCACGCCAGCGATCTTGGCATAGTCCTGATTGATGTACAGGTTCTTGGTCACTGGTCTTCCGGTCTGGTCCTTCACGATCACTCTGCGGCTGACGATGTAGTCGAAACGATTGTTGTTGTAGGCGGAAATGCTCAGTGCAAAATCGCGTGTGATCTGAGACTTCACTCCGATCTCGTAAGAGACATTCACCTCGGGGTCGAGGTCTGGATTGCCCAGGCTGGACAAAAAAGACCGGTCTTGGAATACGGGATCCAGTCCGGCGTACACGAAGCGCGGATGCGGGATGCGCATGGAATGTCCGTAATTGAAAAAGAGCATGTTGTTCTCGGTCACGGGGAAGGTGACATTGACCTTTGGGAGCAGCCGGGCTTTCCAGCGCAGTCCAAAGAGACCGACCGTATTGTCCTGATAATCGGTTCGGATCTGCCCGATCACAGGAGCATTCGGATCATCCACTGCATCGTCTGCGAAGGCGCCGGGCGCCCAATAATTCAGTCGGAGCCCCAGGGTGGCCATGATCCCTTTGTAGGTGATCTTGTCCTGAATGAAAAGCCCGCCCTCCTGTGGACGAACCTTCCAGATGTCGTTGCTGCTTCCAATGCTGATGTTGGGCGTTTGAACGCTGTCGTTGATCTGTATCGGTGCACCCACCCACGGACGGCTCACATCCACCCACTGGTACTCCAGCAGTTGGTGCTCAAAACCAAAACCCACTTCATGGGCGGGATTCGGGAACCAGTTCATCTTGGCCTTCAGGGTGTATTCCCGCGCATAATGATCGTGCCACAGCGTGGATATCCCGCCGTTATTGTACAATCCGTCCCCGGGCAACACATAATAGATCCCTGTCGGATCTCCCGGGTTGAAAACGCCGATCGGATTTGTGACGATGTTCGCCGGGTCAAAGATCTGATCCACTGTTTCGTATCGGAAGGGCCGCCCATTGGCATCCGCCCGAAGATTGGTGAACAGCCGACCAAGGGACACGCTCAATCCCCAGCGTTCGTTGATCAGGTGCCGGAGGTTGATCGCCGTCAGATTGGAGTGGTGGGTGTAGGTGGTCGCATTGTCCAGGTCGAGTGAGAAGGGATATTGGAAACCCGGTCGGAGAATGGCGTCAAAACCTACGATCTGCAGGGTGCGGGAATTCTGATTGATGTTGAGCGAATGCTGATTGGTCAGGGTGATCTTGGTTCCGGAGGGGAGTTTCCAGGCCAGCTTGGTGGTATGGGTGAAGCCGTTGGTGTATCGAGGGGCCCACATTTCCGGGGTGGCGGACATCAAAGAGCTGCGCAATTGGCTGGCGGTCGGACCGAAGTACTCATCGGTCATCAGCGTGGTCAGGTTGTTGAAGAGCGTCAGGTTCTTTTTCTTGTTGAGAGGCAGCCCGATGGTCAATTCCATGACATCTGAGTTGAAGGAGCTGCGGGCACCGCTTCCAAACAGGTGATCGGATTGCCAGGAACCCGAGATCTCGACCTTTTCGCCTGCTTCCCGTATCTGGGTGTTGATCACTCCTGAGGAACCTCCACCGTACTCGGCGCTTACGCCTCCGGTCAGAATATCCAGCTGTTCGACCGAGCCGCTGGCCACTTGTACACCGAATCCGGTACCCGCCAATGGATCCTGTGCACTGATACCGTCCACAATGTATTCTGTTTCGTAGACCCGCGCTCCACGGATCTGAATGCCGTCTTGTGTTTTCACCACGCCCGCCTGCAGAGCCACAACTTCCTGTACATCTCGGCTGTTCATTCCCTCGATCTGCTCCCTGCTCACACTGATCTCCGAGGCGGCCAATTCAAGATTCACCTGTGTCTGCCGCCCCACCACGGTCACCTCCTGAAGGTTTTCGACGGCAGGAAGCATATTCACCTCGATATTTTTTATGCCACCTGCTTCAACGCGGATACCCGTGAGCAGCGTTGTGCTGTAACCGATGTACTGCACCTTGATGTTGTAGTCTCCGGCCTTGATGCCGCTGATGACAAAGCGCCCGTCCAGATCGGAGGTCTGCCCTTTATAGGTTCCCACCAGCTTGATACCGGCACCAAAGAGCAGTTCGCCTGTATTCTTGTCCTTCACCGTCCCGGTAAGGGTGCCCGTGGATTCCTGCGCACCGACCGAAAGGCTCAGAGCCAGCAGCAGAAAAAGAAAGAGTGCCCTACCAGTCGAAATCATCGTTGAATATTTGATCGAAGAGCTGCAGCATGGCGGGCCGATCGCCCAGATACTTGTGGAGTTCGATGCTGAACAGGATCTGATTGACCGAGCCATTCCTCCTTCGCCTTGAGGCGATCAGGTCGTCTCCATTCCATCCGCTCAGTCGGGTGAGTCGGGCCCGATAGAAGAGTTCGGAGTCTGCCGAACGCACAAAAGGGTCTACGCCGATGTCGATGGAGGAGGGGAATAGGTCGGGATAAGCGATGGAGTCCACGGAATACAAGCCACTATCGGGAACCACCCGAGCCTGCCCCGGGGAGCTGATGACCTGATCGATGGGAAAGGCGCCGATGAGCGGCGTGATGTCGGCAGTCGGAGTGAAGGAGGTTGTGGTCAGGCTCTTTCCTCCTTTGTCGGTGAAGATCTGTATGGCGGATGCGGCCAGATTCAAGAGCGGTTCTTCTGCTCCTGAGACCGGATTCGGGGGCAGGGTGCTGGGGTCGGCATAGATGAACAACTTGTCGTAGAGTCCGCTCAACAAACGAAAACCCGGATCCCAGAATTTAGGCGCATCGGCTGCTGCATTGCGGTGATAATCCTCGATGTCATAGCTGATGTTCAATTCGTCCAACAAGCCCGTGTACGCTTGTCGAACCGATGTGGGCTGTGCACCCACCAGCAGGAGATCGCTGGTCTTTTGGCGCAGGAAGAACACATTGGACGAATCCACAGAACTTTCCGAGCCCGCCAGATCCTGCACCTTCAAATACATCTGATTGGGGGCGTCTGCAAGAAGCCCATCCACGGTCAGCGATGCATTGTTCTCTGTGCCGTAGTAAAGCTCTGCTGTCGCATTTCCGGATGCTGAAGGGTCGAGGACGAGGGAGACGAGCGCCTGATTTCGGTCGATGGGCGTCCAGCTGCCCTGATTGACTTTCAGGAATGCGGAGACGACCGACTCGGCTCCATCGGGATCCGAATAGTTCCAGCGGAAGGTCACCACCGATCGCACACTGTCGTTGGGAAGCGCCTTCTGTTCAAAGGAGGCTTGCGGAGGCGAATTCTTCACGGGAATGCGCAAGAAGGCAGGGTCGGGATCGACCGCTCCTTTGTCGTCCACAGAACGCAGCCAGAGTTCGATATCCACAGAGTCGTTGCCGCTGGGCAAAGCAAACTTGAACAAACTGTCCTGTCGCTCTGTGAATCGCCAGTTCACACCATCCTCGCTCAGTTCGAAACCGGTCACATAGCCGTCACGGTCTGTACCATACCAACTCAGCGACACCTGACTGTTCAGTCTTTGCTGTCCGGAAAGGGGAATGCTGTCCACAACGAAATAGGAGTCGGGTGGGCTGTTCGGCAACAGCTCACCCGTTTTCCTGCAGGAGAGGGAAAGGAGCAGAACCGCTCCCATCCATCCAATATGTGCTTTTTCCCAGCGCACGGAGGCGATCGCCTATCGGCGGATCAGGATCTTTTCGACCGCATGGCGCTCGGTGGCTGAATCTTCGAGGATCAGGGTATAGAAACCACTGGGCAGTTGGCTTGCGTCGATCCGCTGTCCGTCCCGCTCAATGATCCCTTCTTGTAGCAGCTGCCCCTGGAAGTTCATCAGGCGATAGGTCATGGGGCGAATGGACTCCATTCCCACGCGGAATTCGCCAGCGTTCGGATTCGGATACACCTTGACTCCGGGCAGCGCATGGATCTCTTCGATATTGAAGGGCGAAGAGGCGAGGTCCGTAGAATCGAGAGCGACATTGACTCCGATGAAATCGTCATTGTTCCTGGGCAGGATGCGGTAGTTGCTGAACCCATAGCTCAGCACCCCGACCAGGGCATCCATGTTCATGGTATCGGAAACTGCGATCGCAGGAACTTCCATGAATCCGTTGACGCTTCTCAGAGCGGTATCGGTCACGAGGGAAACATAGAGTGAAGACTGGGAGGTGCTACTCTGCCTTCCGGCAAGTACGCGCATGGAGCGCTGCAAGGGCGCACCGGCCTGTGTGGATATCGCATAGTCGCCAAAGCCGAGGTTTTCCTCAGTGATCCAGACCTTGCTTCCAGGCAGTTCGGCCCGAATGAGCATGCCCTCGTACTTCTCTACGGTCCGGTCGGCATAGGCCGCACTGTCCGAAGGATCGATCGAAACAGGAGGCACCATCATGACGTTTCCGGTGCGGTTCAGGCTCAGTACATCGATCATGGTGAAACCGAACGATTCCACGACCTGTCCGGTCACGGTCACTTCTTCTCCGCGGAATACATCCGTCAGGGAGTTGCTTCCTCTCAGAGCGATGCCCGACCACTCGCTGTAGTTGGGGTCCTGTATGTAGACATAGCCCAGATCGTAGGGCTTGGTGGAGCTGGTCGCATAGCCGGTCACGGTCACGGTCTTGCCCACAAATGGGGAGTTTCCATTGGGCGCCAGCGAGAACTGAATATCTGGGATGATCAAACCGTTGTCGCGAACGGTGTAATAGTCAAAGTTGGGTTCGGCCTGATTGAGTGGCTTGGAAGGAAGATAGGAACCGTTGCCGTCGTTGTCCTCGGCGTAGATGTAATAACGCACCAAGGTCCCGTCAGGGAAATTCGGCAGATTGGCCTCGTATTCGTCCGTTGTGCCGGCGAGCAAGGCGATGCTTCCCTGCTGGAACTGACTCGGCATCAGATTCGCATCATCGGTGTACCAGAAGGAGACGCTGTCCACGCTTCCGTCAAAATCCGTGATGTTCATGGTGATGTCCGGACTTTGGTTGCTGGTCGGGATCAGCGGATCGCGGTCTACATTGGCGATGTAGGGAGGCGCATAGCCCAGGTCGTAGTGAGAGGCAAGAAATGGGTTGATCTCATAGCCGCGTCCATTGTCGCCTGTGCATCCATTGGCATCGTGACGGATCACCCCGCTGATGCTGTTGTAGAACGTACCGGGGACGGGAGGGACAAAAGTGCCGGTGCCGGGTCCGCCTGCTGCGGTGGAATTGGGTGAATTGGCATTGATCACCTGATGTGAGGGCAATTTCTGGGCGAGGTAGCGGTCGGATACATTCATCCGGTTTCCGCTTCCGTCCACAATATTGAAGCTCACGCGGCTGCCGCCAGAAAAGTAGATGACCTCTGAAACGGTCACGTTCTCGATCTTGGCATAAGCGCCTTCCCATTGCTCACCGGTGGGCAATTGGTTGATCGCATTGGCGTCGTTCAGATCGCTCAATGGAACAATGGCCGGACTCGGAGCAGCGGCCGTATTCAAGACGTTGAAGGAATTTCCATCCAGCAAAGAGATCTGCTTGCTTCCATTGTATTCCCCTACGATGCCCGTGATCTCGACCACGTCGCCGGGAGCCACGTAGATGAAGTTGGGGTGTGGGATGAGGTTGCCCGAGGCATCGCGGATCACACCCATCACCTCGATGGAGCTGAAAGGATCCATGGCGCCACCTGCGGCGGTGTCCACCACATGTATGAACGGACGAAGACCGCCTTGTACGCTCCCAGAAGCCACTTCAGACAGACCGCCGTCGATGATGACGATGCCTCGTGTGACCACTGTATCGCCCAAATAGCTCGTGGTGTCGTTGCAATTCTGCAGATCCGACTGCGGAATGGTCATGATGCTGTTGATGCTGACATAGGGGGTCTGTGCCTGAGCAGTCCAGCAGGTGCATATCAATGCAAGGATGAGAGAGAGGTGTTTCATGGTATTCGGGTTGTGCGCTGTTGTTATTTGATGACGACGAATTTAGAGGTGTAGGTCTTTCCCGTATCCAGGTCTTCTACGGTGAACATGTAGAGACCGCGGGATATGATCTGTGTGTCTTGTGTGAGCAGGTCCCAGGCGTGTTCTCCGCCGGAGAAAACATTTTCCCCTGGGTCTTCGCTGCCAAAGGAACGGAACCATCTGATGTCCTGACCGTCGTATGCTGCATCGTGTACGAATTGGTCCATCAGATCGCCGGCTGGATTGAATATGGTGATGCGGCAGCGGCGTGGAAGGTTGGCGAAGATCAGTTTTCGGCTCTCCTCCTGAAAATTGCTTCTTCCTTCCCAGGCCGATCCGAAGTAGTATGGGTTGGGATAGGCAAAGGGCTGAGCATTGTTCATGTCCTCATTGGCCTGTGTGCCCGGAAAGACGCGGAAATCATTGGCGAGATAGCTCGATTCCAGGGGCTCGAGATTGGACGCTGGATTTCCCCGGTCGAATGCGGTCACCGCCACGGCGTGCTGCCAGCCATTCTGCAAACCATCCATTGTGTACCTGTAGTGATAGGCCACGGTATCCCCATCAAAATAGACCGGATCGGGCAGTTGTATCGCTCCGAATCCATTGTCGAAGAAGAGTCCGTTCCCGGTGCTGTCGTAAGAAGCGATCTGCACAAAATCCCGGGCCAGATCCGGCGTACCGGTCACATCAAAGCCCAGTTTGGACAGATAGACACGGTATCCTTCAAAGTCTTTGATGCGTGTGATCGGGTCGACGCTTGCCTCGGAATTATTGCTCCAGTAAATGTCCACTTTGCCATCGCTCGCTTCAATGCGCGTGCGGGGCACATCGGGTGGACTGGGCAGAATGAAGCGGGTGATCTTTCCATTGCCGTCCGTGTCCTCTCCGCTGTCCAAGAGCCCATTGAAATTGACGTCTTCTCCGTTGAAGGCCGTTTGCGCCCAATTGGCATTGTTGATCAGATGCGCCCTCTGGACCGGATTGTTGTCCGTATTTGGATTGCCGTCTTCGTTCTTGGGACCGACCACGTAGGCGAAAGTGACGGTGATCTCGTCTCCCGGCTCGAACTTTCTAAAAGGTCCTGCCGCCAGCAGATCCGATCGGTTTCCTGGCGCATTGAAGTCTGATTGAATGTCCAAACCCGCACAATTGGGCAGGCTCGGGTTGGTCCAACAGGGGCTGTGGTTCAACCCGTCAGACATCTTCAGATAGCGCTGATTGTCCGTGGATGGAAAGGCGTAGGCGGCACTGCTCGAGTTGAACTGCCATCCGTTATAGTGCACATCAAAGGCTGTATCGGCTTCCAGAAGTCCGGTCAGGCTGTTCAGCGAAGAATCCACATGCGGGTGGTGGAATCCGTATTTGTCCTCGGCACCGAGGAACTTCTGACCGATGTAGCTGTCGGTGAAGCCCACATCACCAGTGGCGTCGTAGCAATAGGCCAAATGCAGACTGTCCATGTAGCCGTTTCCGCCCTGGCTGTAGAACACGGATCCGCCCGATCCGGCAGGCGTGACCGTGATGTTCCGAACGACAGTGTTGTTCCAAAGCGCCACATAGAGTTCGTCGAAAAAAGAGGTGCCGGCATTGCGCAGCTTGAGGTCGACGATGACCATGAAATCCGAGAAGGTATAATTCCAGTTGTAGGTCTTCATCTCCACCTCGATGTTCATTGGGCTGGTGTGCTGGCTGATGGGAATGCTTGTTCCCGGGATCTGCACATTGGCGTCGGTGAATGCGGCAATGTAATCCTGATGAGAAACCGCCTGAAGAGAGTAATTCGGATTGTCCTGAAGGCTGGATCGTTCGCCGAGCTGACTGCCTGGAGAGGCGGTGAACTCAAAACCTGCCCGTCCGGGTGCATAGCCTTGTGGCTGATCGTAGGCCGAGGTGCTCACTCGGACGTTGGCACCGTTTTCCAGTCCACCGATCCAGATGCCGCCCTCAAAAAGGTGCTCGATCCCCGAACCCGCCGGATATTCACAGGAAGGGTCTCCGCTGCCATCCCGGTAGCCACGCCAGGCGTTTCCGAAGGTGCCAAGATTGGTGACATTCAAACGCATATTGCTCGAAGTGGTGGTGCGCTCTTCGAACGAAGTCTGTGCCCCAAGGATCGGGCTGAAAAGGACGAATATGGCGGCCAAGAGTCGGTTCACGGCCATTGAAATCTCTCGGTCGTGGCCCAGCCTGCTCCCTGCAGTTGAAGAAGATAAATGCCCTTCTGATAAGGAAACTCGATCTCTGCTTTTCCGGAACTGCCTTTGTGCAGTTCAAAAGGTCGCTCGATCAACTTTCTGCCCAAAAGATCCACAACGCGCAGTTGGATCGATCCAGACGTCCGGGAACGCATCTGAACGACCAGACGGTCGGCTGCTGCTGCATGGATGCGGAGATCACTGACCGGAGGAAGGATGTTCGATGCGGACAGGCTTTGTTTGTGTACATCGAATTCGAGATAGACCGGCAGGTGATCGCTGTTGTCGCTCAACGCATCGATCACAACACTTGGTGCCGAGCCATTTGCTGGAATGTCGGTGATACCCTTGTTGAAATGGCTGCCGTCGTTGCCAAGTACTTCGTAGCTCCCGGCGGTGTAGTTCACCTCGCTGCCCGCATCATTGAGAACAGCATCGCTGACCAAAATCATGTCGAAGCGATCGTCCAGTCCGCCACCGGAAAAACAGCCGCTGTTCGTGTTTCCGCTGTTGCGGGTGCTCTGCGTGTGCACAGCTGCATAAATGGGTGAGTTGTTCCAGCCGCCCATCTTGTCGATCGGATCGAAGAAACGCTCGGATGGCGGACTCGCTGTCATCAGGTTCTGTATCCCGCCCTCATTGGCGCTGTAGCTGTTGAAATCGCCGCAGATGAAAACGTGCTCATCGGACACCTTGGTCTTGAGCAGATCGACCAGGGCCGCTGTGGCATCGTCCCGGTCGTTCTCGTCGGCATTGCTGTTGCCTGCCTTCAGGTGAAGCGCCACGACCACGAAGTAGACCGTGTCTCCGCCCAAATGAAGCAAGGGATCTTTGTAGTACAAGCGGTAGAGATCGATGGCCCGTACCAGGCTTTGGTTCTGCAGATCCTTGTCGATGAGCTGCTGACTGTGCAGGCCCACTTTGGTGCTGTCGTAGAACAGCATGTTGACCAGATTCGACCAGCCGTTGGAACTGTAGTTCGCCTGTTCCCATTTGTTGATGCCACCCACATTCAGTGCGTTGGTCAGCAGTCGGTCTGAATTGACCGGCTGGGCACCGATCTCGTTCATGACGATGATGTCCGGGTCGATGTACTGGACCACGGTCTTGATGTATCCGTCCTTGGAGGTCGGGTTGTTGTTGTTCCCTGTGCACTGACCATTGGCCGTTCGGTAGGACAGGATGTTATAGGTCATCAGCCGAAGATTCTCCACACTTTGGGCATGTGTCTGCCCGAGAGAAGCGATGAAGAAAAGGCACAGAAAACGGATGATCGATGGGTTCATAGGGAGGGCAAAATTAGGCATCCGAGGGCAGCGAAAAGATTAAAAATGATCATGTACGATCTCCACGGGAGCTGTAGTGTCTTTTCAGCCATTGGGACAGGCCGCTCAGGCCGGGAAGCAGAACGCGTTCGGTGATGTTCGCCTGGTCGAGTTTGTCCCGGATCTCCCACTTGAGTTCGGCGGGGATGCGGATCCGAAAAACCTCATGTGCCCGTCCTTCGAGCCACTCGCCCAGTTTCATGTCTGCTCGGGAGAGCATGGAGAATAATGCATACTGATTCACGATGCGCGCATCGAGCGAAGGCGGTTCGAGGAAGAGAAGAAAAGGGTTCTCTTCCAGATCGCCCAGTTCGTCAAGGGTGCGGCACACCTTTTCCAGCAGATCCGCGGTGAACACATTGCTCTCCTCATCATGGATCACCCTCTTCAGGGCTTCTGGTAAATGCTCGTTGAGTCTGACGTAATTGATCCCCCAGATCAGGCCGTCTTCTTCATACCGCTCCAGATCGTTGGTGGCAAAGTGCAGGGCCACATAGGGCGAATAGGTCCAGTCCATCAGGCGGGTAGGAAGGCCGTGGTGCTGCGCGAGGGCCAGCCAGTTCCAGGTCGATTGCCCCGGAGAGGCATCCAGATGGGCATACTTCCTGAAGTTGCGAAGCAGATGGTGTTCGAGCCGTGGATAGGGTCCCTTAAGACGCTGAAGACTGGTTTCCAGGACGTGGTCTACGGAGTTCAATCCTCTGTATACATAAGAAGAGCGGTGCCTGTCGATCTGTCCATCCCATGTATCTCTGAACAATTGTTCTTGGAGATCTTTCCAGTTGTCGATGCGTATTTCCATTGGGGGCAGCAGATCGGGGGTCTGCAAAAGTCTGAAAAAGCCAGCGATCTGAAGGAGGGTCGCTCCAAGTTCTGAGACACCTATTTTTAGCTCGTGTCGTCCTCTTTCCATCTTTCTGTATTCACCGGCGCGGGCATCAGTGCCGAGAGCGGTTTGAGCACTTTTCGCGGTCAGGGTGGATTGTGGGAAGGCCAGCCGATCGAAGAGGTGGCCACACCTGGAGCCTGGCAAAGGGATCCTGAACGGGTCCATTCCTTCTATAACGGCAGAAGGGAACAGCTGCAGCATGTGTTGCCCAATGCCGCACATCGGTATTTGGCCGATCTGCAGAAGCAGCTCAGCGTGGAGATCATCACCCAGAATGTGGACGATCTGCACGAACAAGCCGGCAGTCA
>JAYOTP010000021.1:0-21045 GCA_038150465.1 Flavobacteriia bacterium | reverse complement strand
ACGATCGGAGCGCTTTAAATTGCCTATATTCGCGGCACGAAAGGAAGTGCAACGAGGGGACGATGGTCCCCTCTTTTGTTGGAATATGGATTTGGATTCCCTCCATGAGGTGACCCGAAAAGCTGCAGAGGAAAAGGGTCTGTTCGTTTTGGACATCAAGAGCAGGCCAGGCAACGTCTTTTCCATTTTCGTTGACGGAGACGACTTCGTTACCCTGGAGCAACTCGGACAATTGAACCGGGCCATCGATTCCGCTTTCGACAGGGACCAGGAAGACTACTCCCTTGAGGTGAGTTCTCCTGGCGCATTGGAACCGCTCGTTGAGCGGCGGCAATTCCCGAAACACGTGGGTGAGCTCATGCAGGTGGAACTCAAGGACGGCCAGAAACTCAAGGGCAGTCTGGAGTTGGTGGACGAGGGGTCAGTTGAATTGAGGTGGAAGGAACGAGTGCCCAAGGAAATTGGAAAAGGAAAAAGAACAGTAGAAATACGTCGTACGATCCCCTTCGAGGAGATCGAGACGGCCAAGCGAACGGTCAACTTCAAAGCGTAAATGGAAAACATAGCCATTATCGAGTCGTTCTCCGACTTCAAGGAGGAAAAGAACATCGACAGGGTCACCCTGATGTCGATCATCGAAGAATCTTTCAGGAACCAGCTGAACAGGAAGTATGGTTCGGATGAGAACTTCGATATCATTGTCAACCCGGACAAAGGAGATCTGGAGATCTGGAGGAACCGGACCATCGTGGCCGACGGCGAAGTGGAAGAACCCAACGAGGAGATCGAACTCTCCGAGGCGCTCAAGATCGAGCCCGATTTCGAGATCGGTGAAGAGGTCTCCGAATCGGTGAGTTTGGTGCAGCTGGGGCGTCGATTCGTCCTGAGTTTCCGCCAGAATCTGATCGCCAAGATCCAGGAGCACGACAACGGTATTCTCTATAAGCGTTACAAGGATCTTGAAGGGGAGATCATCGCAGGTGAGGTCCACCACATCCGCCACCGCGAGATCATCATCTACGACGATGAACAGAATGAGTTGATCCTGCCCAAGGACCAAATGATCCCAAGGGACTTTTTCCATAAAGGCGACACCGTTCGTGCAGTGGTCCATGAGGTCGACCTGAGGGGAACGAAGCCCGTGGTCATCCTCTCGCGAACTTCTCCGGTCTTTTTGGAGAAATTGTTCGAGCAGGAGATCCCCGAGGTATTCGACGGTCTGATCACCGTGAAGAAGGTGGTTCGCGTGCCCGGCGAAAAGGCCAAAGTGGCCGTAGAGAGCTACGACGACCGCATCGATCCAGTGGGTGCGTGCGTGGGCATGAAGGGATCGCGGATCCATGGCATTGTTCGCGAATTGAAGAACGAGAACATCGATGTGATCAACTTCACCAACAACACCCAATTGTTCATCCAGCGGGCGCTGAATCCTGCGAAGGTCACCAACCTGACCATCGACGAGGAAAGCGATCGGGTAGAGGTCTATTTGAAGCCCGATCAGGTCTCTCTGGCCATCGGCCGCGGTGGACACAACATTCGCCTGGCCGGCAAGCTGACCGGATTTGAGATCGATGTGTACCGAGATGTGGAAGAGGAGGATGTCGAGTTGACGGAATTCGCAGATGAGATCGAAGACTGGATCATCAAAGAGCTCAAGGCCATCGGCTGTGATACAGCGCGTTCGGTCCTTGAATTGTCCGTTGAGGATCTGGTGAGCAGGACCGACCTGGAGGAAGAGACCATCAACGAGATCGTTCGCATCCTCAAGACAGAACTCGAGGAATAATGCAGTCCCGAACGGAACAGAAGTAGAAGAAAAAGAACAACCGACAGCCCTATAGCTTCATGAGTGCACCCCAGCGTTTGAATAAAGTATTGAAGGAGCTCAATATCTCGATGCAGAGAGCCGTGGAGTTCCTCGAGTCGAAGGACATCGAGATCGAGGCACGTCCTACAGCCAAGATCAGCGCGGAGGTGTATCAGACCCTCATCGACGAGTTCGAGACCGATATGAACAAGAAGCAGCGGTCTCAGGAAGTGGCGGTCATCAAGGAAGAGGAGAAGGAGGCCATGCGCAAGGACCTCGAAACGCGACAGAGCGACCGAAAGGAGGCAGCTGAGGCGAAGGCAAAGGCGACTGAGGCGAGCGAGGAGCCCGAAGTGATCAAGGGCAAGAGCCAACTGACCGGACTCAAGGAAGTGGGCAAGATCGACTTGGATGCCAAGCCAAAGGCAGCGGCAAAAAAGAAAGAAGAGGAGGCGCCCAAGACAGAAGAAGCTCCTGCAGCAGAGAAAGCGGAGGCCAAGACCAAAGAGGAAACGGCGGAAAAGCCCGACACAGCTGCTCCATCCACAGAAGCCAAGGGCGAAACAGAGGACAAGAGCGAAGAGGAGAAGAAGCAAACCGAGTACGTCAAACTCTCCGGGGTAAAAGACACAGGAAAGCGGATCGATGTCTCCCAGTTTGCCAAGAAACCAAAGGTCAAGAAAGTGGCTTCTTCCTCTGAGCCTAGCGACAGGAACAAGAGAGACGGAAAGGGAGATGCCGCTGGCGACAACAAGCCCAAGAGAAGGCGAATATCGAGCGGAGGAGGCACGGGTCGTCCAGGAGGCAGAAGAGGCGGCGGAGCGCCCAAACAGGAGCTCACAGACGAGCAGATCCAAAAGCAGATCAAGGAAACCCTCGAAAAGCTGACTTCGGGCAGCAAGAAGTCCAAGGGATCGAAACTCAGAAGGGCCAAGCGGGAGGAACGCAGGGAGCAAGAGGCCATGGATGAGATCATCCGCGAAGAGGAACAGAAGACACTCGAGGTCACCGAATTCGTGACCGTGAGCGAATTGGCCACCATGATGGATGTGCCCAGCACAGAGGTCATTTCCGCTTGTATGACCCTCGGGATCATGGTGACGATGAACCAGCGACTGGATGCGGAAACGCTGAATATCGTCGCTGAAGAATTCGGTTTTGCCACAGACTTTGTGGATTCGGATGTACAGGAGGTCTTCGATACCGAAGAAGACAGCGAAGAGGATCTCTCACCCCGACCCCCGATCGTCACGGTCATGGGACACGTCGACCACGGAAAGACATCTTTGCTCGACTACATTCGGGAAACCAATGTCATTGCCGGTGAGTCCGGTGGGATCACCCAGCACATCGGGGCCTATTCGGTGGGGCTGGAAGATGGCAAACTCATCACTTTCCTCGATACACCAGGACACGAAGCCTTTACGGCAATGCGCGCACGCGGTGCACAGGTCACGGATGTGGCTGTGATCGTAGTGGCTGCCGACGACGATGTGATGCCGCAGACCAAGGAAGCCATTTCGCATGCACAGGCAGCTGATGTTCCCTTCGTTGTGGCCATCAACAAAGTGGACAGGGAAACGGCAAATCCCGATAAGATCCGGGAAGGCCTCAGCCAGATCAACGTGCTGACCGAAGACTGGGGCGGAAAGATCCAGTCTCAGGAAATTTCGGCCAAGACCGGGCAGGGCATCAAGGAATTGCTGGACAAGGTCCTTCTCGAAGCGGAGATGCTCGAACTGAAGGCCAATCCCGATCGTGCGGCCAGCGGTACCATCATCGAAGCTTCCCTGGACAAAGGCCGAGGCTATATTTCCACCATTCTCGTGCAGTCCGGAACATTGCGCATTGGAGATTATATGCTGGCCGGTCCTTACTCTGGTAAGGTGCGCGCCTTATTGGATGAGCGGGGCAAGCGCATCGATGAGGCAGGACCAGCTACTCCGGCGAGCATCCTCGGATTGGACGGAGCGCCTCAGGCGGGAGACCGCTTTACGGTGATGGATGACGAACGCGAAGCCAAGCAGATCGCCACCAAGCGACAGCAGTTACAGCGCGAGCAGAGTGTGCGTACGACCAAGAATCTGACGCTCGAGGAGATCGGACGTCGACTGGCCATCGGAGATTTCCAGGAATTGAACATCGTGCTCAAGGGCGATGTGGACGGTTCCATCGAGGCACTTTCCGATTCGCTTCAAAAACTCAGCACCGAGCAGGTGCAGGTGAACATCATCCACAAGGCAGTGGGTCAGATATCGGAATCAGATATTCTGCTCGCCGCAGCTTCGGATGCGATCGTCGTTGGTTTCCAGGTCCGCCCGAGCGGAAACGCACGGAAGCTGGCAGAGAAGGAAGAGGTGGATATCCGCTTGTACAGCATCATCTACAAGGCCATTGATGAAGTGCGCGATGCCATGGAAGGTCTGCTCTCGCCAGATGTCCAGGAGGAGATCGTCTGCAACATCGAGGTGCGCGAAACCTTCAAGATCTCGAAGGTGGGAACCATTGCCGGTTGTTTCGTTACCGATGGCACCATCCACAGGAACACAAAAGTCCGCCTGATCCGCGATGGCGTGGTGGTCTACACAGGAGAACTGGGTTCACTCAAGCGTTTCAAGGACGACGTGAAAGAAGTCGCCAAGGGATTTGAATGTGGAATGAACATCAAGAACTTCAACGACATCAAGGTCGGTGACGTGATCGAAGGATACAAGGAGGTCGAAGTCAAAAAGACCCTCTAGAAAAACGCTCTTAATCGAGTGAAGGCCACTGGATCTCAGTGGCCAGGGTGAATGCCCCTGGATAATGGACACGTATGAGGCTCAGAGCGCGCTCTGCGTCCAAAGCGTCTCGGTAATCTCCTACCTGCAATCTGTATTCTGGATAAACGTGCAAAAGGTGAACGGTCAGATCTGGAAACTGCTGGAGAACAGCATACTTGTATTCCAGAAGCTCTGCTTTGCTGCCGTTGGCTATCTGAACCCGGTACCCCTGAATCGTTCGCTGCGCAGCGTTGCTTTCAATGAATTCACGCATCATCTGCTGGATCTTCGGACTTTCCGAAAGCTCAAATGAAGAAGAATCAATGTCTTGCGCATGGAGCAGGCAGCTGCCATAGATCAGCGGAATGAAGAGCATGAAAGATCGTTGCCTGAGCATAGCTGCGAAGTACGGATTTAATTCTTCTTACAACAATGCGTCCAAAGACTATTTAGAACGATTATAAATTAGAACACGCCCTTAGGAGGCAAAGGCAAAAGGCAGTTTGTAATGTACTTTTGCGAGACAACCTGGACCGACAACATTACTGGGAAAATCTGATGAGAAATATTCTATCAACCCGAGTTCTTAAAGTTGTAGCCACTCTCCTTATTGCGGTATCCTCTGCACCCCTTTCTGCGTACGATGTAGAAGGCGATGCGGCCAATGGAAAATCGCTTTTCAATGCCAACTGCGCAAGCTGCCACAAGCTCGACAAGAAGCTCGTAGGTCCTGCGCTGGGAGACGTGACTGAACGACGTGAGTTGGATTGGCTGCTCTCCTGGATCAAGGACAATGCAGCGCTCCGTGCAAGCGGAGATGCCGACGCCATCGCCATTTTTGAAGAGTACAACGGATCGGTCATGACGGCCTTTCCCCAGCTCAGCGATCAGGACATCTACGACATTCTGGCCTACACCATCGAAGGCAATCAGAAAGCAGCACCTGTAATTGCAGGCGCTTCAGGCACCACTGTGGCAGCCGCCCCCGAAAAAGACTATTCGGTTCCCGTTATCATCGGCCTTTCTCTTTTCCTCGCTTTCCTGATCTCCATTCTCTACACGGTCAAGAACACGCTCAAAGTGGTCAAGGGAGATCCTACGAGCAACTTTTTGGACGATGCTGGATTTTGGACCCGAACCGTGGTCAAGAGCCAGCCCTTTATCGTCATCGCCATCATTGTGGTCAGCGTCACGCTCCTGCAACAGACCTATTACGGCCTGATGAGCGTGGGTGTGGGCAAAGGGTATCAGCCTGAGCAACCGATCGCTTTCTCGCACAAAGTGCATGCGGGAGAAAACCAGGTGGACTGCAATTACTGCCATTCGTCCGCAAGGCATTCGGCCTCATCGGGCATACCGAGCACCAATGTGTGCATGAATTGCCATATGTACATCGATGGTTCCGAGATCACGGATGAGCGGGGCAATCTGAAGTACGACGGCGAACGCTCACCGGAGATCGCCAAGATCTATGCGGCCATTGGGTGGGATCCCGAGGAACGTGCCTATATCGAAGACTACGAGCAAAAAGCAGTGAAGTGGATCCGCATCCACAACCTGCCCGACCTGGCGTACTTCAACCACGCCCAGCACGTGAAAGCGGGTCAGGTGGAGTGTCAGACCTGTCACGGACCGATCGAAGAAATGGAAGAAGTGTATCAGCATGCCGATCTGACCATGGGCTGGTGCATCAACTGCCACAGAGAGACGAAGGTGCAGGTAGAGACCAATGGCTACTACGCTGGTCTGCACGAGCAACTCAAAGAAAAGTACGGCGATGAGCCCATAACCGTCGAAAAGATCGGCGGTCTGGAATGCGGCAAGTGCCACTATTGATCCACAACTCAACCGATCCCTGAACACGATGGCTGAACAAAAGCAATATTGGAAAGGAATGGCGGAGCTGGACGGGAGTGTGTCCACCGCAGAGCTCGCCAAGAAGGAGTTCCCGGGCGAGATCCCCATGGAAGATTTCCTGGGCGATGCGCAAGCCCTGGAGAACGGATCCACCTCTCGTCGCGACTTTCTGAAATACCTCGGATTTTCAACCGCCGCAGCGACCCTCGCAGCATGTGAGGCTCCTGTAGTCGAGTCCATTCCCTATGTGGTCAAGCCGGATGAGCTGATCCCCGGTGTCCCGAGTTATTATGCCTCTTCTTTTTATGATGGACACGACTTTGCGTCCGTTTTGATCAAAACGCGTGAGGGACGTCCCATCAAGCTCGAGCCCAATACCGACAGTCCGTTCAATGGCGGTACCAATGCCCGTGTTCAGGGCAGTGTGCTTTCGCTTTACGACAACGGTCGGCTCAAAGAGCCCATGAAGGGCGGAGAGGTGACCGATCAGGCGTCCTTCGATGCCGATGTCCGGTCAAAACTGGATGCGGCCAAAAGAGTCGTCGTGCTCGCCCACTCGGTGTCGAGTCCATCGTACAAGAAAATGATGTCTGAATGGACATCCGCCAACCCAAATGTCGGGTTCGTTCAGTACGACAGTGTCGATCACTCCGGTAAACTTGATGCCTGGGAGCAGATGACCGGTGTTCGCGCCATGCCGTCTGTGGATATGGCCAGCGCACGGGTGATCGTTGCTGTGGGCTCAGACTTCTTGTCCTCCCTGAACGGACAGAGTGTGTCCAAGGGCTATGCCGATCGCCGCGAGCCTGGAAAGGACATGTCGCGTCATTATCAGTTCGAATCGAATATGAGTCTGGCAGGCGCCAATGCGGACCACCGCGTCCGTGTAAAGGCATCCGAACAGGCGCAGGTGCTCCTGGCGCTTTACAACGAGATCGCTGCGAAGACAGGAGGAAGTCCTCTGAACAAGGCCAAGCTGGGAACAGCCGCTAAATCAATGATCGGGCAGGCAGCTCAGGACCTCTTGGGTGCGCGCGGTGCTTCCCTGGTCATCAACGGCGTGAACGATGCTTCTGCGGAGATGCTGGCAGCAGGGATCAACCGCATGCTGGAGAACGAAGGCCGGACAGTCCGCATGGATGAGCGCCTGTACATCCGCAATGGAAACGAAGCGGCTCTGCAGTCGCTGATGAAAGATATGAAGGCGGGTGCCGTGGATGTACTCATCATGGACCGCGTGAATCCCGCGTATGACCGCGCAGGATTTGCCCAGGCACTTGAAGGCGTGGCATATTCCGTCTGTTTGACGGATCGCATGGATGAGACCGCCAAGCTTTCAGACGCTGTCTTCCCATCCACACATTATATGGAGAGCTGGTCCGACCAAATGCCCAAAGATGGCTTTCTCGGTCTGACTCAGCCCGTCATTCGTCCGCTCTTTCCCGCATCTCGCCCGGCAGAAGAGAGCCTGATGGCTTTCGCAGGGATGAGTGGAACCTATTACGACTACATCAAGAAACATTTGAGCCCAACACTTTCTTCGCGAGGCATCTCCTGGAGCAAGATGGTCCACGATGGTTTTGCAGCCGTGGAGATGGGCGGATCGGCCGGCGATATGTCTCTCGACGGAGCACAGTTGGCGCAGGCCGCTGCTGCGGTGGGAGCGATGAAGGCATCCGAATACGAGATCAACTTCTACGAGAAGGAAGGCATGGGTACGGGCAGCATGTCCAACAACCCTTGGTTGCAGGAAATGCCCGATCCGATCACCCGGACCAGCTGGGACAACTACCTGACCATGAGTCCGGCAGACGCCTTGAGCTTCGGAGTGTCCAATTCCTATCAGCAGGACGGCTCCATGAAGGGCAGCAGAGTG
The DNA here is from genome assembly GCA_038150465.1 of Flavobacteriia bacterium. Lineage (GTDB taxonomy): Bacteria > Bacteroidota > Bacteroidia > Flavobacteriales > Schleiferiaceae > RFXV01. The sequence continues at coordinate 12,743 of JAYOTP010000021.1, read as the reverse complement.
AACCTCGAGGTGAACGGCGCCTCCTTGACCGATGTTCCTGTGCTCATCCAGCCGGGTCAGGCTCAGGGCACCTTCGGTTTGGCCGTAGGTTATGGGCGCACGGATGCAGGAAAGGCAGGCAACGGGATCGGACACAACGCCTACGCATTGATGAAAGATGCGGGCATGTGGGCCGGTGCGACAGTAACTGCTTCGGAAGCGGAAGAGCACGAGTTTGCATGTATTCAGCTCCACCACACCATGATGGGTCGCCAGATCGTCAAGGAAGTGGGCTTGGAGACTTTCCTGAACGAGCCAGCCAAGGGAAAAGGCGGTTGGAACAACCGTACTGAATTCGAAACCCACAAGGGACCTCTGTCTCCCGACGAAACCAATCTCTGGCAGGACTTCGATCACGAGACCGGCCACTTCTGGAATCTGTCCATCGACCTGAACAAGTGTCTTGGCTGCGGTGCCTGTGTCATCGCCTGTCATGCCGAGAACAACGTTCCTGTGGTGGGCAAGGAAGAGATCAGAAGAAGCCGCGATATGCACTGGCTGCGGATCGACCGCTACTATTCTTCAGACATGACCGATGAGCTTGCAGAAGAGCAAGGCATTGGTGTCATCGATAAGTTCAAAGGGATGGAGGATCCGGCAGTGGAGCCTCAGGTGGTCTTCCAGCCGGTGATGTGCCAACATTGCAACCACGCGCCCTGTGAGACGGTCTGTCCGGTGGCGGCCACTTCGCACAGCGCGGAGGGCTTGAACCACATGGCCTACAACCGCTGTATCGGAACGCGTTACTGCGCGAACAACTGCCCTTACAAGGTGCGTCGCTTCAACTGGTTCCTCTATCACGAGAATCAGGATCAGTTCGATGTGAATTACGCCATGAACGACGACCTCGGTAAGATGGTACTGAACCCAGACGTCACCGTTCGTTCGCGTGGTGTCATGGAGAAGTGTTCCATGTGTGTGCAGCGTACGCAGTATGGCAAGCTCGAGGCGAAGAAGCAATCCCGTCCGTTGCGCGACGGAGAAGTGCAGACCGCCTGTGCACAGGCATGTGAGACCGGTGCGCTCGTCTTCGGTGATGCCAACGACAGAGACAGCAAGATCGCTGCTGCCAAGAAGGATGAGCGGATGTATTATCTGCTCGATGAAGTCGGCACGCAGCCTTCAGTATTCTATCAGACCAAAGTCAGGAACCAAGCCTAAGAAGAAACGGACAGCAGGATATGCATTACGAATCACCCATACGCGAGCCGCTCATTCTCGGTGAGAAGAATTACCACGATGTCAGCATCGAGGTGGCCCGCCCGATCGAAACGTCCCCACCGCGTTCCTGGTGGATCGCCTTTAGCATTTCGCTCCTGCTCTTCCTCTGGGGGATCGGGAACATTCTCTACACCATCGGTACCGGCATCGGAACCTGGGGACTGAACAAGACCGTTGGCTGGGCCTGGGACATCACCAACTTCGTTTGGTGGGTCGGCATCGGACACGCGGGAACACTGATCTCCGCCATCCTGTTGCTCTTCCGCCAGAAGTGGAGAATGTCCATCAACCGGTCGGCAGAAGCCATGACGATCTTTTCTGTGATCCAGGCAGCACTTTTCCCCGGCATTCACATGGGACGGATCTGGCTGGCCTATTTCGTATTCCCTATTCCCAATCAGTTCGGTTCACTTTGGGTGAACTTCAACTCGCCTCTGCTTTGGGACGTATTTGCGATCTCGACCTATTTCTCAGTTTCTCTGGTCTTCTGGTATGTCGGGCTCATTCCCGATTTTGCCATGCTCCGCGACCGGGCCATCAAGCCGATCCAAAAGCACGTGTACGGCATCCTCAGTTTCGGTTGGGGAGGAAAGGCCAAGCACTGGCAGCGCTTTGAGGAAGTATCTCTGGTACTTGCCGGACTGGCTACGCCTCTGGTGCTTTCGGTGCACACCATTGTATCCATGGACTTTGCCACTTCGGTCATTCCCGGTTGGCACACGACCATCTTCCCGCCCTACTTTGTGGCCGGTGCGATCTTCTCAGGTTTTGCCATGGTGCAGACCCTGCTGATCATCATGCGGAAGATGTTCAAGATGGAGCACTACATCACCATCCAGCACATCGAGATGATGAACATCGTGATCATGCTGACGGGTTCGATCGTAGGTGTTGCCTATATCACTGAGCTCTTCATCGCCTGGTATTCGGGTGTGGAATACGAACAGTACGCCTTCCTGAACAGAGCCACAGGGCCCTATTGGTGGGCTTATTGGTCCATGATGACCTGCAATGTGTTCTCGCCTCAGTTCATGTGGTTCAAGAAACTGCGGACGAGCATCATGTTCACCTTCATCATTTCCATCGTGGTGAACATCGGAATGTGGTTCGAGCGCTTTGTCATCATTGTGACCAGTCTGCACCGCGACTATCTGCCTTCGAGCTGGACGATGTTCTCGCCCACATTCGTGGATATCGGCATTTATCTGGGCACCATCGGATTCTTCTTCGTGCTCTTCCTGCTGTATGCACGAACCTTCCCTGTCATTGCGCAGGCCGAACTGAAAACGATCTTGAAATCTTCTGGGGAAGCTCAGAAGGAACACCACACGGAAGATGGACACCACTAATACAAGTACAGAGGCGCAGGAAGCGCACGTGGAGGAGCCCGTTAAGGAGATCCCCATGGTCCGTGCCCTTTTTGACGATGACGATGTGCTCTTGAAGAGCGTTGCCGCCATCCGCGAGAAAGGTTACAAGATCCAGGAGGTATTCACTCCTTTCCCGGTACACGGACTGGACCATGCACTCGGTCTCAAGGGCACCCGCATCGCCATCGCGGCCTTCATGTACGGCCTTCTCGGACTGAGCACGGCGATCGCCATGACCTATTATATGATGGTGGTTGACTGGGCACAGAATATCGGTGGCAAGCCTTCCATGACCTGGGGAGAGAACATGCCGGCCTTCGTGCCCATCATGTTCGAACTCACAGTGTTCTTCGCTGCGCACCTGATGGTGTGGACCTTCTTCATTCGCAACGGTCTGTATCCGGGGCGTAAGGCAATGAACCCAGATCCGCGTACCACGGACGATATGTTCATGATGGAAGTGGAGGTACTGGGCGACCGTGAAGATCTCGAAGGTCTTCTGAAGGAAACTGGAGCCGTTGAATTGCAATAAAATCAGGAAGATGAGCTTGAGCAAAACCTTGATCCCACTGAGTGCCCTGATCGGACTGTTCTTCTTCACTTCGTGCAAGCGAGATAAGGACCAGACCGCCCTGGAGTACATGCCCAATATGTATCGTTCGCCTTCCTACGAGACCTACGATCCCAATCCGGTCTTCGCTGATGGCCTTTCGGCACAGTTGCCCCCTGTGGGCAGCGTTCCGCGTGGATATGTTCCTTACGAATACCCGAACTCGCAGGCTGGCTACGATTCGGCCCTGGCCTACCTCCGTACGCCCTTGCGCTTCGAAGAAACAGAGCGCGAAGGCATGATGGCTGAGAGCAAGGAGCTCTACACCATCTTCTGCAGTCATTGCCACGGCGACAAAGGCGACGGCAACGGCATCCTCGCCCAGCGCGAGAAGTTCCTTGGAATTCCTTCGTATGGCCGCGATCGCCTGCCGAACATCACTGAAGGCAGCATCTTCCATGTGATCACCTACGGCAAGAATCTGATGGGTTCACACGCCTCACAGCTCACCGAGGAGGAGCGCTGGAAGATCGTGAACCATGTTCTGTATCTGCGCAACGAGATCAGCGCGGATCCAGATGCGGAAGCTGCGGAAGAGACCATGAACCAAACAGAAGCCTGAGAGAATGTTTGAATTCAGCAATAAAGCAAAGAGGTTCAGCTGGATACTGATGGCCATTGGCGCAGTAGCCCTTGTGATGAACTTCACGACCAACGATGCGGCGCACGGCCACGCAGATGACCACGGCACCGAAATGCACGCGGAAGAAGCGCACGGTTCAGACCACGGAGCACATGCAGAGGAGGCGCATGACGGACATGGTGAAGAGGCACATGCCGAAGACCACGGCGAGCATGCTGCGATGCATGCGGAAGCCGGGCACGGCCATGCTGAAGAGCACGCCCACCACTCACCTGCGGCCAACAAGCCCTGGAGCCGTCTGTTCCACAACAGCTTTTTCTTCATGGCGATCGCACTGGGTTCCTTGTTTTTCCTGGCGATCCAGTATGCGGCTCAGGCCGGATGGAGTGTGACCAGCCTTCGGATCATGGAGGCCATCGCCACCTTCCTGCCCATTCCGCTCATTGTGATGATCATCATTGCAGGCTTGGGTGTCGGTCATGTACACCATATGTGGCATTGGATGGCCGAAGGCATCACCGAGGAGGGAAGCGCCACCTATGATTCCATCATTGCGGGCAAGGCAGGTTATCTGAACGGTCCATTCTTCATGGCCCGCTTGGTCGCCTATCTGATCGTTTGGGTGCTCTTTGCCCGGATCTTACGCACGCTCTCGCGCCGTTCGGATGAAGCAGCCAATTCAGACGAGAAATGGGCGGTATGGCGCAAGTCGCGCAATATGTCCGCCATCTTCCTGGTCATCTTTGCTGTAACAAGCTCGACCATGGCCTGGGACTTCATCATGAGTCTCGATCCGCACTGGTTCAGTACGCTCTTTGGCTGGTACACCTTTGCCGGCATGTTCGTTTCTGCGGTCACAGTGATCACCCTGGTGGCCATCTACCTGAAGATGAACGGATATCTCCCCGAGCTGAATCAGAACCATTTGCACGATCTGGGTAAGTTCATGTTCGCGTTCAGCGTCTTTTGGACCTATCTCTGGTTCTCTCAGTACATGCTCATCTGGTACAGCAACATTCCGGAAGAAGTCACCTACTATATGGCCCGTTTCGAAGAGTACAGCGGTCCGTTCCTGACCATGCTCGTCTTGAACTTCATCTTTCCCATCCTGGTGATGATGAGCCGGGACTCCAAGCGGAACCAATACTTCGTTATCGTCGCTGGCGCGGCGATCCTCCTGGGCCACTGGCTGGATCACTTTGTGATGATCATGCCGGGTTCTGTTGGAACGGAGTGGTCCATTGGCTGGATCGACTTCGGCATCTGTGCCTTCTACGCCGGTGCCTTCATTCAGGTGGTATTCCGCTCGCTCGAGAAACTGCCCCTGCTGCACAAGAATCACCCAATGCTTGCGGAGAGTAAGCTTCATCATATTTAATCCGAAGACCGACCGATGAGTACACTGTTGATACTGCTCGTTCTAGTTCTTGCGGCCGTTGTGATCGGCCAGATCGTTCGCATTTTCGAACTGTCCACGGCCATCAAAGGCATCGACGAGAACGAGATCACCGAAAGGGACAACGATTGGCAGGGGCTGTTGATGCTCCTGTTCATGATCGGCATGCTGGGAAGTTTCATCTGGATGATCTTCGCCTATCAGGACGTGGTCCTGCCCAAGTCGGCCTCTGCACACGGAAACGACGTGGACCGTTTGTGGGACATTTCCATGGCGACCATTCTGGTCATGTTCTTCATCACCCAGCCCATTCTTTTCTACTTCTCCTACAAGTATCGTGGGAAGGCGAGCCGCAAGGCGGATTTTGTTTCCCATAACGATAAGCTGGAGCTGGTCTGGACCGTCATTCCGGCCATCGTACTGGCCGGACTCATTCTCTACGGTCTGTCCACCTGGCACCAGATCATGTTCGACGATCCGGAGGAAGAGCCGCTGGTCGTAGAGATCTACGCCAAGCAGTTTGGTTGGAATGCCCGCTATGCCGGAACCGATAATCTGCTCGGCTATGCCAATGTCCGCAACATAGAAGGCGTCAACATCCTCGGTGTGGACGATACGGACCCCAACGCCATGGACGACATCGTAGTGGGCACAGAGATGCACCTTCCGGTGAATCGCCCGGTCGTGTTCCGTTTCCGGGCACAGGATGTGATCCACTCGGCCTATCTACCGCATTTCCGGGTGCAGATGAACTGCGTTCCCGGTGCTATTACGCAGTTCAAGTTCACGCCGACGGTCACCACCGCCGAGATGCGCTCAGATGAGTTCGTCGAGCAAAAAGTTGCCCGGGTAAATGACATCCGAGAAGGCAAGGGCGAAGAACCATATGAATTCGATTATGTTTTACTCTGTAATAAGATATGTGGTGCTGCGCACTACAATATGCAGATGAAAGTGGTTGTCGAAACCGAAGAGGAATTCAACAACTGGATCAAGGAACAGAAAACATTCGCAGAGTCGATCTAAACCCAAAGGGAAATGTCCGATCAACAGCCTACAACAACGATTGAAGTTCAAGAAGAGCTCCACGACGTAGCGGGGCATGCGCACCACGATGATCACCACGATCACCCGGAGCCCAACTTCTGGAACACCTATGTCTTTTGCACTGATCACAAGATGATCGCCAAGCAGTTCCTGATCACCGGAATGGTGATGGGAACCATCGGCATGATCATGTCGACTTTGTTCCGCTTGCAGTTGGCATGGCCGGAGCAGCCCAACCCAATTTTGGAGACCTTCCTGGGCAAGTGGGCGCCCGACGGAGTGATGGATCCGAATATCTATCTCGCTCTGGTGACCATCCACGGAACCATCATGGTCTTCTTTGTACTGACCGCAGGTCTGAGTGGTACCTTCTCGAATCTGCTGATTCCGTTGCAGATCGGTGCCCGCGATATGGCCTCAGGATTCATCAACATGCTGTCCTATTGGTTCTTCTTCGCCTCCAGTCTGGTGATGGTGATCTCGCTCTTTGTGACCAGCGGTCCGGCTTCTGCAGGATGGACGGTCTATCCACCTCTGAGTGCCCTTCCTCAGGCGATCCCTGGATCGGGTACGGGAATGACGCTCTGGCTGGTGAGCATGACCCTGTTCATCGTGAGTGCACTGCTCGGCGGTCTGAACTACATCGTAACGGTTTTGAACCTGCGCACTGAAGGAATGACCATGACGCGTCTTCCTCTGACCATCTGGGCTTTCTTCGTAACTGCCATTCTCGGGGTTCTGTCCTTCCCCGTTCTGCTCTCCGCTTCTTTGCTGCTGGTCTTTGACCGAAGCATGGGAACGAGCTTCTATCTGAGCGATATTTTCATCGGTGGCCAGGTGCTCGATCACGCTGGAGGAAGTCCGGTGCTTTTCCAGCACTTGTTTTGGTTCCTCGGACACCCGGAGGTATACATCATTCTCTTGCCCGCATTGGGCATCACCTCTGAGGTGATCGCGACCAATTCCCGCAAGCCGATCTTCGGTTACCGCGCGATGGTCGCCTCCATCCTGGCGATCGCCTTCCTGAGCTTCATCGTTTGGGGACACCACATGTTCGTGACCGGAATGAATCCCTTCCTCGGATCGGTCTTCACCTTTACCACGCTGCTGATCGCTATTCCATCTGCGGTCAAGGCTTTCAACTACATCACCACGCTGTGGAAAGGCAACCTGAGGTTCACTCCGGCCATGCTGTTCTCCATTGCCTTGGTCAGTACATTCATTACCGGTGGACTGACGGGCATCATCCTCGGTGACTCCGCCTTGGACATCAACGTGCACGACACCTACTTCGTGGTGGCGCACTTCCACATTGTGATGGGCCTCTCGGCCATCTTCGGAATGTTCGCAGGCATCTACCATTGGTTCCCGCGGATGTGGGGACGGCGAATGAACAAGAAGCTGGGATACTGGCACTTCTGGCTCACCTTCATCAGCGCCTACGGTGTGTTCTTCCCCATGCACTTCCTCGGTCTGGCGGGTCTGCCCAGAAGGTACTACACCAACACCTCCTTCCCGATGTTCGACGATCTCGCCGACATCAATGTGCTGATCAGCTACTTTGCCATCATCGGTACGGCCGCACAGCTGTTGTTCTTCTTCAACTTTGTGTACAGCATGTTCCGCGGCAGGAAATCCGATCAGAACCCCTGGAAGTCGAACACTCTGGAGTGGACGGCACCTGTGAAGCACATGCACGGCAACTGGCCGGGTGCTTTGCCCAAGGTGTATCGCTGGGCCTACGACTACAGCAAGCCCGGAATGGATGAGGACTACGTTCCTCAAACCGTGCCCATCAAGGATGGGGAAGAGGAGACCCATTGACGGGTCACTGAGAAATAAAATTCAAGGGGACCATGCGTCCCCTTTTTTATTGAAATGGATAAAAAGGAGAAAGTAGCCTTTGTGATCGATGAACTGGAGCGCCTCTATCCGGAGGTGCCCATTCCGCTGGATCATCATTCGCCCTTCACGCTGCTGGTGGCTGTTGTGCTGTCTGCCCAATGCACCGACAAGCGCGTGAATGAGATCACGCCCTCCCTTTTTGCACTGGCCGATACACCCGACGCCATGGCCCAGCTGAGCGTGGAGGAGATCGCAGAGATCATCCGGCCGTGCGGGCTCACGCCCATGAAGTCCAAAGGATTGCAGGGTCTGTCCCAGATCATCATGGAGCAGCACGGTGGACAGGTGCCCGAGAGCTTCGAAGCCTTGGAAGCCATGCCGGCTGTTGGGCACAAAACAGCTTCAGTGGTCATGAGTCAGGCATTCGGTCATCCAGCTTTTCCTGTGGACACCCACATCCACCGCCTGATGTACCGCTGGAATTTCACCAATGGACGCAGTGTGGAACAGACCGAGAAGGATGCCAAGCGTCTTTTCCCAAAGGAGCTTTGGAATAAGCTGCACCTGCAGATCATCTTTTACGGACGCGAATATTCTCCTGCCCGCGGACTGGACCTGGAGCGCGACCACATTACCCGGACGATCGGCCGAAAGAGTGTGCTGCAGGAAGCCGAGCGGAAGCGCGCTTCGAAGAAGCGTTCCTAGAAATCCGTGCTCATGCTGAAGTAGAAGACGCTGGGCATGATCTGTCCGTCGTCGATCCCCCAGGCCCAGTCGGCCCGAACGAAGTAACCAAAGAGCCGGGTGCGCAGGCCAAAGCCCGTTCCATAGACAATGGGGTTCTTCTGGCGGTCTACCGTCACCCGAATAGATGGCGGTTTGGAGATGACCAGATTGTTCAGGGCATTCTCTTCCGACCAGGGATTGGGTCCATTCCAGGCTGTTCCCACATCCAGGAATCCCACGGTCTGGAAGTTGGCAATGAAATCGTTTCGGATCGGACGGTTCAACAGGTATTTGAATACGGGGAAACGCAGCTCTGAGTTGATGACCATGAAGTTGTTTCCGTTCCGAATGTTCTGGATGAAGCCGCGCATATTGGTCACCACGGTCTGGAAGATGTAGTTCTCGTCTGTGGCCACAGGCGTTTCGTAATCGAACTGGGGGCTGAACTCGTTGTCCACCCCGCCCATGAAGTGCACGAGTTTTTCCTTTCCGAAGGAGGTGCCGTAGGCCAATCGGTTGGCCCAGATGAAGGTGCGGTGCAGCGGCAGGTAATGGCGAAAGTCAACGCCGGCCGTATGCAGGCCGGTATTGGAGATGCTCAGGTTCCGGTAGTATTCGGTAAACACCTTGAAGCGAAGTCCATCGTAGAGGTTGAGCCCGAGTTTGCGGCTGTCGTCGTAGATGTAGGCCGCACGAAGAACGCCGCGGTCTTCGGAATTTTTGGGTTGTATCGCACTAAAACCGTCCACACTCAGGATCACCAAACGGTCGTTTCGGTAGGCGATGGATGCTTCCACCGAACTGACCGGGTTGAAGGGCCAGCGCGCCGTGTATCGGGCCTCGTGAACGAGGGTGCGAAAGAGGAAGGAATTGGCAAAGCCCAGATCTTCCTGGGTGTCTCCCAGTTTGCTCTGCCGATAGAGCACCAGGCTCTGATTCAGTCGCCTATGGTCGTCTTCCAGGCCGATGAACAGCTCGGAGTTGGGGCTGAGCGAAAGACCGGCCACGGGCTGGAAGTCTGTCCGTACGCCGGCAGTGATGCGGTAGTCGTTGAACAGGTCCAGTACGCCCACCTTGAAGAGCATATTGAAGCCCGGATTGAAAATGGTCGGGCTGGGCTGGCCGATGTAGAGCTGGTACTGCGGGTTGGCGAAGATGTTGTCGATCTGTGTGGTGAATTCGTTCTGATACAGGCTGGTGAAGTAGTTGCGGGCCACGGGGATCTCCAGGCTGTCGGCGTTCTGCGCCACCGGGAAGGGTAGGATCACATTGTTGCTGGGCACTTCCTCGAGCTCGGGTTTCCTTCGCTTCCGTGTGACCCCGCCGGTCAGGCTCGGATGGAACTGGTAGTTCTCAATGTCCACCGCCCCGGACTGCGCCACTTCGGCAGGCAGGACCTCAAAGGGCAAGAGCCGGGGTCCTTTGGGAAGTTCTGTCGCCACTTCGTCCTCTGGCGCCGTTTCTGAGATCATTTCCCTTCTGCCGTTCCACGGCAATATGTCCTGATGCAGTTGTTCCCGTCCGTCCACAAAATGGGTGCTCAGTCGGGTGCCGCTTCGGGAATGGACCTTCTGCAGCAGGGTGTGATAGGGCGCTTCATTCACCCGGTACTTTTTGAAGGTGTAGCGGTAGTGCACGGTGGTGTCCACATAGGCGATGGAGGAATCGATGTCCACGCGATAGGTGTTCCGAAATCCGTTCTGTGCGCTCACATAGACCATTTGGGCATTGCCTACGGCCTGCGGCTGATCTTCGTCCACATCCGGAGTCTGAGTGATCCGCCAGAGCAGCGGATCGGTTTCTCCCCGCTTGCGGTTGGCGATGAACAGGTCGTGGAAGGGCGAGGTGGATGGTGCCGTTTTCTCGTCTGCTGCATCAAGCTCATTGCTGCTTCGGTTGGATCGGAAGAGAATGCGTTTGCTGCCCTGTACAAATACCGGATCGAGATCGTCGTAGATGTCGTCCGTGATGGCCTCCACCGAGGTGCTCAGAATGGTGTAGAGGGAGATGTCTGAGCGACCGTCCTTCACGGTGGACATCAGCAGTTTTTTTCCGTCTGGGCTGTAGGTCATGCTCAGGACCTTGTCAAAGGCGAAGAATTCCCTGCGCTCGGTCTTTTTCTTCTCCAGGTCGTAGAAGTTCAGCCACAGATAGCCTTTTTCTTCTGTCAGGAAGGCGAGTACCCGGCCGTTCGGATGCCAGGCGGGCAGGGGAAAACTCCGGTCGGCGTTTTGGGGAATGCGGAAGCCACCGCGGTGCACCACGCGCGTATCTCGGGTCTCCAGGTCGCAGATGCGCAGGCTGTAGCGCCCTTGGCGGTTGACCACAAAGGCCGCTTGCTTCCCCTTTTTGTCCAACTCAATGTGGGTGATACGTTCATCGCTTCGCCCGCGGAACAAGGCCGAATCTTCGAGTGCACCCATGGGGTTTACGCCTGTGGTGAGTTGGAACCGATCCACATAGTGCTGCCTCCAGCCCTGCAGGATGGCCTGAAGGTCGACGCCCACCACATTGCGGAATCCAGCATCCACATTTCGGTTCACCACAGACATGAACAGGATGTTGCGAATGAGTTTCTTGCCGTAGGTCTCCGCCACATATTCCCAGATGCTGTGGCCGACCACTCTGGCCTCCTGTCCGGTCAGCGCGTTGAAGCGGGTGTATCGGTCGTAGATGAAGCCGTCCATCAGCTGGGCTTGCTCGGCGGCTTCCATGGGTCCAGACAGCTGAGCGATCAGCCCTTCAAAGTACCACTCCGGAAAATTGAGCAGGGTGGAGTTTTTGAAACTCTCCCCAAAGCTGCCATAGATCAGGTTGTTGATGACCATCTCCGACATGCCAGCGCGGATCTGCCCCTCCAATCGGGCATAGCTTCCGTCGAAGTACAAAAACATCTTGTTGCCGGCTATCTGGGTAACTCCGCCGGTGTTGTAGTCGTCTTCTGTGGAGGCGTTCAGATTGCTTTGCTTGAGTTCCGACAGATTGTTGAACACGATGATGTGCATTCGGTCGCGCACAGGTGCATCCAGGGCGTGTTCGATCTGCTTCAGGTTTTCATGGGCGAGAACGGCCGCGCGTTCGGCCACCTCGCGGCTCGACTTATAGAAGTAGCAGTCTATTTTCTCGAAGCGGTAGAACCGCCAGTCGAATTCGTTGAATTCCACCCGGTTCTTGCCGAACTTCTGATGCAGCCCATAGTAGAATTGCCCGCTGACTGCGGAAGAGGAGAGGAGGAAGACCCCCAGGGCAATGACCGTTCGGATGGAGCGCACTATTCTAATGTATGACCAAAAAACAACTCTCCCAGCCCAGGGTTTTTGTGGCAGCATTCCCGCTGTTTGAAAATCAAATGCGACCTTTCCAAGCAAACGAAATGCCATGAACATCAAGAGTTGGACATTTGGATTTGCGGGTGGGTTCATCTCCCTGTTGGGTTTTTTGATCGGACTGAAGTTCATCGGTTCGGAGGAAAGCGACTATGACGCTTTGGAGCTTTTGGGTTGGTCCTTCATTCTGCTCTCCTACATCCCTGTTCTGTTGGGCATGCGCAGGGCTTTTCACAAGGAAGGGCGCAGCCGCTTTTGGGCGCAATTTGGTTTGGGCCTTTTGATGAGCGCTATCGTGGCCGGGAGCTACAGCATGAGTTGGGTGGTGTTTTTCCAGACTGAAGAGGGAAAGGTCTTTACGGAGCGAATGTGGGAGCAAGAGATGCAAAAGATCCAGAGTGCCTCGGAGCTTACGGCCGAAGAGGTGGTTCAGAAACAAGCCGATCTGCGCACGTTCCGGCAGTGGTATCAGCGTCCGTTGGTGGCTTTTTTGGTCACATTTCTGGTGGAGTCTTTTCCCGTTGGTCTGCTGCTGAGTTTGCTGGCCGCCATTTATTGGGGGCGCAAAGCAAGGCATCGG
>JAYOTP010000020.1:0-40072 GCA_038150465.1 Flavobacteriia bacterium | reverse complement strand
GCCCAACTGGCCTCCAAGGATAGAAACGATAAGTGATGTGGTGGGGTCTTTGAAATTGATGGACTGCAATCCGACCCACTTGTCATCACTCGCCTCCATGAGTTGTTCCCGGATCATGGGCACCTGATGCCCTTCGAAATACTTGGAGTTGGTCATTAAGAACATATCTACTTTCTGAGTGTCCATGGCGTTTTGATGGTTTCTTGTTTAATGATTCAATGAAATTCTATCACGTCCATTTGGAACAGATCGATGCTGAACTTTCTAGACGCGACGATGAATATAGCAAGATCGAGAGCAAAGGCCAACCGGGAGCTTGTAGCTCTAGCTTGCGGCTTTTTGTGTGATTCCATTGAGCTTAATCAGGATCTATAATCCTGCTTACTCGGAGCGAGACAAGCTTGCTTGGCAGAGCGAACGAATATGGATAACCCTGGTTCCTACTGACCGAACCCGTCAGTTATGTCTCGCGCAAAACGACTGAAGAGAAAAAACAATTCAACGACTAAATGCTGGAAGAGATCCAAACGACTAAAAGAAAAACTTCAAAAAAAATCTCTAAAGTGATTGCTCGGTTTCTGATTCGATCAGGCAGCAATGAATTCAGACTCTATTTCCTTCTTGTTGAAAGGTTTGCGCATGTACTTCTCAATCAAACCACTATCCAAGGCCGTTTGAATTTCCGGAGTGATCTCGAAGCCAGTCAATAGAAAGTACTTCTTTTCTGGAAAAATTTCTTTTGCCTTCGTAATAAATTCAATTCCATTCAAACCTGGCATTTTCATATCGCTCAATACCACATCAATATTGCTTTCATTTTCCAGAATATCGAGCCCCTCCATTCCGTCTGAAGCCACAAGCAAGTCAAGCTTTCCAGCAAAGCTCAGCTCAAAGACCTTCAGATTAAGGCGTTCGTCATCGACGTATAGCACTTTAGGCTTCTTCATCTGTACTTTCTTTTTTCAGTGGCAGGGTTACCAACACCTTCGTCCCCTCATTTGGTTTCGATTCAATATCAATTGAACCATTGTGTTCTTTGATAATGGAAAATGATATTGACAAACCCAATCCGGTACCCTTACCCGGAGACTTCGTTGTAAAAAATGGGGTCAAGACTTTTTTGCGTACGGATTCATCCATACCCTTTCCATTGTCACTAATTTCGATCAAGGCTCTTTCACCAGAAAGATAAGTCGTTGCACTCACTGCACCTTTATCTGCTATTGCTTGGATCGAATTGGTAATAATATTCAGAAAAACCTGGTGTAATTTTCCTGAATTGCCTTGTAAAACGATTTCATCTTTCGAATATTTCTTTATTATTTCTATTTGACCATTCAATTGAACATTCAGCATAGAAAAACAATTATCTAGAATAGAGTGAATATTACACTCTTCGTCGATATTTTCATTGTTCCTGCTGAACTGGTTCAGTCCTTGTACTATACTTGAAATTCGCTCAATACCAACATTTATGGCATCCAACCAAAAATCTGTTTCCGCCTTTTCTAAGCTTTCAAACTTTTCGAAGTAACTTTTCAAACCAAGGTGGGCGCCCATTAAATAATTCAACGGGTTGTTGATCTCATGGGCTACTCCGGATGTCAATATTCCAAGCGAAGCCATTTTCTCCGATTGGATCAATTGGGATTGCATCGACTTTAGATCACTCAAGGCCTCGGATAATTTGTTATTCGTTCGCTGGAGCTCAATGGTACGCTCATCAACCGTTTGTTCCAATTCTTGTTGATGTACTTCAAGAGCATTACGTAGTTTCATATGTTCAAGCTCTGCGCCCGCTCTTGAAGCAAAGATCATCAGAATTGATTCAAGCAAATCAACATCTTCTATTTCCCTTTCGTAAAGACACACCAAAATACCAGTGGGTTCCTTCTTTGAATCGTACAAGGGAACTCCGACGTATGCTTCTATTCCCATGTCAATGAGCAACTGATCCTTTGGGAAGAGAGTTGTCACATTTTTGGGATAAGAACAAGGTGTTTGGCCAATGACATTTTCACATGGCGTATGTTCTAAATCATACACAAAGTTGTCAATTATACCCGCCTTATTGACCAATGATATCGTTTCGACCTTATCTCCGTTTTCCAGTAGCTCACCTACAAAGGTGTAATTGGCCTCAAGTACTTCATTGAGTTTGGTCACAATAGTCTCAAAGAACTGACCGCCAAGATTGTACATATCACTTGACATTGCCTGTTCTATGAGTTGAAACTTTCTTTCAAATTTCGATATGCTCATCTCATTTGCCCTTCTATTATCTCTATTTTGTACCTGACCTGTCATAATTACAGTATCAAGAATTTCCGATGTCGTATGTCTACTCATTTCTAATGATTTTCGGTTTTACTTTATTCTTGCAGTATCGACACAAGAAGTTCAATAGTCGGCTGAGCATTTTGGCTTGCTCCCTCACTATTTAGAAGCTTTTGGCCAGCAAGGCTCCCCGTCAGGAAGAACACTGCAGTAAGAAGAAAGACTTTGCCTACCATCTTTAAGAAAGAATTATACTACAAAGGTACATTAGGAATCTGATCTACCAAAGCCGCGGCATTCGTCGATCTTTCATCTCTCGACAATTTTTCAGCGCTCAAGGTAGAATTACGTTCCAGCTCTCTATAGAGGGCTTTAGTGACCACTGCCGCAGATCGTTATTTATCGTTTCAACTCAATTTTCCGTCTACTTTGAAGCTTGGTTCCTTTGAAATGAAAAGTAGCAGTCAGGAGTGAATGTGCTCTATATCTTACGAAGAAATGACAACCTGCTTCAAATGAATACCAGCTGCATAAGGCTTCCCAAAAAACCAATTACCCTATTTGGGAGTTGAATAACTTGAACTTTTTGCCCACCCGCCAAAATGCCTTCGAACCGCAGCATACCAGACAGCCGAGAGATCAAATGCAAGATCTGCGATATCTGGTATGACTACGATCCGTCGCAGCCCGAGCGAAACGAATGCCCGCAATGCAGCTTTCCGGCCCGCGAACGCATCAAGCAAGACCCGCCGCTCCCTGAGGAAGAGAACCCATTCTCGCTCGACCTGAACAAATCCCTTCTTCCCATAAAGCCCGATGATCACTGGATCGTCTTTGGATTCAAAAAGCTGGTGAACTTTCTCTTTCTGATCTACCTGTTCTTCATGGCCGCCCTTTCCTGGATGGCGGTGACCTTTTCCGGATGAGATGTCCCGCTCCCCTACTCCCGCTCTTGCTTGTCGGAACCCACCAAGGGCTGATGCACCTAGGCTGGTCCTCTCCGCTCTTGCGCAGCTATGGCGATGACCTCCTGACCCTTCCCATCGTGCTCTCATTGATGGACGAACTGGCCTATTGGAGCGGAAACCGGCTCAGCCCAAAACGAAGGTGGTTCTTTGTGTTGATCGGATGGATCTGGTTCAGCGCCTTGTTTGAAGGCCTCCTCCCCATTTATTTCGAGGAGATGGTGTCCGACCCGGCGGATGTCCTTGCCTACGGACTGGGTGGATGCCTTTATGTGCTGCTGTCGCCTTCAGGGTCCACGCCCATTCCGAAGAAGGCGTAATCCATTAGGGCCGGATCTTCAGGGAAGATGGATCGGGAAAATCGTGTGATCTCTACAACAGCCTGATGGTCATTGGCTTTGCGCTTCAAAATACCCATTTCCCTCGCCACACGGCCGCTGTGCACATCCAGCGGGATCATCAGCTTACTCATGGGAATGGAAGTCCATATGCCCAGGTCCACACCCACCTCATCTTTTCGCACCATCCACCGCAGGAACATATGCAGCCGCTTGGCGGCAGAACCCGATGAAGGATCGGCCAGATGCTTTTCAAATCGCTTTTGATGGGCTTGCTTGAGGAGTTCATTTCTAAAGCGTACGATCGCCGAGGAACTGTCCTCCTCTCCATCACGCACAGCAAATGCAGCTTCCATTCCCCCAGCAGACCCGTACAGCTGGCGCAAGGAACGCAACAAGTCTACTGGATCACTGTCTTTGAAGGTTCGGTGAACGAAGGTCCGTAAGGAAGCCAACTCGCTCTCGGAAGCCTGCATCACAAATTCATACGGACGGTGGTCCATGCGCTGCATCCACTCCATTGCGCTTCGGATGATCAGATCCCTTCTTCCCCAACTGATGAGCGCCGTGCACAGACCACTGATCTCTACATCTTCTTTTCGATCGTAGCGATGGGGAATGGATATCGGATCGGATGCGATGAAATCGATGGAGTTGTAGCGACGGGCCTGATCGACCAGAAAGGCAGAACGCCTGTTCATTTTCATCAGGAGGTGATCAGCAAGCCATCCTGCATCCTGAGCGCGCGGTCGGCCAGATCGGCCAGCTCCTGGTTGTGGGTGATCAGCACAATGGTCTGTCCCAGATCTCTCTGCAGGTCTTTGAACAGCTGATGCATCTCAGAGGCATTCTTCGAGTCCAGGTTCCCGCTGGGCTCATCGGCCAGCAGCAGCTGAGGACGATTCATCAATGCACGGGCCACCGCCACGCGCTGTTGTTCTCCGCCTGAAAGTTCGCCGGCCAGGTGATCGGCCCGGTCTCCGATCTTGAAATATTCGAGCAGTTCACGGGCCCGCTCTTCCAGTGCTGCTTTACTTCCTCCAGCGATCAAGCCCGGAAGGAAGATGTTCTCCAATGCATTGAACTCCGGCAACAGATGGTGGAACTGAAAGACAAAACCGATCTGTTGATTTCGGAAGGCGGCCAGTTCGGACTCTTTTTTTGAAAACAGATCCACCCCCTCGTAAGCCACAGAGCCATGGTCGGGCGCATCGAGCGTTCCAAGGATCTGCAACAGAGTGGTCTTGCCTGCGCCCGATGATCCGATGATCGACACCATCTCCCCCTGTGCCACGGAAAGATCGACGCCCCGCAGTACCCGCAGACGTCCATATGCTTTTTCTATCCCCTTGGCTTCGATCATGACTTCCGGCTTCGGCTCCTGCGAAAAACGGAATTATAGTCTAGAAAATAGGTGAAGCGAACAGAAAAGTTATGCGCCTGCGGCAGCTCGAACAGACCACTGATGTTGTCCGAGAGTGATTGCTGCGTCCGGTCGTTGAGATCGAGCAAGGCATTCCGGTAGAGCACCACCAACTCACTGGCCGGTGCGAACCACCACGAATACTTGAGGTCCACATTCCAGCTGGTGAAGTTCAGATCGAGCTGATCGGCAAAGGCACGCTCCTCCAATCCACCTTGGTCATCCAGGCTGTAAAAACCCGTGTAATCCACTGTGGTCCACAGATAACGAATGTTGAGATTCAAACTGCTCACTTCGTTGAATACATAGATTCCCCGTACCTCCAGGCGGGTGTTTTCCCGATCGCGCCGACCAAAGACTGCCGCCCCCTGATCGAAGGTGGCCCAGCCAATGTCTCCAGTATTGCGTTCACGCTCCAGTTCGGTGACCAGGGTGAAGTGATCGCTGAAGCGGTAGCGGGGTTCAATGGTGATGCTCTGGAAAGCAAAGTCATAGCCGTGCCAAAAACGCCTTCTAAAGCGCATGTCCAGGGCGAAAGGTCTTCTGTAATCGGTAGAGAACCAACCGTAAAAGCTGTCCCTTTTGGGGCGCTTCCAATACATGCCTGCTGTCCGGGGCTCAAAGTAATCGTGACTGCCCACCGGCTTGGAATTCCATCCTCCACCGAAGGCCACGAATTTTTTGGTGATGAAAAAGTACTCCAGCCCATAGTCGTAATCGTTGAAGACATTGGGCTCAAATAGCTGATCGTATTGGGTGTAGGCCGTTAGCTCGTAGCGTATGAACCAGCCTTGGGGCTGAAAGATCTGGTAGGAAGTCTTGGCCATATAGCTCGACCGATTGGCCCGACGCAAAAAACCCAGATCATTGATATTGTAGCGGTCGGTCATGAGCTCCTGCCCCAGCTCAAATCGGAAGTTGCCTTTGATACGGCTCAGTCGGTTGGAGATACGGAATCCACGGTCCACAGAATCAGTGAAGAAACGCTGGCTCATGATGTATTCCTGATTCAGCCGCCAACTGTTCTTCTTGTTCATCAGATCGGTGACCAGACCCGTGACCAGAGCGTCGTGGGCATCGCCGTTTCGAAGGACACTGGTATTTACCAATGATAGACTGGAGTTTCGGTTCAGCCGCTGATCGAAGACCAGAATGTTGTAGTTGGTGAGCGGTTCGATCAAAACCGATTCACGGGCACCACTGACCGGATCGGTGAACTCCTGATAATTGTTGGCCGTCACGGCGTTGAAGACACCGATCCCCAGATTCCCCCCTGTGCGTCCACTGAGTTTCACGGCATTGTAAAGCTGGGTGAATTCGGGAATGGAAGGCTGCAGAGTGGTGTCACTTGCCTGCGCATTGGTGACATTGTTTGGAGCGCCACCGATCCGCCGCGAATAGAACAGATCGCCCTTGCTGAACAGATCGACTCCTTCATTGAAAAAGGGTCGGTTCTCCTCAAATTGCAATTCGAACGGACTGAGGTTCAACTGCTGATCATCGAAGGGCACCTGACCAAAATCGGGCACCAAGGTCGCATCCAGGGTAAAGCTCTCGTTGATGCCGTACTTCATGTCCAGACCCAGGCGGTAGCTGTAGTCCGTCTGTCCCTGATAGTCGTTCATATAGCCTGAGAGATACGGCAGGAAAGAGAGGCGTACAGGCGGCTCGATCCCCACCATTCCATTCATCAGTCCGCACTGTTGTTCATAGGTTCCCACCGATTTATCAATGAAGTTCCAGGAATACTCCTCGCGCTTGCGACGGATATACCGCAGCATGTTCAGCCCCCAGGAGGTCGGACCATCTTCAGCGAAGCGAAGAGACTGATAGGGAATGGCCATTTCCACGATCCACCCCTGCTCGTCTATCCGCACCTTGCTGTACCAGACGGTGTTCCAGCCCTGATCCTCTCCGTCCACCGTATTCCGGCTGTCCGACTGCACACCTGCAGAGGTCACGCGGAAGTTGAAGTCCGAGATGCCGTCGTTGTATGGATTGATAAAGATGCCGAACCAATCGTGGTTGCGGTTGTAGACGTCCCTTGGCGTGTACTCGGTGAGAATGGAGTCCGGATGCGCATCGAACATTCGCGCGCCGACGTAAAGGAATTCATCATCGAAAAGCATTCGGACCTCGCTTTTCTGTGAGGGCCGCTCTGAAGGGCCATTGCCCGGATTGAGCATAACAAAGTTTCGGGCCACAGGAGCGGTCAGCCAGACTTCATCGTCCAAAAGACCATCTATGACCGGCGGCTCTGACGCACGGCGCATGTCGAGCTCCTTGCGTTCAAATTGCTGAGACACGGCAACAACAGGCCACACAAGAACAAAGAGCAAAAAGAGGAATCTCAAGGGGGGAGGATTCAGATTTCTGTCAGAAAAACGCTTCGCCGAGCAGGATGTTTGCAAAAGTATACTGCGATCGGTGCTCGATCCTATGCCGTGCGAAATTTTAAGGCTTGAATTCCTCCCAGTAGGAAGCCAGTGTCTGCTTCATATCCTTGCGCAGCATGAGTATGCCGATCAGGTTGGGCAGGGTCATCAGCGCAATGGCAATGCCGGAGAATGTCCAGATCAGCGTGGTGTCCACTACCGCCGCAAGGAAAAAGCCCAGGACGTAGAGCACCCGATAGACAGCGACGTATTTCGAACCCAGAAGAAAGGTCACTGCCCGATCGCCATAGTACGACCAGCTGATGGCCGTTGAAAAGGCAAAGAGCAAAAGGCCAATGGAGACGATGTACTGACCCCAGTCGCCGAGGAATCCACGTTTGAAAGCCCGGGCCGTCAGTGGCGCACTGTGCATCAAACTCAGCCCACGGACCGAAGTGCCTCCCGGCAGATCGATCATGCGTCCTTCACTCACGGTGATCTGGGCAGTCATTGGCTGTTCCTGAAGCGTGAATTCCACCTGCTCGGCAATGCTTCTTGCGTGCAGCAGCGTCACGTTTTCCTGAGGCGTTCCTCCCGCTACGTTCAGTGAACCGTTGAACAAGGGCAGTTCACCTCCCTCGTTGTAAAAGGAATAGAGCTGGCTGCGCTGCTGCTCATCTTCTTCCGTCCACGCTCCAGAGAGCACATAGACATCGGCCAACTGAAATTCATTGACCTCCTTTTCGTGCCAGACCCCGCTGGTGAGCAGTGCCAGTCCAGTGAGCGTACAGATGACCACTGTATCGATGAAGGGCTCGAGAATGGCGACCATCCCTTCGGATGCCGGATGCTTCGAACGGGCGGCTGCGTGGGCGATCGGCGCACTTCCCTGACCGGCCTCATTGGAGAACAGACCGCGGTTGACTCCTCGGTTGAAGGCATAGGCCATACTCGCACCCAAAAAGCCACCCATGGCGGAAGAACCTCTGAAGACATCGGAAAAGATGGACTGCAGGGCCGGAAGAATATTCTGATAGTTGTACAGGATCACAGAGAGAACGCCAATGAAATAGATCAGGGCCATGGCGGGAACCAGCTTGGAGGTCGTTGCTGCGATCCGCTGAATGCCCCCCAGTATGATCAGTGCAAGCAGCACACTGAGCACGGCACCGGTCAGCCAGGGCTCAATGCCGAATGTGGATCGAAGGCTGCTGGCAATGCTGTTCACCTGAGGCATATTGCCCGTACCGAAAGAACTGATGATGGTGGCAATGGCGAAGAGGACCGCCATCCACTTCATGCCCAATTTGTTCTTCATATAGTACATGGGACCGCCAGAAGCAGTTCCGTCCTCTGCAAATTCCCGGTACTTATGCGATAGCGTGACCTCAACGAATTTTGTGGTCATGCCCAGAACAGCGGTCACCAACATCCAAAAAAGTGCGGCTGGACCTCCCAAATGAATGGCAAAGGCCACACCGGCAATATTGCCAGTACCTACCGTTCCACTGAGCGCCGTGGCCAGACTTTGAAAGTGCGTGGTATCTCCTTTGGCATCTGCCTCATCATAGCGGCCGCCAACGATCTTCCATGCATGCCGGAAATAGCGGATCTGCGGGAATCCGAGATAGAGCGTGAAGAACAATCCTGTACCCAAAAGCAGATACACGAACCAGGCAGATCCGCCGATGTAGCCGTCTATGGTGGCGAGCCAGGTATTGAGGGCTTGAAGGTCCATGAATGATGTTCGTATTTACAGGGTTTTCCTGATCGATTCCCAGCCTCAGCTTTTCAATAAGCTGTCGGCTGCTCAGATGTGCAGAGGTCGTTTTTCTGTCGCATCGAGGGCGGCTTCCTTTACGGCCTCCATATAGGTCGGGTGCGCATGGCTGATCCGTGCGATGTCTTCCGCAGAGGCCCTGAATTCCATGGCCACCACAGCTTCAGCGATCATATCCGCAGCCCGTGCAGAGATGATGTGTACACCGAGCACCTCATCGGTCTTTGCATCGGCCAGGATCTTCACCATCCCTTCGATGTCCATCGAAGCACGTGCCCTGCCCAGGGCGCGGATCGGAAACTGCCCTGTTTTGTAGTCGGCCTTTTCTTCCTTGAGCTGCTCTTCGGTCTTTCCGACCCCAGCCACCTCCGGCCAGGTATAGACCACATTGGGTATGAGGTTGTAATCGATATGGGGTTTCTGTCCGGCCATGAATTCTGCCACCAGCACCCCTTCTTCCTCGGCCTTGTGGGCCAGCATGGCACCACGGACCACATCCCCAATGGCGTAGATGTGGGGCTTGGCCGTTTGCAAATGGGCATTGACCGGAATGCGGCCGCGCTCGTCGGTTTCCAAACCCGCCTTTTCCAAGCCCAGCTTATCGGTGAACGGCCTGCGGCCAACGGACACCAGGCATCTGTCGCCCGTCCATTCCACCTCATTTCCCTTCTTGTCTTTTGCTTTGACCCTTACCTCATCGCCATTGCGGGTCACCTCATTCACCTGATGGGAGGTAAAGAACTTCACACCCAGTTTCTTCATCGACTTCATGAGCTCCTTGCTCATGCTGCTGTCCATACCCGGAATGATCCGATCTGCATACTCCACCACGCTCACCTGCGCACCGAGGCGGGCATAGACCGAGCCAAGTTCAAGTCCGATCACGCCACCGCCAATGATGATCATGTGGCCGGGCACTTCCTTTAGCTCCAGTGCCTCGGTCGAGGTGATGATCCGCTCCCCATCAAGGGAAATAAAGGGCAAATTGCCCGGTTCCGAACCGGTGGCTATGACCACATTTTTGGCTGAAAGGCGTTCTTCACTGCCGTCTTCTTTGGCCACGACCACGGTCTGCGCATCTTCAAATCGTCCCCAGCCCTGATGCACGTCGACCTTGTTCTTGTCCATGAGGTACTGCACCCCATCGCAGGTTTGCTGCACCACAGAGGCTTTGCGGGCGATCATCTGTTCCATATTGACCACGGGCTCTGAGATGTCGATGCCGTGTTCCTTGAAGGTCTTCTTGGCCTGATAGAAGTGCTCTGATGAATCCAGCAGCGACTTGGAGGGAATGCAGCCCACATTCAGGCAGGTGCCACCCAGGGTCGAACTTTTTTCCACCAGGGCGGTCTTCATTCCGAGTTGGGCGGCACGCAACGCGCATACATATCCACCGGGTCCGGAGCCGATCACAACGAGGTCATAGGATTGAGCCATGGTCTTGAGAATTTGATCCGCAATTTCGGGCATTTCACGGAGATGGAACAGCCCTCTTTCGATCGGTCAGACCGAGGGCTCGCTGCGGCGCAAATACCGACTGAAAGCATAGAGCAGGAAGAGCGGGACCAAAAGCGCGGTCAGCCGTAAAAGAACATCTCCCGCCTGTACATACACGCTCATTTCCCTATTGGCACGCAGGCTTCCCTTCAGATGGCCACGTTCTTCCCAGGCCAAAGTCTGCAGAAGGGCACCGCGCTGATCGATCAGCGCCGAGATGCCCGTATTCGCCGAACGGGCCACTGCTCTTCGGTTTTCGATGGCACGGACGCGCATATAGTGCAGATGCTGCCGATGGCCCTCCGAATCGCCCCACCAACCGTCGTTGGTGATGGCCAAAAAAAGATCGGCGCCTTTCTGGCTATAGCCCCGGACAAAACCGCTGAATTCGGCTTCCCAGCATATGATCGGCGCCACCGCAAAACGCCCATCGTCGGACTGGAAGACCTCGCGTTCTGCCTGGGTGCGATTGGTTCCGGAAATACCGCCAAAATCCAGGACGATCTCACCCAAAATGGGCTGCAGGAATTCGATGAATGGCATCTTCTCAGCTCCAACGACCAACTTGGATTTGTGGTAGACCGGGATGGAATCGGCGGCACTGAGCTGGATGGCCGAATTGAAGACATCGTACCAGTAGCCGCCTCCCCTGCCCTCACGGGCCGTCTCGGTCAGGGGTTCGTTGTAGTATCGGATCAGGTTCAGGCCGGTAACGATATGCAGGCCTGAGCCCTGCGATTCGCGGAAGTAGGTCAGGCGGCGGATCAAATGTTCGCGTTCCAAACGATCCAGATTGTTCCAACTCGGGAGCAAGGTTTCCGGACCGATGAGGTAATCTGTTGTGGGATCGAGTCCCTTTTGGGCCTCTGCAAGAAAGATTTCCAGCTGCTCTTCGGCGGGCCGCTCGAATTTCTCGACATAAGGTTCAATATTGGGCTGTACCACCACTACTTCGACCTCCTCTCCTTTTTCTTCCCAATTGTTATAGGTGAAAAGAGAGGCCAAAAAGGGAAGCAGAAAGGACAGAACCGGTGGAAGAAAAGAGCGGACCGTTCGCTTTTTCATCCAATTGCGCCAGGCAACGAACAGAAGAAGATTGACCAACAAGATCCACAAACTGCCGCCCCAGACGCCCGTCACCGAATACCATTGGATCCACTCCACCCGATCGGCCAGTGCATATCCGAGCTTGAGCCAGGGCCATTCCATGTCCCAGCTGTTCAGGATCCACTCGTGGGTGATCCAAAAGAAGGGGAATGCCCAAAGGCCGCGTCTTTCGCCGATCTGCCCCGAGACCCAAAGCCAAAGGGTCATGAGCAAGGCCTCCAATGAGGCGGCGATGAAGACCATGGCCACCAGACCGCTCCAGTGCGCCAGGCCGACCCACCATCCAGTGGCCCCATTGAACACCGCAAAGAGCAACCAGCTAAGGAAGAAGACTTTGAGAAATCGTCTTTTGACCTCTTTGCGGCTTCGAAGATCATCGAGGACCAAAAGCCACGGGAGCAAGGCCCCGAACACCAGAAAATTCAATCCGCGATCCGGCCAGGACAAGAAGAGCAAGAGCCCGCTGAGCAGTGGAAATATGCTGCGTTTTGTGGCATTCATTGTCGGCTCCAATTGTAGCGGAGGCTGAACAGATTGCTGTACAAAGCCGCTGAACGGTCACCAATATCTGTGAGGGCGTAATCCAGTTGGACACCTTGATATCGAAATCCAATACCCAGGTTGGGCTGCCAGCTGTAAGAACGATCTCCGTTCAGATCCAGCGTGCGGTTGATGTTCCCCACACCCATTCGGAAGAAGGCAAATCCCTTGTAGTCCAGTTCCGCACCCAATCGAGGATCCACATTGCCGAAGTCTGAAGAGATCAGGGTATTGCGTCTGCCGTCAAAGGTGAATTCCGCATCCAGGGACGTCCGCAGCGAATACCGCTCATCCAGTTCCCAAATGCCTGAGCCCCCCATGATCAGGCGAGGCAGGGACCACTCGACATTGTTTTGTGGCAACTCATTTCCCGTTTGCAGGAATACCTCATCGAAGGCTCCGCTCTCGACCGACCAGGCTGTAAAGGTGCTCGTGGCGTCCCGCATCATGGCACCTACCGCCCAGCGCCCCCGTTGGTACTGCAGTCCGAGATCGAATCCAAATCCGTAGGCATCGGCAAAATCTCCGATGTAGCGATAGACCAGTTTGGCGCTGCCACCAAAGGAAAGCCCTTCGACAGTTGCGGAAGACCGGGCATAGGAGATCAGCAATGCTTGATCAGCGGCAGAGAAAAGCTGGATGCGGTTGTAATCGACATTTCCATTCTCATCGATCAGCTCGGAGGTATTTGGGATATCGTCCACACCAAAACGCAAGAATGTGACTGCCAAAACACCCTTCCCTTCCAGCTGAGTGGCTACGGAAGCATAATCGTATTGGGCGATGGAGGCAAAGTATTCGGCATGCATGAGTGCAGCGTCCCAGTCTGAAGTGATGCGGGCCAGCCCGGCCGGATTCCAATAGGCGGCGCTCACATCGCTGACTTGAGCCACCACAGCCTGTCCCATGGCGAAGGCCCGTGCATCCACTCCTATATTGAGAAATGAGTTGGCGTACTTCCTGACCTGTCCGCTTGCTGCACTGGTCAGGATCAGGAAAAACGCGATGAGAGAGCTCTTCATTGGTGGCCAAATATCCGTTGAAGCGACGGAATGCGCGTAATATTGTTCCGTGCGCGCAGCCGTTCCACATATTCTCACCCTTGGCAACCTGCTCTGTGGTGTACTGGCCATTCAGGTCTTGTACTCAGGGGCTTCCTGGGAATGGGCGGGATGGCTCTGTGCCATTGCCCTCCTGCTCGATGCTGTGGATGGTGCGGCCGCCCGGGCACTGAAGGTTTCGGGACCCCTGGGAAAACAATTGGATTCACTGGCAGACATGGTCAGCTTTGGCGTCCTCCCTGGAGTGGCTGGAAGCTGCCTGATCGCCGAGTGGTGGTACGCCGAAGGGGCAAGCGATCACTGGAGCAGTTTTGTTCCGCTGGTCTTTACCCTCTGCGCAGCTCTTCGCCTGGCCCGCTTCAACATTGACACCGAGCAGCGGCATTTTTTCAAAGGGCTGCCCTCGCCGGCTGCAGCCATGGTCCTGATGAGTCTTGTTGTGGTGGTCGATCCCGATCGGATGAATGAACTCGACAGACTGATCGCTCACCCGATCTTCATCGGCCTCTTGAGTGTATTTATGGGCCTTCTGATGCTCATCCCGAAGCCGATGGCATCGATCAAAAAAGGTCCGGACGGGAAGCTGCATTGGATCGTACCAGCCTGCGTATTGATCGGCGGTGCCAGCAGCTTTTTTATCGGGGCGATGGGCGTGCCGCTTGGCGTATGTTTGTACGTCTTATTGTCCATCTTATTCTACCGACCTCATGAAGTTCAGAGCTGAAATCGATGTCATGCCGTTGAAGGCCTTATTGGATCCGCAGGGAAAGACCGTGGTTCAGAACATGTCCAACGTGGGCATCGAGGGCGTATCAGATGTTCGTATCGGAAAACACATCCAGCTCGAATTGGAAGCCTCCAGCAAGGAAGAAGCGCAGAAAAAAGTAGAAGAAGCCTGCGAGAAACTCCTGCACAACGCCATTATGGAAAGTTATCGCTTCGAACTGTTCGAAGGCGAATAGACGCCCTACATGCGCTCAGGGCAATCCACCCCCAGCAGCCGCATCCCCTCGGAAATCCGATCGGCCACCAACTGACTCAATGCCAGGCGAAGCGCACTCACCCCCACCTCTTCATTGTTGAGTACTGAATGACTCTGGTACCAGCTGTTGTATGCCTTGGTGAGCTCAAAAACAAAGTGAGCCACCTGAGCGGGATTGTACTGCTCGGCTGCCTGATGCAGAACCTCATCGTACTGATCGCACAAACTGATCAATCCGATGGCGGCCGCATCGGCCTCGGCCCATTTGGCTGTCTGTAGTTCCGATCCGGCTGCTTTGCGCTGAAGGGAGCGGATACGTGCGTGGGTGTACTGAATGAAAGGACCCGTGTCTCCGTTGAAATCAACGGATTCCTCCGGGTCGAACAGCATGTTCTTGGCGGGATCCACTTTCAGGATGAAATATTTCAGGGCACCCAGGCCCACCATGGAATACAGGCTTTGTTTTTCCTCTGCCCCCAATCCGTCGGTCTTGCCCAGTTCCTCAGAGATCTGCTGAGCGGTCTGTTTCATCTCATCGATCAGGTCATCTGCATCGACCACAGTACCCTCTCTGGATTTCATCTTTCCGCTGGGCAGGTTGACCATGCCGTACGAGAGATGATACAGTCGTTCCGCCCATTGGTGGCCGAGCCTGGCGAGTACGAGGAAGAGCACCTTGAAGTGGTATTCCTGTTCATTGCCCACGGTGTAGACCATTCCGTCCAAACCAAAATCAACATATCGCTGAATGGCTGTGCCAATGTCTTGTGTCATGTAGACGGCCGTTCCGTCGCTGCGCAAGAGGATCTTTTCGTCCAGGCCCTCATCGGTCAGGTCGATCCAAACACTGCCATCTTCCTTGGCAAAGAACACCCCTTCCTTCAATCCCTTCTGTATCTCGTCTTTGCCCAGCAGGTAGGTCTCACTCTCGTAGTAATTCTTATCGAAGTCCACCCCCAAGGAAGCGTAGGTGGTTTCAAAACCG
The DNA here is from genome assembly GCA_038150465.1 of Flavobacteriia bacterium. Lineage (GTDB taxonomy): Bacteria > Bacteroidota > Bacteroidia > Flavobacteriales > Schleiferiaceae > RFXV01. The sequence continues at coordinate 24,742 of JAYOTP010000020.1, read as the reverse complement.
GCATAGACCCAACTGTTCATCTCCCGCCAAAGCTCCAGAACATCCGGATCGCTCTCCTCCCACCTTCTAAGGAGCGACTGTGCGCCCAGGAGGCAGGGCGCTTCTTTTTTAGCCTGCTCCTCCGTCCGGCCTGTTGCCATGAGCTCAGCAACCTCCTTCTTATACATCTTGTCGAAGGCGACATAGAACTCACCCACCAACTTATCTCCTTTCATCCCTCTGGACGCAGGCGTGTCGCCCTCGCCCTTCTGCTGCCAGGCATACATGCTCTTGCAAATGTGGATGCCTCGGTCGTTGATCACCTGCACTTTGGTCACCCGGTGACCCACGGCTTTAAGGATCTCGCTGACCGAATGACCCAGAAGATTGTTTCGGATGTGTCCGAGATGAAGGGGTTTATTCGTGTTGGGGGATGAGTATTCCACTACCAGTTTCCGAGGGGCTTCCACTGTTGTGTTCGGCGCTGCCTCTAGCTGCGATCTCAGGCGATCCGTCCAGAAATCGGGGCGCAAGCTCAAATTGAGAAAGCCCTTCACCACATTGAAGCCTTCTACCGCACCGACCTGTTCCATCAGTCTTTCACCGATCCGCTGAGCCAATTGCGGAGGCGGCATACCGGCCGAACGGGTGTAGGGAAATACCACCAGTGTGAGCTGTCCGTCAAATTCCTTTCTGGTGATCTGAAGAGCGGGTGGTTCTGTCTGCACACCAAATTCAGCGGAGAGGATATCCACAACTGCTTCACTGAGTACCGCCTTGATTGCGCGCATGGGAACGATCTTTTTTGAAAGCCCCCAAAGGTACATCGGGTACCTGTTCAAAGCCCCTACCTTTGCCACCTCCTTACAAAACGCAACATGAGCAAACACATCGTTTCCGTCGGTTCCATCGAATGCGGATCGCCGGATCTCTTTCTCATATCAGGTCCTTGTGTCATTGAGGAAGAATCCCTGATGATGACCGTCGCCGAAAAACTCAAGATCGTTTCTGAGGAGACAGGCGTTCCGATGATCTACAAGTCCTCCTTCCAGAAGGACAACCGCAGCAGTGTGGACTATTATCAGGGGCCTGGGCTGGATGAAGGGCTGCGGATCCTGCAGAAGGTCAAGGACGAATTCGGATTTCCACTCATCTCAGACATTCATTACCCAGATCAGGTGTCGGCTGCGGCAGAAGTGCTGGATGTGATCCAGATACCGGCTTATCTGTGCATGCAAACGGGCCTGGTCACTGAAGCGGCCAAGACTCAGAAACCCATCAATCTGAAGCACGGTCAATTCCTGGCTCCGGAGAACATGATCAAGCCCGTGCAAAAAGTAGAGTCCACAGGCAATCACAAGATCATTCTGACCGAGCGCGGCTACACCTTTGGATACAACGATCTGGTGGTGGATCCCCGTTCTTTCCATCATCTGGCCGAGTCGGGCTATCCCGTGGTCTTCGATGTCACGCATTCGATCAGGAAATACGGCATCCCAAGTGCCGATCCTTCAGGAGGTGCGCGGCAGTACCTGAATGTACTCGCCCGAGCTGCGGTGGGCGCAGGAGTGGATGGCTTGTTCATAGAAACCCATCCCTGTCCGAGCGAAGCGCTTTGTGATGCAGCCAGCCAGCTGGACATCGATCATCTGAAGGGCTTTCTTGAGCCTCTGTTGGAAATTCACCGCATCGAGCGCTCATTTCGCGACCGCAATTAAGCAGAGGCCGTATTTTCGCGGCACCAATCTGAACAACTCATGGAGCTCTATCTGGATTCAGCGGACATCAACGAGATCAAGGAAGCCTTTGAACTGGGATTTCTTGCAGGACTGACCACCACCCCCACCTTCATGCACCGGCATGGGATCACGGACATCGACGGAACCATCCTCGAGCTGGCCAAGATCGTCCCCGTACTTCAGATCGAAGCGCTGGGTGAGACCGCAGACGAGATCGTGGCAGAAGCCGAACGTCAGGACGCGCTCGGACTGGACCGCAGCAAAACAGTGTACAAGATCCCCATCTCGGTGGAAGGCGTGAAAGCCTGTCGCCGTCTGGTGGATATGGGCTACATGGTCAACATCCACTTGGTGTACACCCTTCAGCAGGCCTATATGGCCATGTCTGCAGGCGCATCCTATGTATGTCCGTTGGTTGGAAGGCTGCAGGATCAGGGACACGATGCCTTGGGTCTCGTGCAGCAATGTGTGGAAGCGGTGAATTACTACGGCTACGACACCCGCATCATGTTCTCTTCTGTACGGAATGTGGAACATGTCAAGAATGCGTTGAACGTTGGCGTTCACACTGTTACCGTTCCCTGGAAGATCATGAAGAAGCTCACCGAGAATCACTTCACCCAGATCGGGACGGACGAATTCTTCGAACACACCCGACTGATGACCGAATCGGTGAAAGATGTGATCGGAGGCAACAACCCGGTGGTCACTTCCGACAAGAGCATTGCAGATGCACTGGTGGTCATGACCCAAGGCGGTTTTGGTGCGGTGACCATCGTTGACGGGGCTCAGCGGCCGATCGGCATGTTCACAGACGGTGATCTCCGCAGACTCATTTCCAAGGACGGTGGAAACGTGATCGAAAAAGCACTTTCCGATCTGCCCATGAAACAACCGATCAGCGTGGAGGGAATGGAACTGCTGTACACGGCAGAAGCCCTGCTCCGCGAAAAGGAAGTCGACACCCTGGTGGTCACTGAAGAAGGAAAGGCCATCGGCATGGTCGATGTCCAAGACCTGATCAAAAAGAGCTGATGTCCAGCTCGGATCTCTCTTCTTTCAAAGAAGGAGGTGCCCTGTTCGGTGCATCCGAAAAGGAACTGAAGAAGCGAATTGCCTCCGTCCGAATGCTCATTTTCGACTGGGACGGTGTTTTCAATAATGGATTCAAGGACAGCTCTGGCAGCAGTTCGTTTTCGGAGATCGATTCGATGGGCATCAACCTGCTCCGCTATGGGCTGTATCGCACAAGCGGTAATCTCCCCCGGGCCTACGTACTCAGCGGGGCTTCCAATGCATCTGCGCGCGCCTTTGCGGAAAGGGAGCACTTTGACGGGGTCTACCTCAACCACAAGAACAAATTGGATGCTTTTCAGCGAATGCTCGAAAAGCACCGGATCAAAAAGGAAGAAACGGCATTCTTCTTCGATGATGTGCTGGACCTTGGCGTGGCGGAACAGGTGGGTTTCCGTGTCTTCATGGGCAATGGCTATTCATCTGCATTTTCCTCTTTCGTCCAAAGAAAGAAACTGTGGGACCTGATCCCCGCCCGTTCAGGAAGGGATCATGCGCTGAGAGAGAGTTGCGATCTCATGCTCACCGCCCTCGGGATCTATGATGAGGTCTTGGAAGATCGCCTGAACTTCACGGAGGCCTACTCCGATTACTGGAAGAAGCGACAGAGCATTCCCACCCGCTATCAGGAAGCCCAATAAAAGCGGCTCTTCCTCTTTTTCGATTTTTGTTCCATCATGAATCAATTGTTCTACGCCCCGGATCTGCCGGATTCCGACCTCCTTCCGGAAAGCGAATCCCATCATCTGCATCGGGTCATGCGCATGGAAACGGGTTCCGAGATCCACGCCACCGACGGCAAGGGCTCGTTCTTTCGGCTGAAGACCCTCGGACTCGCTGCTGACCGCATGAAAGTGGAGTTGTTGAGCCAGGAAAGTGATCCCCACATCCAGCGACCTGTCCACATCGCGGTGGCGCCAACCAAGCAAATGGACCGCTTCGAATGGCTGGTGGAAAAATGCGTGGAACTGGGCGCCATTCGCTTCAGCCCGATCATTTGTGCGCGCAGCGAGCGAAGGAAGCTGCGGATAGACCGACTGCAGCGGATCGCTCTATCGGCCATGAAACAGTCCCTTAGAAGCAGGCTCCCAGAGATCGATGCGCCCATGACCTTTGATGCCTTCCTTGAACAGTACAAAGACAAGGATCTGCTGCTAGCACACTGCGAACAGGGTCAAAAGCGCATACTGAACGAAGTACCTCTTAACAACGCTCCTGTTCTGTGCATTGGACCCGAAGGAGACTTCAGCCCGGGAGAGATCGAAAAAGCCCGGGCAATGGGAGCATCAATGATCGACCTGGGAAATTATCGACTGCGCACAGAGACTGCGGCCGTTCACGGCTGTTCGCTTCTGGCAGCAGCCCTGCGGTAAAAGTGGAATCCATTCTTGGAGTAGAGTTTCTCCGCATCCGGCCACTCCAGCTCAAATTCCTCCTGCCGGCCTTCCTTCACAGATACATAAATGGTTCTTTGCAGTTGCTGTATCCGGCCATGGCTCTGTGTTGATATACCTGCCTTCGGCTGTACTTCACCATAGAACATCGGGACGTAGCTCTTGAATTTGTAGGTGGTCTTCCCGGCATCTTCATCGGCCACGGATCGGAAGAATTCTATATGTGCACGCTGGGAAATGGCCTCTACACGTGCAATGAAAAAGAACAACGCCAACTGCACCCAGAGCGCCTGACCCAAAAACAGGATGTTCAACGCTTTGACGGGCCGCCTGTGGTAGATCAGTTGAAAAGCCACCAGCAGCACCAGCGCCAACAAGGAAGGCAGATAGGCGATCAAAGGCCAGTCGACCACTGCCTCCAGATTGGCCCGTGCAAAGGGATCCGAAGCAGTGAGTTTGTAAAGCCACTCGGGGGTTCGGCCCAGAGCGACAAGGGCCACAGAAACCACGAAATACAAAAAGCCGAGTAAGGCAATGGAGAAGCGAAAAAAAGGAGACAAGCGCCAGCTCTTGCTCGACATCTTCTCCAGTGCAAGGGCCGCCAGGTAGGTCAGAGGGAAATATGCGAGGGAAGAGTAATGCACGATCTTGGATCGTACCAGGCTGAAAAGGACGAGCACCACGCAGAGCAAAATGATCATCCAAAGTCGCATGTCCTGCTGCACGCCTTTTTCTTCGCTCCTGGATGCAAGACTGCGCAGGGCAAAGAGCGAAGCCGGGAAACAGCCCAAAAGAAGCACCACGAAATGGTAGGCTGGGAAACCTCCATGCCCCGCATCGGGCGTGGTGAGCAGGGCCCATTGCCGCTCAGTGAATTCGATCAGAAAGGACGGGCCATTCACCAGCCATTCGGCACCGTACCACAGCCCCGTGACCAGCGCCACACCCAGTGAGAAGAGCAAAAAGGACAGGGGACGGATGAACCACTTGAAGCGCTTGAGCACCCAGTAGACAGCCAGACAAATGCCCGTGATCAAAAAAGCCACAGGCCCTTTGGTCAGTACGCCAAGACCCGTGAACAGGGCCGCAACGGCCAAATAGGTCCAGGGGTTACGGCTGAGGTCGCTGCCCTTGATGTCATTGGTTCGCCAGTGGAATTTGATCAAAAACCAAAGGCCCGAAAAAATGAAGAAATTGAACCAGGGGTCGATCAAGCCCGACTTGAAGTAGAAAGAAGGCAGTGTGCTGCCCACAAAGGCGATCACCCACCAACGCGCCATGCGCTGCCCGTGCAGACGAAAGCCAATATCGTAGATCATAAGCAGCGTGCAGAGCCCTGCCAGCACATTGGGAAAACGCGCTCCGTATTCACCGATGCCAAAAAGCTGCATACTGACCGCCTGAAGCCACATAAAAAGAGGCGGCTTTTCTGTGAAGGGCTGAAAATTGAGTTGCGGACTGAGGTAATTGCCGCTCAGCACCATCTCTCGGGCGATCTCCGCAAAGTTGATCTCATCCCAATCGAAGAGATGCACACCTCCAAGGAACGGAGCGAAAAGCAGTAGGACCGCGGCGGCGATCCGCCATTGATCTTTCCGATTGGATGTGAGCCGCATCCTGCGAAAATAGCCGATTGGTATTTTGACCGAGGGACTCTTTGTTTTTTTTTAGATTTGGCATCGCCTAGCTTATAGTAAATAAAACTAAAAGCCTGCGTGTCCCACTCCCCCCTGGATCCCGCGAGCAGAAAGACCGAGTGCATGAAGAATCAACCTCTCAATGCCGGGTTCGCTCTGAATCCGTTTGTCCAGAAATCCCTGCTGAACGTCAGTCTGTGCTTCCTCTTTTGCCTTGGCAGTCTTTCCGGGCAGACGCAGGAATCATTTACCCTGAGCGGCCAGGTGTTCGACCAAAAAAGTGGAAGTACGCTGCCCGGCGTGGCCGTGTATATACCCAGTGGAAAGCGTGGGGTGACAACGGATCTTGAGGGAGCCTTCAGCATACGCACTTCCATTGGAGCGCAGATTGAATTCGCATTCGTGGGCTATAAAAAGCAGGTCCATCGGGTGACAGACCGACAGCCCATCAAGATCTACTTGTCTGAAGAGACCTCGCTGCTGGATGAAGTGATGGTCGTGGGTTATGGAAGCAGCACCAGAAAGGAACTCACAGGAGCTACTTCAGATGTGAAAGGGGAGGAACTCGAGAAGCTCAACCTTCCAAGGCTCGATCAAGCCCTGCAAGGTCAGATGGCCGGAGTGAACATCACCTCCAATTCCGGCTCACCCGGCGGGCAGTCCATCATTCGCATCCGCGGACTTTCCACCTTTGGCGACAATGACCCGCTGATCCTGGTCGATGGCATCGTCTACGATTCTGAAGGATTGAACGCACTGAACCCATCGGACATCGAGTCGGTGAATGTGCTCAAGGACGGAACAGCAGCCATCTATGGCGTACGCGCGGCCAACGGGGTCATCCTGATCACAACCAAAAAGGGCAGCAAGAACAGTGCTCCGCAGTTCGAATTCAGCACCTACTACGGCATACAAGAAACCACACGGAGACTGGATCTGCTCAACGCCACGGAATATGCAGTGATCAAGAACAATGCTTTCATCAATGGCGGAGACCCTGCGCCCTTTGCCAATACGGCCCTCGGCGAAGGAACCGACTGGCAGGATGCCGTCTTTCAGACTGCGCCCATCGAGAACTACAGCCTGAGCATGAACGGCGGCACAGACCGTTCTTCTTACTCGATTGGCGGAACCTATTTCCGTCAGAAAGGCATCGTGGGTGGCGACAAAGCACAATTCGAGCGCTGGAACGGGCGCGTGAACTACACCAATGAGATCTCCGAGCGCCTCCGATTCAACAGCGTACTGCTCTACACCTTCGAAGAGCGGGCCGCACTTCCCGAGAACGGGATCGGTTCCGTGCTGTACAATACGATCAATGCCTACCCCACTGAACCCCTGCGCGAAGATGGTCGCTACAGCTACCTGAACCTGGTCAACGACCTGATCCATCCCCTGGCACAGATGGAAAATACCCACAACCGTTCAGCGGTCAATAAATTCGTTGGAAAGGAAGAGCTGGCCTACGATCTGGCTCCCGGACTGACCTGGACCAACCGCTTCAACTTCAATGTGGCCCTGGTCGATTACAAAGCGTTCAATCCGCTGACCTGGTACGGACCTGGCAAGCCGCAGAATACGGCCGCAAACGACGAATTGGAAGCGCCGCGCATCGAGATCGCCGACAGTGTGTTCATCGATCGAGGTGCCAATGTGGAGGAATCCAGGAGCACTTATTCCGATCTGACTTTCGAAAGCTACCTGAATTACGAAAAGACGTTTCAGGAAGACCACAAGGTCAAGGCCTCTTTTGGGGTATCCGCCTTCAGTCGCAGAGGCGAAGGGCTCACCGGCGTGGCCTTCAACATTCCATACAACAGCCTCGACTTTGCGGACATATCAGCCAACCAGGCCGAGAACGGCTATTTGAACAACACCTACTCCTTCCAGTTCCGTGAACGACTGCTGTCGGCCTTTACCCGAGCTGAATACGCATACAAAGACCGCTATTTGTTCTCGACCATCCTCAGAAGAGATGGATCGTCCAAGTTCGGAGCCAATAATCGCTGGGGTTTCTTCCCGGTCTTTTCCGGTGCCTGGATCATTTCCGAAGAAGATTTTGCCAAAGTGAAAGGGCTTGATTTTGCCAAGCTTCGTTTGAGCTTTGGAACTTCAGGCAATGATCAGATCCCCAATTTCGCCTACCGGGCGCTGCTCAATGGCGAAGGCGTCTATGTGTGGGACGACATCATCCGTACAGGCGTAGCCATTGGTCGAGCGGCAAACGACGACCTTAAGTGGGAAAGCACCTCCCAGTGGAACCTGGGTCTGGACGTCGGTTTCCTGAAGAACTTCAGCGCCACTTTTAACTACTTTATTAAGGAGACGAACGACCTGCTCTTCCAGCCAGATGTGTCCGGTGTTTTGGGTACCTATGGCCCTGGCGGCTATCCGCCTTTTGTCAATGCGGGGGATGTGCGCAACTCCGGTGTGGAACTCGAGCTCGGTTACCGTACGCCCGTTGGATCCGAATGGTCCTTCTCGGCTCAGATCAACGGTAGTTACATCCGCAATGAAGTGACCTCCACGCCCAATGGTGTCGATTTCATTCCGGGTGCGGCCTTCGGTGTGGGCGGCAACATTGCTACGCGCTTTCAGGAGGGCTTCCCGATCGGATACTTCATCGGACTCGAAACCGACGGCATTTTCCAAACACAGGCCGAGATCGACAATGCGGCGGTCGTGCAAGCCGGAGCCCAACCCGGTGATCTGCGATTTGTGGATCAGAACGGAGACGGGGTCATCAATTTTAGCGACGACAGCGACCGGGTCCAATTGGGTTCACCCATCCCCGACTTTACTTTCGGCCTAAGTCTGAACACGGCCTACAAAGGCTTTGACCTTTCCTGCCATGTGTACGCGGCTATTGGGCAGGAGATCATCCGCAACTACGAAAGACAACAGCCCTATGCCAATCAGCTCGATTATGTGATCGGACGCTGGGTGGGCAACGGCAGCAGCAACGAGATCCCGAGGGTGACCACAGACCTCACACGCAACAATGTGTTTTCAGATTTCTTCGTAGAAGACGGCTCTTTCCTCCGCATAAGGAACCTGCAGCTGGGCTACAGCCTGCCCAAGTCTTGGGTGAACCCCTGGGGTGCAGAACGCCTGAGGATCTATGTGGCTGCCAACAACCTCTGGACGCTCACAGCCTATCAGGGCTTCGATCCGGACATTGGAAACTTTGGCGGGCCTCTTGCCGCCGGCGTGGATTACGGCTTCTATCCTCAGCCACGCACCTTCATGGGCGGTCTACAAATGAACTTTTAATCCACTGAGATGAGAAAAAAGATGATCAATTGGCGCAATGCCCTGATGCTCCTGCTGCTGTCGCAGTTGGGTTGCCGGGACTATCTGGACGTAGAGCCCGAATTCGCGTTGGACGCCGAAAGCTATTTCAATGCACCCCAAGACTATGAACTGGCTCTGATCGGTGCCTACGATCTGCTTCAGGGAAGCTTTGTGTCCTACTGGATCGGGGAGATCGCCTCGGACAACGCGATCGCTGGTGGCGAAAGTGTGACCGATACCGAAGGGCTTCACCAGATAGAAGCCATGACGCACAATGCGGTCAATCTGGAACTGCGCTCCCTGTTCCGCTGGAACTACACAGGGATCGCTCGGGTGAATTACCTGATGGAGAACAGAGACAAGATCGACTTTGACGGGAAGGAAGGCATCGTGGCGGAAGCGCGTTTCCTTCGGGCCTATTACTACTTCGATCTGGTCAAATTCTTTGGCGGTGTGCCCCTGGTCATCGACAAGCGCCTGGGATCGGATGAAGTCACACAGATCGATCGGTCTTCTGCGGCAGAGGTCTACGATCAGATCGAAGCTGACCTGAACCTGGCCATTGCCGACCTGCCTTGGAATCAGCCCGTGAAAGGACGGGTGACCAAAGGCAGTGCACTCGGGCTGCTTGGAAAAGTTCAACTCTACCGGGGCAAACATGCAGAAGCAGCCAGCACTCTGGACCAACTGATCACATCCGGACCGCATGCCCTGGTCAGCGACTTTGCCTCACTATGGCTGGCCGCCAATGAGAACAATTCGGAGACCGTGTTCGACATTGAATATTCCAATCAGGAAGGCGGAAGCTACGGCTGCCTGATCTGTCTGGAAGGCAATGCCGCTCCTGGTTTTCAGGGGATCCGTCAATACGATGGACCGTTCTACGGAGATGGCAACAGCTACAATCTGCCCACTCAGGATCTCTATGATTCCTTTGACCCTGCAGACCCTCGAAGGGATGTGACCGTCCTCGACCTCGATGCCTTCATCGCCAACCAATCCAACCCCGGGAGCATCAACTACGCCGAAGGTGCTGGTGGCCACACAGGCTTCTACAACAACAAATACATCAAACGCCTGAGCGAGATCGGGCTGCCCGATAACGACCTGACCAGCCCTCTGAATTACAAGGTCATACGCTATGCCGATGTACTGCTGATGGCTGCCGAAGCCCACATCCGCACTGGCAATGAGGCACAGGCGCTGAACTACATCAATCAGGTGCGCAATCGAGTAGGCTTGCCCGACCTGCAAAGCAGTGGCGCCCAACTCGAAGACGATCTGTGGAAGGAACGCAGGGCCGAACTCTCCGGAGAGGGCCATCACTTCTTTGACCTCGTGCGAAGCGGACGGGCCGCCACTGAGATCACCGGTTTCGTACCCGGCAAACACGAACTCTTTCCCATCCCTCAGGTCGAGATCGATCTGGCGGGAGGAAATTGGACACAGAACCCAGGATATTAATATCAAATACACACATCATGAACCACAAACACCTCATCGGCATCGGACTCAGCTCGCTGCTGATCGCATCGATCTCCTGCAGCAAGGACGATGACAAACCCACCATTGGTGCTCCACCGAGCGAACAGGATGCGCAATTCACCTATGCGCCCTCTGCCTCGAATCCCAACATCATCGATTTCACCGCCAGCAATCAGAGCCTGGCAGCCTCATGGGACTTTGGCAACGGAAGTACAGGACAGGGCGGTCAGGCGACAGCCGTCTATCCATTCGCAGGAACCTATACGGTCACACTCACCGTGCAAAATTCCGGAGGCAGCCGAAGCAGCTCACAGGACATCGTCATCCAGCAGGACGACCCAAGCCTGGTTTCCAGCCCCTTGTACGATATGCTGACGGGCGGACCCGCCGGTGTTGGCTATAAGGTGTGGGCCGTGGATTCTGCCGCAGCCGCACATATGGGTGTTGGACCGAACCCCGTTCAGAGCGCGGGCTATTGGCCCGAGTGGTGGGCAGCTGGCCCCATGGAAAAACCCGGGGGCGGAATGTACGATGACCGCTATGTCTTCCACCTGCAGGGCTTCCAGTACGACATGATCACAAATGGGGATGTCTATGTGAATTCAGATCACGCCGGGATCGCCCCCATGACGGATACCGTCCGTATGACCGTTATCAATGACTTTAAGGCCACCTTCCCCGATCAACTGAATGAAACCTGGACCCTCACAGAGGGAAGCACGGATACAACGATCACCTTCAGTGGCCAGTCCTTTGCGGGTTACTGGGCCGGTGCTCAGACCTACAGGGTGATCACACTGGACACCAACGAGCTCTTCATGTGCTACGTGGACGGGATCAATTCCAACCTGATGTGGTACATCCGCTTGCGCCCTGAAGGCTATGTGAGCAACCCAGGACCTGGGCCTTCTCTCTACTCTTTGCCCTTGGACTTCGAAACAGTGGAACCCGAATTGACCACTTTTGGAGGCACGAATACCGCGTACATCGCGAATCCGGACATGAGCGGCATCAACACCAGTTCAAAGGTGCTGGAGATCACCCATGGAAACGAAAGCTGGGCCGGATTCTTCGTGAATCTCGACGCCAAGCTGGACTTCTCTGCCAACAATTTCATCCGACTGAATGTCTGGGCTCCGGATACGGGAACCTTCCGACTGAAACTCGAAGATCAGGCCGACCCGAACAGCTTCATCGAAAAGGACATCTCCGTGACCACAGCGAACAGCTGGGTGGACGTAGAATGGGACATGACCGGAACACCTTCCGACTTCGATCGTCTGGTGCTCTTCCCTGGCTGGGGGTTGACCACACCTGAAGTATTCTATCTGGACAACGTTCGTCAGGAATAATTTCAAAAGGAACCGATCTTTTGAGGTGGATCAGAAATGGTCCACCTTTTTTTGTCTTTGTCCGGATGGCTTCTGATCGGAAAGCATCGATCTTAGCAGAGACATCGGATCGATTTGGCCAACGCGAGCGCACACATACCCTACTGGAAGAATTTGATCATCATCCTCTTCCCTGCTCTATTGGGCTGGCAGTTCCAGTGGGTGTTCAATGAATCCGATGTGCTGGCACTCGCCATGCACTATGCAGATCCCAACTGGGCCAAAGGCGATTGGTACCTCGGCCTGCCTGGAGAATATCGGATCCTGTTCAACGCCCTGACCGGTCCGGTGATGAAAGTGCTGGGTAACGCCTGGGCGATACCCCTGCTGCGGGCCTTGTTCCTGATTGCCTTTGGCTGGGTGATCAGCCGCTGGCTGCGCTCGGCTCAACTGGCTCCAGCAGCTCTTTTGTGGGCACTTTTCTTCCACTTTAGAAACCAGTCTTTCCTGGCCGAAGAATGGATGTACGGAGGTATCGAGACCAAGGCCCTCGCCTATGTACTCCTGCTCCTCTCGCTCTTCGCCATGCACCGTCAATATCCATGGCTCACCGGACTCTCGGCTGGCCTGGCCCTCAGTTTCCATGTGCTCGTTGGATTTTTCGGTGGCTGCTCCCTTCTGTTGGTGCTGATCCTTCAGAAGAAAAGCCTCGGAAGACTCGTGGAAAAATGGCCAGCTCTTCTGATCTCCGCCCTTATTGGAGGAAGTTTTGGACTTTATTTCATTGGCCGTACGCTTCTGGCCGAACCGGTACCGGGAATGGACGCAGCCTGGGATCTTTATGTGCACTTCCGCGTTCCTCATCATCTGTTGCCCAATGAGTTCCCCTTTGAAGGCTGGCTGTATTTCGGATGCTTCATCGCCCTTCACCTACTGAGCTTTCTCTGGGTGCGTTCCCATGAGCTGCTGGGCAGATTGCGCCTGCTGAGTCTTTGCAGCCTGCTCTTTTTTGCCATGGGGTTGATGCTCTTCTGGACGGACCAGACGCACGCTCTCAGATATTATTGGTTCCGTCTGAGTGATGCACTTCTCCCCTTCACCTCCTTTCTGCTCGTTGGAGCACTTCTCTCCCAACAACTGCAACAATGGACGCGCAACTGGCCAAAAATGAGCCGAAGGATCGGGGGCAGCATTCTGTTCTTGGCACCGATGCTGCTGGCCTCAATGAACACCTACGATCGATGGACAACGGCAGGCACGAACTACAAGGCCCAGGAAGACCATTGGATCATGCAGAAGACCGATCCGAGCGATGTCTTTTTGATCGATCCGGCGCAAAGCACCTTCTACTTCACCTACCAGCGCCCACAATATGTTTCGTTCAAGCATTTCCCTCAGGAAGCCGGAGCCATCATCGAATGGAGAAGAAGACTGGAGAATTGTGCAGGCGACCTCTGGCCTGCATCACAAGGCATGCACTTTCGAAAGGAGATCGGAGCTGTCTACAACCGCCTCGACGCTGAACACATAGATCGATTGTGCAGAGAAGAAAACATTCGATATGCCCTGTTTTCAGCGCACGCGCCCACAAAAGAGGGATTGCCGGTGGCCTTCCGTGATGAGCGCCAGATCATCTACGGCCCCTTTGGTTCAGAGTTCAGGCCTTGAGAACCTCGGCCATTTTGGCCCCGATCTGTGCCGGCGAATCGACCACATGAATGCCACAGGCTCTGAGTTTGGCCTTCTTCGCCTGGGCGGTGTCGTCTGCCCCACCGACGATCGCGCCAGCATGTCCCATCGTCCTTCCTTTTGGTGCAGTCTCCCCGGCAATGAATCCGACGACCGGCTTGTTTCCGTTCTCCTTGATCCAATCGGCTGCTAGGGCTTCCAGGTTTCCGCCGATCTCTCCGATCATGACGATGCCCTTGGTCATGGGATCGTTCATCAGCAGCTCCACGGCATCCTTGGTGGTCGTACCGATGATCGGATCGCCTCCGATGCCGATCGCAGTCGTTACTCCGAGCCCGGCCTTGACGATCTGATCAGCCGCCTCATAGGTGAGCGTGCCCGATTTGGAGACAATTCCGATCGATCCCTTCTCAAAGACAAAACCAGGCATGATGCCCACTTTGGCCTCGGCTGCAGAGATCACCCCGGGACAGTTCGGACCGACCAGCGTGCAGTTTTTATCCTTCAGATATTCCTTCACTTTGATCATATCGCGCACTGGAATGCCTTCGGTGATGGCCACGATGACGGATATACCTGCCTCGGCGGCTTCCATGATGGCATCTGCCGCAAAAGCTGGGGGAACGAAGAGAATGGAGACATCTGCTCCTGTTTCTTGGACGGCCTCCTCCACCGTATTGAATACCGGACGGTCCAGATGCGTTTGGCCTCCTTTGCCCGGTGTGACACCGCCTACGACCTGCGTGCCAAATTCGATCATTTGGGACGCGTGAAAGCTTCCTTCACTGCCAGTGAATCCCTGTACGATCACTCGGGAATTGCTGTCTACCAATACGCTCATGGATATATTTTTTTCTGTTCGCTAAAGTAGGGTCTGCGCCGCGTTCTACAAGTCGCATGGGGCAGAGTATCGGCGGTAATTGATGTATTGATATACAAATTCTCACCCCATTACAGCCAAGGAATTCAGTCGACCAAAGTTGAACAAAAAAGTATTTGTTGAACTTTTTAACTTCTATTCCTAAACAAATGAGCTTCGATGTCGTTGCTTCTGAAACTAAAACACAAAAAACATGCGTACCCTCTCAATTAAATGGATCAGCCGCCTGGCATTTGCCGCTCTGATCGGAATCACCTCTTTCGCCTGCAGCGATGACGATGACGACAACACGCCAGCACCAGCTCCCAATGTCATCACCATCGATGAAGTGGCGGCGAACGATGCTGACCTGAGCACATTTGTGGCTGTTCTGCAAGCCACCGGACTGACATCTGTGGTCGCAGACGAAAATGCAAGCCTCACCGTGTTTGCACCTGACAATGCAGCTTTTGCCAATCTGCTCGCTGCATTCGGCGTCACCACTTTGGACGACTTGATCGCTGCCGTTGGTGCCGATGCCCTGACAGAGATCGTGAAGTATCACGTGATCGGGGCCGAGGTCATGTCTTCACAGATCAGCGACGGATACGTGACGACTGAAGGTCTGAATGCACGCGGCGAAAAGATGAGCCTCTATCTGAGCACAGCAAGCGGTGTGATGATCAACAATGGTCCCAAAGTGACTGCAGCAGACATCGACGCCGACAACGGAGTGATCCACAAGGTGGATGCCGTGATCCTTCCTCCTACTGTAGGTGAACTTGGACTGGCCAATCCCAATTTCTCTTCTCTGGTCAGTGCCGTATTGGCGGCCGACAGCTCTGTATTGAGCACCCTGACCGATCCAGCACTTGCCTTGACCGTCTTCTTGCCAGATAATGATGCCTTCGCGGATCTGCTCGCTGAATTGAATGTGGGTAGCCTTGCAGATGTCGTAGCCCTATTGGGCCAGGACGGACTGACCGATGTGCTCTTCTACCACGCCTTGCTCGATGAGATCACAAGTGCAGAGGTGGCCGGAGCGGCGGGAACTGGAATCCCAACAGCCCTTGCCAACTCGACCATCGATATTGCCGTGGACGGCAATGGCGGAGTGACCATTACCGATGGAAAGGGACGCATGGCCACAGTCGAAGTTGTGGACATTCAGGGAAGCAACGGAGTCATTCATCAGATCGACATGGTGCTGTTGCCCAACTGATCGCTGACATCTTACGATCAAAAGCCGGTTTCTACCGGCTTTTTTTATGCCCTCACACAAGAGCTCATACTGTTCAACAGGAGTGCGCCTGCCTGTTTACTTTCTGACCCCATCTGTTACCTTTGGACTTCTCAAAATCAGCCATGATCTATAAATTCCTCCGCATCTTTCTTTCCCTTTTGTCCTTCGGCATCGCCATTTGGCAATTTGTGGACGGTGCCATAGGCAATGGCATTAGCCTCATTCTTTTGAGCCTTGTCATCCTGCTGAGCTATTTCCGGAACGAGCGCATCCTCTTGGCCTTCTGGTACATCAGAAAGAACAAATTCCCCAAGGCACAGAAAATACTGGACGGCATCAAAAAGCCTGAAGAAAGTCTGACCAAGGGACAGGAAGCCTATTACTATTTCCTCAATGGGCTGATGCTCTCACAGACCAATATGGGCAAGAGCGAATCGCTGATGCGAAAGGCGCTCAACACCGGACTCAGAATGAAGCACGACCAGGCCATGGCCAAGCTCAATCTCGCCGGGATCGCCATCGCCAAGAGAAAGAAGAGGGAGGCCATGGTGCTCATGTCCCAGGTGAAGGAATTGGACGAACGCGGCATGCTCAACGAGCAGGTGAAGATGCTCAAACAACAAATGAAGCGCATATAGAGTGCCCGTCGTCGGCGTATTCCTTGGAATGGGCGGAGACGAACACCTCCTCGACCCCTTGCTTCCTGAAGGTTGGCAGGCCCTTTATCCTGAGTGGCCCATCCCAGAGAAAGAGGAATCCCTGGAACTGTACTGCAGAAGACCTGAATTTTCTTCGCTTGAGAACTGCGATGCCCTGCTCGGGCTCTCTTTCGGGGGCATCATGGCCGTTTCCTATCAACAGCAATTGCAGAACGGAACACCTCTACTGCTGATGTCCTGCGGACTGCATCGCCGAGAGCTGCATCCGCTGCTCAGAATTCCGTTGATCCCTCCACTACTTCGCGTACTCTCCCCAGAAAGGCTGAAAAGCTGGATGCTGCGTGGTGCTGGCCTGGCAGGCAGAGAAGGACTGGCACTGAAGAAATACATAAAAAAGGTGGACGCCAGAACCTACCACTGGGCGCTCAGGCAAAGTGTCACTGCATGGCTGGAAGCACCAACAGGAGCCCTTCGCCTCCACGGAGCCAAGGATCCGATCTTTCCAAATAAGCATCATTTGAATGCGGATATCTTACCACAAGCCGGGCATCTTTTGTGGAGAGATCATCCAGAGGAAGTGCGCAGCTGGTTGACAAAAAGTGTACATTCATTTTCAGGCCCACCGCCTTTATGATCCACTTCATGCGCAACTTCTTTTTTCTCTTGGTCGCTCTCGCGAACACCCAATGCCAGATCACACTCAGCCCCGAACAGGAGGTTGAGACCGCCCTGCAGGAATTGCTCAGCATCGTTGAAGAAGCAGACAGTCTCGGCGGAGCATACGGCGCGCAACAATGGTCGGAAAAGGATTCTCTTCTCGGCTACTGGACGGCAGTGGCAGAACAACAAGAGGGCATCCATTTGAGCGAGGAAGAGCGAAGAGAATTGGGCAAGGTACTCGGACGCTACAGCATGATCCGAATGAAACATGGCGCGCGTCAGATCGGGGAGGAGATCGAAAGCATCGGCACAATGATCGAAGGCTTCCTGGAGGGTGTATTGGAAGAAACAAAAAGGGAAGAAGAATGAATGAATTCCTCTGGATATTGCTCGTAGCAGCCGGATCGGGCCTGGGCTTTTTCATCGCGCGTTCGCGATCGGTAAAAAGTGAAGGAGCTGGCGGCTCGCCATCCGAGGATTGGGTGCGCCGGTCTGAAAGGGATGCTCTGCAGGAGCGTTATGATCAGCTGGAACAACGCAGCGTGGACAAGGAGTTGTTCCAGGAGCTGCAGAAAAAACTGGACGAACGCCAGGACGAACTGATCAAAAAGGAAGGCCTGCTCAAAACGGCTCAAAGCGAACAAGCGCGTTTGCAGGAGAAATTGACCCAACAGGAAAAACAATTGATCTCCTTGGAGGAGCGCTTCCAGAAGGAATTCGAGAATCTGTCCAACAGGATATTGGACGAGAAGAGCGAGAAATTCATCAAAATGAATGAGGAGAAAGTCGGTCAGCTCCTCAACCCGCTGCGCGACAGACTGAAGTCCTTTGAGGCCAAGGTCGAACAGAACAACAAAGAGCAGGTGGCCTACGGAGCGGCCCTAAAACAGCAGATCGAAGACATCGTCAAGACCAGCAAACAGATGAGCGAGGACACCCTCAGGCTCACCCACGCGCTGAAAGGAGATAAAAAGTTGCAGGGCGACTGGGGCGAGATGCAACTCGAGGCCATATTGAATGCCGCAGGACTTCAGGAGAAGATCCACTACGAAGCACAAAGCTCGCACGACAACGAGGACGGCCGCAAACAGCGTTTGGATTATCTCATCCGACTTCCCGATGACAAACACCTCATTCTGGATGCCAAGGTCAGTCTGGTGGATTATGACCGCACCCTGGATGAAGGGCGGTCTGAAGACGAGCGGAAAAGCGCATTGAAGGCCCACACCAAGGCGATCGAGAAACACATCGACGATCTGGGCAGCCGCAATTACCAAAAGGTGGATGGGATCCACACCCCGGACTATGTGCTGATGTTCGTCCCCATTGAACCTGCTCTTCATTTGGCACTGAGTGAAGAACCTCGTCTCTTTGAACGGGCGCTGAACAAGAACGTGGTGCTCGTGAGCACATCCACTCTGCTGGCCACGCTGCGCACGGTCAGTTACATCTGGAAACAGGAGAATCAGAGCAGGAACGTACGTGAGATAGCACGGGAGAGCGGCGCCTTGTACGACAAATTCGTTGGCTTCACCCAAGACCTCCTACAGGTCGGTAAAAAGATGGACGATGCCAAGAATGAATATGCAGCGGCCATGAACAAACTCATTGACAGCCCCAAAAAGGGCGGAACGGTGATCGGACGGATGGAAAGACTGCGTGAACTGGGCGCCGAGGCCACCAAGAAGATCCCTCAAAATTTGCTGGATCGGGCATCTGAATGAGCAAATTCCAGCCTCCCCCTCCGAGGACATTCTGTTGAAAAAGGAAGCCGTCTGACCACCCGCTCAGCGGTGATCTTTTTTACATTCGATAAGCTGTGATCGATCGCAGCTTTTTCTGTCTGTACTATGTTTCTCATCTACGATACGGAGACCACCGGTCTTCCGAAGAATTTCAACGCTCCGCTCAGTGATTCAGCCAATTGGCCCCGTCTGGTCCAGTTGGCCTGGCAGCTGCACGATGCGGATGGCGCTCTGATCGAGGTACAGAACATGATCGTTCGTCCGGATGGTTTCACCATTCCCTATAACTCCGAGAAGATCCACGGTATTTCCACGGAACGGGCCACCACCTATGGACGGCCGCTGAAGGAGGTGCTCGACGCCTTCGAGTCGAGTCTGGCCAAGGCGCAGGTGATCGCGGGCCACAACATTCAATTCGATCTGAACATCGTAGGTGCGGAACACCATCGGCTGCAGATGGACTCTGCATTGCTCGGGCTGCACTCGGTGGACACCAAGGACGACGCCACGGCCTTTTGCCAGATCCCAGGCGGAAGAGGAGGCGGATTCAAATGGCCCACCCTGACCGAACTCCACCAGAAGTTATTCGGCGAAGGATTCGATGCGGCCCACAATGCGGCAGCGGATGTGGAGGCCACCACGCGCTGTTTCCTCGAACTCATCCGGCAAGGTGTCATCCCAGCTGAGAAAGTGCAGCTGAGTACGGACGAGCTGAAGGTTTTCAAGGAAAAGAATCCTGCACCCATTGAGGCCATTGGACTGAATGTTCAGCCTTACGAAGCAGAGGAACAGGAGCAGAAACAGGAAGAGGTTGCTTCCATTTCCTCTTTAGATGCTGAAGGCTCTGCAGATCTGGGTGCTGCTGAGGGATTTGCCCACTGGCATGTGCACAGTCAGTTCTCCGTTCTGCAGGCCACTTGTTCCATCGATCAGCTTGCACAAAGAGCAGCCGATCTGGGTATGAAAGCGGTCGCGCTGACGGATTTCGGAAATATGTACGGGGCTTTTGCCTTTGTCTCGGCGGCAGAAAAGGCCGGTATCAAGCCGATCATCGGTTATGAAGCCTTTGTGTGCAGCAAGCATGAGGACCACAAGGTGAAAGATGATGGCCGACGGATCCCGCTCTATGCCATGAACAAGAAGGGCTACGAGAACCTGGCCAAGTTGAGCTCCATCGCCTTCACGGAAGGATTCTATTACGTCCCGCGCATAGACAAGGAACTGCTCATGCAGCACAGCGAAGGGCTCATCGCCACCAGCGGCGGTCTGTCTGGAGAGGTGCCTCACCTTATTCTGAACGTGGGCGAAACCCAGGCAGAAGAAGCTTTCTGCTGGTGGAAAGAAGCCTTTGGCGAAAACTTCTATGTCGAGATCAACCGGCACGGTGTCGAAGCCGAAGAAGTGGTCAACAAGACCCTGATCTCGTTCTGCAAGAAATACGATGTCCCCTATTTCGCCGCCCACGAGACCTACTACATCGAGAAGGAAGACGCAGAGGCGCAGGACATCTTGCTCTGCGTAAAGGACAATGCCAAAAAGAACGACCCCATTGGTCGGGGACGCGGATTCCGATTTGGTATGCCCAATGAGGAATTTTATCTGAAGAGCCGTGAGGAGATGGCCGCTCTTTTCTCTGATCTACCCGAGGCGCTGACCTGCACCGCACAGATGGTGGAACGGATCGAGGCCTATCCGCTGAAGAGACCTGTCCTGTTGCCGAAATTCAACATTCCTGAATCCTTCGAAGACCCATTGGACAAAGAAGACGAAGGCAAGCGGGGTGAAAATGCCTATTTGAGACATCTGGCCTATGAAGGCGCCCAGGAGCGCTACGGCGAAATGCTCTCCAAAGAGGTCAGGGATCGCTTGGACTTTGAACTCGGCACCATCGAACGCACAGGATATCCGGGCTATTTCCTCATCGTACAGGACTTCACGGGCAAGGCCCGAGAAATGGGCGTGAGCGTTGGACCGGGACGGGGATCGGCCGCTGGCTCCGTTGTGGCATACTGCACGGGCATCACCAATGTCGATCCGCTCAAATACGGTCTTCTCTTTGAGCGATTCCTCAATCCCGACCGCATCAGCCTGCCAGATATCGATATTGATTTTGATGACATCGGACGGGACAAGGTCATACAGTACGTCATCGACACCTACGGCAGTGACCAAGTGGCACACATCATCACCTACGGTACCATGGCCGCCAAGAGTGCCATCCGCGATACTGCGCGTGTATTGGACATCCCCATCGAAGAGGTCAACCGCTTGGCCAAACTCATGCCGGACCGAGTGAAACTCCGGCAGCTGCTCAATGGTACGGACCGGGAACTGGCTGAGCTGATCAACAACCGGGAGCAGCTCAACAACGCCTACGAGCTGAAACGCATCGCCGAAGTGGACAAGCGCTGGGGCAGCGTGCTGAGTACAGCCATGAAGATCGAGGGCTCGCTCAGAAATACCGGCATCCATGCCTGTGGGGTGATCATCACTCCCGAACAGATGAACAACCTGGTTCCCATCATGCGGCCCAAAGAGGCCATGATGATGGCCACTCAGTTCGACAACGATGTGGTTGAAGATGCAGGTCTGCTCAAGATGGATTTCCTCGGACTAAAAACCCTGAGCATCATCAATACGAGCTGTGAACTGATCAACAGAAGGCATGGGATCAGCCTGGATATGGAAACCATTCCGCTCGACGACCCAAAGACCATGGCGCTCTTTGCCAAAGGAGAAACCACAGGTCTTTTCCAGTTCGAATCGCCCGGCATGCAGAAGAATCTTCGGCTGCTGCGACCCGAAAGGTTTGAGGATGTGATCGCGATGAATGCCTTGTACCGGCCAGGTCCCATGGAATACATCCCGCAGTTTGCCCGCAGAAAGAACGGGGAGGAAGAGATCCAATACGACCTGCCGATCATGGAGGAGATCCTCTCCGAGACCTACGGCATCACGGTCTACCAGGAACAGGTCATGATGCTGAGCCGAAAACTGGCCGGATTCTCTCGGGGCCAGGCAGATCAGTTGCGGAAGGCCATGGGAAAGAAGATCAAGGCCCAGCTCGATAAACTCAAGCCGCTCTTCATGGAAGGCGCAGGAAAGAACGGGCACCCATCCGATGTGCTTGAAAAGATCTGGAGCGACTGGGAGGCCTTCGCGAAGTACGCTTTCAACAAATCTCACTCCGCCTGCTATTCCGTGGTGGCATGGCAGACCGCCTACCTGAAAGCCAACTACCCTTCCGAATTCATGGCCGCCCTGCTTACACACAACAAGAGCGATCTGACGAAGGTGACCTTCTTCATAGAAGAATGCCGCAGAATGGGCCTGGAGGTACTCGGGCCGGATGTGAACGAGAGTCTTGAAGGATTTGCCGTGAATGAAAAAGGAGCCATACGTTTTGGTCTCGCAGCCATGAAGGGCGTTGGCGAGTCTGCTTGTACTTCCATTGTTGCGGAACGCGAAGAAAATGGCCCATACAGCGATTTCTTTGAATTCCTCAGCCGAGTGGATGGACGATCCACCAGCCGGCAGACCATGGAGGCGCTGATCTGTGCTGGCGCCTTTGACCAGCTCATGGACGGCAAACGAAGCCTTTTCTTTTACGAGGAGGACCAGAAGACCTTCCTCGAGAAGTCCGTTCGCTATGCCCAAAGCCTCAGGGAGGAGAAGAACAGTTCGCAGGTCAGCCTCTTTGGTGAAAGTTCTTCCATCAGCTTACCAGAGCCGCAACTTCCACAAGTGGACGAATGGCCGAGAATGGTCAAGCTCAAAAAGGAGAAGGAATACCTGAACATCTATCTCAGCAGCCATCCGCTGGACGACTACCGCAGAGAGATCGATCAGTTCACAAGCATCGATTGCCGGCGGTACGGCGAAATGATGAATGCCGAAGGCAGTGAAGGCTGGTTGCCGGGGAACCATACCCTGGCTGGATTCGTCTCACAGGTGCGTCATGGAGTCAGCAAGGCGGGAAAGGAATACGGAGTCCTTCAGATCGAGGATTATTCCGGAAGCTTCGAATTGTTCCTCAACGGCGAGTCGTATCTGAAATACCGGCACCTGATGGAGAGCGACCGACTCCTTCATCTGAGCCTTCTGTCCGAAAGCTGGACCAAAAAGCTCAAGGAGAGCGGGAGAGAACAATTGGTCAAGCGCAGCCGTGTGCAGCAGATTCTGATGCTTGAGGATGTACTCAAAGAGAAAGTCGAACGCATCCAACTGCTGATCGAGCTCCATCAACTGGACACCTCATTCATCGATCGCATCATCCAAGCCATGGACCCGTTCTGGAACGATAAGGACGGGGTATCGTACGAAGTGCGCGTGCAGCACAGTGAGCTGGAACTGATGCTGCAGGATCACCACAGCCGAAAGCTGGAGATCAAACACGAGCTGCTCGAAACCCTGGACGCCCTGCCTGTCACCTACAGACTACAGAGCAAATAGATGCCGCTGATGATAAGCAGGGGAAAAACTATCGTCCCGCAGGGCCCACAGCAGACCACTCAACGTACATTTGACCTTCTAAATAATTTACCATGGCAGTAGAGATAACAGCAGATAATTTCGAAGAAGTAGTCATGAAGTCCGAGACACCTGTACTCGTCGATTTCTGGGCTGAATGGTGCGGCCCATGCCGTATGGTGGGTCCTATCGTTGAGGAACTGGCCACGGAATACGAAGGCAAGGCGGTTGTCGGAAAACTCAATGTGGATGAACACGGAACGATCGCTGAGCGCTTTGGCATCCGGAACATTCCCACGATACTGTTCTTCAAAGGCGGAGAAATAGTGGACAAGCAAGTTGGCGTGGCCCCTAAAAATGCTTTGGCCTCCAAGATCGATGCAGCCATCTGATCATTCAATAATGATCGCTTCATATTGTGCCGGACATTATTCGTCCGGCCTTTTTATTTTGGGGCATGGCTGAACGCTATGATGACCCAGTGCTCCGCTTTGCACAGGAACTTGAATTACAGGCCGCAAAACGGGTCGAAGGTTTCTTGACTGGCAAGCACAAAAGCCCTTTTCAGGGTTTTTCCGTGGAATTCGCAGAACACCGCCCCTACAATGCGGGTGAAAGCATCCGGCACATGGATTGGAAGCTCTTGGCCAGGACCGATAAACACTACATCAAGCGCTACGAAGCCGAGACCAATCTGCGGTGTTATCTGGCCGTTGATGTTTCCGGGTCCATGCATTACCCCAAGAGGGATGCACCCAGCCTGAAAAACCCCAATAAGTTGTCCTTCTCAACCCTGAGCACTGCGGCATTGATGCATCTGCTCAAAAAGCAAAGAGATGCTTTTGGACTCGCTTTATTCGGGCAACAAGTGGATCATCTGTCGCCCGCCAAACTCGGTACCCTGCACCATAAAAGCCTGCTGAATTCATTGGCCCGGATCACCTATGCGGAAGCCCAAGCCACCGATCTCCCTGCCTGCCTTCATGAACTGGCTGAACGCATTCCCTCGCGCAGCATGGTCGTTCTCTTCTCGGATTGGTTGCAAGATCCCGAGCGGCTCAAGGAGCTGGAGGCCGCCTTGCAGCATATCCGCTTCTGTGGTCACGATCTCATTGTCTTCCATGTACACGATCGAAAGACCGAGATGGAGCTCGATATCGGCAAACAGACCACCCGTCTGATCGACCTGGAAACAGGTGAAGAGCTGCGCGTTGAACCCGGCCAGATCAGAGCGCCCTATCAAAAGCTTCTTGACGAATACCGCAAAAGCATCAAGGGAATCTGTAAGCGGGCTGGAGCGGATTGGTTTGAAGCCGATGTGGCCCGTGGTGTCCAACCTCTTCTTTTGCAATTCCTGCGCAAGAGGAAGCAATGGCTCCGTTGACCCCACAGTAACTTACAGAGGACAGGTATTGTCATTTGGCCCAGCAAAGAAGCCCTGCAATGCAGATCTCCCTTTCTCATGGATCTCAGCTGCAAACCAG
>JAYOTP010000019.1:28290-46079 GCA_038150465.1 Flavobacteriia bacterium | reverse complement strand
GATCTCCAATTCCTCGCGGAAAGGATTGGGGAAGGCAGAATAGATCATTCCTTTCTCCAAATGGAGCTCCGAGGCACCGATGGGCACTCCATTGCCGTCCAGAACAATATCCCAGCTCCCTTCGAGCTCATTGTTGGCGTTGGTGTTCAGAGGTATGATGCGGTGCGTAGCGTCGTAGGCTCCGTTGCTGATGCTGGCCGCTGCATCCGAAGCGATGTACGGGTCCCCTTGAAAATAAAGCTGAGTGATCAGTGGAGCAAAGCCCGGAGGAGTGATCCGAAAGTGAATGTGGGCCGGCCGATAGCTTGCACCATTGAGGTAGAATCCGGGCATGACCGTCTCAAAGAGGTAAAATCCCTGGCTGTTTGCATTTACCCGACCGCGCAAACGGTAGCCGGTATTGTCGTACGCTCCGCTGCTGTCCGCATGCCAGACATCGATCTCGGTATTGGGCAGCGCCTGGGTGCAATCCAGATTCAAGACCCGTCCGCTGATGATCAGCCGCTGCCCC
This sequence comes from Flavobacteriia bacterium, assembly GCA_038150465.1. Taxonomy (GTDB): domain Bacteria; phylum Bacteroidota; class Bacteroidia; order Flavobacteriales; family Schleiferiaceae; genus RFXV01. The sequence goes on along the minus strand of JAYOTP010000019.1, from coordinate 45,568 downwards.
AGTTCACCCGGATCGGCCAGCTGCCCGTTTTGGATGAACGGCGCATTCGGCGTGTAAAACGGCCCTTGTCCGTAATAATCCACAGTTGAAGGTTCGCAGCTCCCCTCCTGCCCCTTTTCTTTATCCTGCTCCACGGCTTGCTCCGCCTTCAACACGCCTGGTACCGCAGCGACAGACAAGACCGAAAGCGAGGTATTCCTTAAAAACGCTCTTCTGCTCTTCTTTTTCATTGGGGAAAGCTAATGAATGTGTTCACTCAGAGCGCCCATTTTGGAAAGATCAAGAAGAACATCCTGGATCAAGCCGTGGACTTTCGAACGATATAGGACCCGATCAGCCTTTTACATCAACGCATCAATTGTAGTAGAAGGATCGACATCTGAGGAACACTTCAATATTTCTGCCCGAAAAACTTGCATATGTCACTTATTTTCAGCAAAATAAAGGGTACATCAATCCAATCTTTCATGACAGAAACCTACATCAATGCCTATGAGGTGGAATACCTCTTTGAGAAAATGCCAAATGGCGACATCAAATGGACGGGGCCTTTTACGGGCTGCCGAAAGAAGGAATCAGATGGCCGCATCAATATGGTCAATCCCAAGGGCGGACCCCAACTGAAAAAGGGGCAGATGCTCAGCCATATCACTCGCGGAATCTTCAACATACTCATCGATCACTTTGAGCGCATAGAAGAGGGTTTTCTGATCAAGACCCATGCAGCAGAAAACGACGGGAAAACCTTAGAGGAACAAGGCCTGGTCCCAGAGAATTTCCATCTCTACGATAGAGTGGATATGAAGGAGTACCAACAGCGCAGAAAGACCGATTGGTGGAAGAAGAATTCTTCCTCCGCATCTTAGCAGCTGAAAAGCAAATCCCTTATGAAGCCTTTTCTGGCCCTTACCCTGCTTCTTACCGCTGCGGCCTGTTTTTCACCGGCCTCGGATCCGACCGAGAAGAAGAATGATGCACCCTACATCCTCATCTCCAAAGACAACAAAGGCCAGATCGGTGAATGGCTGCACATTCTGGAACCACAGCTTCAGATCAAAGAATTCTACGGCATACCCCTCGATTCGCTTGAATTCTACCTGGAGCGTGCGCAGGCTGTAGTGATCGGCGGCGGGAAAGACATCGATCCCGAATGGTACGACCAACCGCAATACAGACCACTTTGCGGACCTGTCGACCCATATCGAGACAGTCTGGAATATGCGATGATCTGCTACGCCCGGGAGAAGTTGCTCCCCACTTTGGGCATCTGCCGGGGCCAACAGATGATCAACGTGTCCTATGGAGGCACGCTCATACCGGACATTCCCAGTTTTATCCAGACACCCCAGGCGCACAAAAGCAGCAGCGACAGCGCCCACAGCCTTTTGCCTGTGACGGGCTCCTGGATACGCAATGCATTTTCCTCGGAAGTTTTCTGGGTCAATAGTCGGCACCATCAGTGCGTTGACGAACTGGCAGCAGGTTTCCGAGTGGACGCCTACGCACCAGACAGCGTGATCGAGGCCATATCCCTAGCAGATTCCATTCATCCATTTGTGCAGGCCGTACAATTCCACCCGGAAGACCTTAGAGACTCCCTTTCCAACGGCTGGGGCGATTTGTTTCTTCAGGCCGTCGCTTCTCAACACAATCAACTTCATGCCCATGAATAAGGTCAACCTAGAAGAAAAACTCGCTCTGTTCTCGGACCATTGGCATCCGAGGATCGCTGGTGAACTCAATGGACAGCAGGTAAAGCTGGCCAAGCTGCAGGGTGAATTCATCTGGCACAGCCATGAGGAAGAAGACGAGATGTTCCTGGTCCTGGATGGAGAGCTGACCCTCGAATTTCGCGACCGAACAGTTGTACTGAAGGAAAATGAATTCCTCATTGTACCGCGTGGTGTGGAGCACCGGCCTGTGGCGCACAATGAAGTCTCTGTTATGCTCATTGAACCAGCGAGCACCGTCAATACCGGAAAGATCAAGAACGAACGCACCCGAGAAGGACTGGACTACATTTGATCTAAGCATCATCCTCGCTCCGCCCGTTCATCTTACCCGACTTACGTTTTAATACCACCCTAGCATGAATAGCATTTCTAACCGACGGATCCTCATGATCTTCCTCGCCTTCACACTGGCGATGGGCTGCAGCATGCCAGAAGACCCTTCCGAAGAAAAGATGCCATTCACCTACTGGGGGCATAAGTACCTGCTCACCTCAGATGTGGCCTATGGAACCGATCCTGAACAGAAACTGGACATTTACAGGCAGGGGCGACGGCTCGGCGAACTGGAATGGTGGCGGAATGACAGCTCATCACACCCTACTCTGATCTTCATCCACGGAGGTGGCTGGGTCGGCGGAAAAAAGGAAACGGACATCACTTCGATCACCCCCTACTTGCAGCATGGATGGAACGTGGTGAACCTGGAATACCGGAAAGGAGAAAATACCGCACCAGCGGCTGTGGAGGATGTGCTCTGTGCCCTTGAGTGGGTCGCCGATCATGCAGAAGAATACAATTTGGACATGGACCGGGTGGTGCTCTCCGGAGGTTCGGCAGGAGGACACCTGAGTTTGATCGCCGGCTTCTTGAACACCAAAGAAAAAGGGCCGTATTGCCACGCCGGAGACCAAATGAACATCCGTGCCGTGGTGAATTGGTTCGGCATCACCGACATTGAAAAGATCGAGACCTACCTGCGCAGCATCAAACCCGATTGGAACTATGCAGGCATGTGGATCGACGGGACAGAGAAGGTGGACAGCATTTCCAAAATGTATTCACCTGTGCACCACATCAGCGAAAGCACGCCACCGGTACTGACCCTGCATGGAGAGCTCGACTCCGTTGTACTCTTCGATCAAGCCACAGAGCTGCACAGGCTGCTCGACAGTGCAGGCGTTCCCAACCGACTTTTGTCCGATCCGATGGGCAATCATGGAGGCTTCTCCAACGAGCAGTATCAGGTATTCTATGAAGCCATCTTTGAATTCCTCGGCCCGCTGACCGAAGCATGATCCTTCCCGTAGAGCAAATGATCTACTGCACCTCGGTGCGGGTGAGCGCATAGGCAGAGAATACGCCATATCCATTCACGATGTTGGAATGGATCTGCCGGGGTTCGGCAAATGGGTTCCCGATCTCAAAACCATAAAGTCCGATGCCCTGCTTAAAGAGATCCTCCTCGAGGATGTAGAGATCCAAAAAGACGGTGTCTGGAATAAAGAAAGAGGGCGAAAAGCTGACGACGATCTCCTTGGAACTGCCGCCCATGATGTCTGGGCGAATGTAGGCCCACTCAAAGATCTCATCACCATCTCCCAGATCTATCCCCGCATCGCTGTCAAACTCGAGGAAGGGCGAATTGGAAGAAAAGTAGATCTTCTCTTCCCATCCCATGGATTCAGTGGCCGTGAAGCTCAGGTAGTAATAGCGTTCCGGAGGCAAGCCGGGAAGCGTCATGCGCACATCCATTCCTCCTGGCTGTACCCAACTCAGTTGGCTGGGCGCCACTGGCTCAGGCACCTGAGTTACAGAAGTAGCTTCCTCAAAATTGGTGTGCCGTACAGATATCGAATAGCTCTTGGCACGCTCAACAGGCTTGGATGAGGCAAAAACTCCGGTCTCAAAACCGAAAGACTGATACGAAAGGCTGTCCCAGAGCAGGCCGTCCTCGTACATCAGCACCTTCGCATTGGGCAGGTTGTAGGGGGTCTGTTCGGTTCCAAAAACGGGAATACTGTAACTGACCTCCACCACAGGAGTCTCCCCGGGACTCAGGGCAGCATGCACCACAAGCCTTGAATCGGGCGATTCGACAAAGTAATCGAGCTTGGAGTTGAAGAACTCCTCCGTGCAGCTCCAGTGCAGCAAGGCCAGGATCGAAAAAAGTAGGGTTCGCCTCATGCTTAGAATTTGAAGATGTATCCGATGGACGGCAGAATGGGAAAAAGGCTGACCTGCCGAACTTCACGTCCAGTGTTGTAGTTCTCCCGCACATAGAGGAAGAAAGGATTCTGATGGTTGTAGAGGTTGTAGGCGCTGATGTTGAACACCCGACTCCCCCACTTGGTCTTTTTCTTGAAATTCAGACTCACATCCAGTCTGTGGTAGGCGGGCATCCGATAGGCATTGCGATCGCTGTAGCGCTCCACAAGTCCGCCGTGGAACAGATCAAAGACCGAAGTGGCCTCAGGCCCTCTGTAATACTCTACAGGCATGGTGATGGTGTTGCCACTGCCGTAGACCCAAGTGGCTCCAATGTCCACACGCTCGCTGATGTCGTAAACGAGCACCACTGATAGATCGTGCCGGCGATCGAACTTGTAAGGATAGATATCTCCGTTGTTCAGCTCCTCAAATTGTCTCTTGCTCCAGGCCAGTGTATAGCCCACCCAGCCAGAGAGCTGCCCCAGCTTGCGCTGAACAAGGAACTCCATTCCGTACGCCCATCCCCTTCCATTGGTTTCGATCTGCGACTGCCAGTTGGAGCGGGAAATAAAGGAGGCGCCTTCCTTGTATTCGATCAGGCCATCCATCCACTTGAAATAGCCCTCCACTGAGAGATCCAATTTGTACTTGGGGATCGAATGCGACAGTCCCGCTGCGATCTGCTGCGAAGACTGCGCAGGCACCTGGGAGGTGGCGGGCACCCAAAGATCGGTGGGCAGCCCCACTGATGTGTTGCTCAAAAGGTGAATGAACTGCATCATGGAGGCGTAGGAGAGTTTGGCGCTCAGCCGTTCATTGATCAGATAGCGGCCCGAAACCCTCGGCTGCAGCGAATTCAGATAGTCTCCATCCACGGCATATCCGGCATAGTGCAATCCAAAGTTGACCTTCAGACGCTGTGAGAACCGAACTTCATCCTCGGCGTAGACAAAGAAGTCATAGCTGTAGGTCTGTGGAGAAAAATTGAGTACTGAATCGATATTCACTCCCGGACCGCTCTCCTTGTAGGTCAGGGCCCCTGGGGTAAAAATGTGCTGTGTCAGCGCTCCACCAAATTTCATACGGTGACGGGTATTGGGCAGATAGTCAAGATCGACCTTGGCGGTCAGATCTTCGATCTTGGACAGGAACACGGCTGAGTACTGTTCGTTGCTGGATCGGACGGATGAACCGATCTCGAACTTATAGTTGCTGTAGGTCAGGGCCGTATTGGCGAAGAGCCTGGGATTGGATACGTGGTTCCAGCGCAGGGCAAAGGTGGTGTTGCCCCATTTCAGATCGGACTCATTGCGTGCAGAAGACGATCCAAAACCGCTCGGTTCTTCAAAACGAGAGTAGAATTTATCCTTCCCCGTGTAGAGGCTCGCATAGATCCGATCCTTATCGGATAAGATGTAGTTCAACTTGGCGGTCAGATCACCGAAGTAATAACCAGCAGACTCCCCATCCGGCGGGCGCACAGCATTGGCCAATGCATCGATGTAGGTGCGGCGTCCCGAAACCGCAAAGCTCATCTTGTCCTTGATGATCGGGCCTTCGAGGAAGAGTTTGGACGAGATCAGACCGAGTGCACCCTCTCCCGAAAATTTCTTCATACTTCCCTCCTTCAGGTCGATCTCGAGCACGGAGCTGAGTCTTCCCCCATGCCGTGCCGGAAAGCCTCCCTTGGTCAGGGATACATTCTTAATGGCGTCGGCATTGAACACAGAGAAGAAACCGAACAGGTGGGATGCATTGTACACAGTCACACCGTCCATGAGGATCAGGTTCTGATCGGGCCCACCGCCCCGCACGTAGATACCGCTGCTGCCCTCATTTCCACTTTGCACGCCAGGAAGCAACTGAATGACCTTCAGCACATCCACCTCACCGAATAAAGCAGGGATCTTTTTGATCTGAGCCACGGGAATATCGACCTGACTCATCTGCGTCCGTTCCACCTCACTCGCCTCCGCAGTGACCACGGCTTCCTGAAGCAACTCGGTTTCCAGAGAAAGATGCCAGTCGATGACCGTATCCTTCCTCAGATCGATCATGACTGTCTGCTTTTCAAAGCCCACCAAGGCTGCGCTGATCTGGTAACTGCCCCTGGGCAGGGTCAGGCTGTAAAATCCATAGGTATTGCTTGCTGTTCCGATGGGCTGGTCTGCCACATACACATTGGCCGCCGGAAGACGCTCGGCAGAGGCCGCATCATCTATAAATCCGCTGATGGTGGCTTGTTGGGCATTCAAGACAGTTGCCCCAGCAAAAAGTAAAAGAGCAAAAAATCTATTCGCAGAGATCATATTTTCTCATTCGTAGGCAAACCGAAAAAACTACTGTCACCCTAATTCTATTTCCATTCTGAACGCAACGATCAAGGCCTGTCCGCCTACTGCCGCAATGACAGATTGAAAACATTCTCACATAAAGCTACTTCCGACTCCACGTGATTGGTCCCGACAATGAGTGAACGCCCCTTTCTCCAGTCCTTATCGATGGCATGCAGCCATTCAACAGCCGTCCGATCCAAATTGGAAGTGGGCTCATCCAAAAAGAGCAGTTGGCTTTGTGTTCCATAGGCCAAAAGCAGTCGAAGCCGCTGCTTCATGCCGCTCGAAAATCCTTTGATGGGCCTGTTGACAGCATGACCCAGACCACTGCGCTCAATGAGTTGCTGCCTGCTCAGACCGTCCAAAAGACCTCGCTGATCCTCCTGCAGACGCAGCACCTCTGACATATTCAGCTCTTCGGGGAGTTCCATATAGGGCGCGGCATAGCTCCAAAGGCTGCTCCACTTGACCGAATGGATCGGTTGTTCATCCGATCCCAACCAAACGACCTGGCCCTTGCGCGGGCGGATCAACCCGGACAGGCACCGCAGAACAGTGGTCTTGCCCGATCCATTGCTTCCTGTAATAGCCCATGATTCGCCGGGTTGGATGACGAGCGAGAGCCTGTTCAGGACGTTCTCGCCCCCGAAGGAATGCGTTACCTCCTTGAGTTCAACCCGCATTTTTGGTCAGGGTGAACCCTTTCATGATGCCCCGCTTTGAATTTCTCAGGAATTGCAGAATGTTGTCCCGCTCTTTGGTCGCTTCGATCTCCGTCTCAATGATCTCCATGGCCTGAGTGGTGTTGTAGTGCTTTTGGAAGATGATGCGGTAGATCTCCTGCAGCTGATTGATCACGCCTGCGTCGACGCCTCTCCTGCGGAGTCCGATCGAGTTCACACCGACAAAGCTGATGGGCTCCTTGGCCGCCTTCACATAAGGTGGAATATCCTTCCGCACGAGCGAGCCACCGCCGATCATGGCATGCGCTCCGATGTGGATGAACTGGTGAACAGCGCTTAAGCCGCCGAGTATTGCCCAGTCATCGATCTCCACATGCCCGCCAAGAGCTACGCCATTGACCAGGATCACATGATCGCCCAAGACACAGTCGTGTGCCACATGGGCATAGGCCATGATCAAACAATTGGTTCCGAGCTTGGTGTGGCCAAGGGCTTTGGTCCCTCTGTTGATGGTCGCGCACTCGCGAATGGTACAGCCGTCGCCAATGATGGCCAAACTGTCTTCTCCCTCGAATTTCAGATCCTGAGGGATAGAACTGATCACAGCTCCGGGAAAAATGCGAACATTCTTGCCGATCCGCGCACCTTCCATGATGGTCACATTGCTGCCGATCCACGTGCCCGAACCGATCTCCACATTCTTATGGATGGTGGTAAAGGGTTCGATCACCACGTTGTTGGCGATCTTAGCGGAAGGATGTACGTAGGCGAGGGGTTGATTCATATTATTTGACTTTGGCGATCTGGGCCATCAGTTCGGCTTCAGCCACCAGTTTCTTACCAACAAAGGCCTGGCCTTTCATGCTGATGATGCCTCTTCTCATGGGTTCGATCATCCGCAATACGAAGATCAATGTGTCTCCGGGCAGTACTTTTTGCTTGAAGCGAACGCCGTCGATCTTCAAGAAATAGGTGAGGTAGTTCTCCGGATCGGGCACCAAACTCAAGGCGAGGATCCCTCCCACTTGAGCCATGGCTTCCACCTGAAGGACACCAGGCATCACAGGAGCGCCTGGAAAATGGCCCACGAAGAACTGCTCGTTCATGGTGACATTCTTCATGCCGACCACATGGGTTTCGCTCATTTCCAAAACCTTGTCGACCAAGAGGAAGGGCGGCCTGTGCGGGAGCATATCCATCACCGCATTGATGTCCATCTGAGGACGGGCATTGGGGTCGTAGGTTGGCGCTCCCTTCCTGACATCATTCTTCAGCTTGTCGTACAGCATACGGGCAAACTGCGAATTGCCTTTGTGGCCCGGTCTACGGGCAAAGATCCGCCCCTTGATGGGCCGACCCACCAGGGCCAGATCACCGATGACATCCAATAGTTTGTGCCGTGCCGCCTCATTGGGATAGTGCAGCTCCAAATTGTCCAGTATACCGTTGGGACGGACATTCACCTGCTCCTTATTGAAGGCCTTCTGCAGTTTCTGCATGGTTTCTGCGCCCGGCTCCTTGTCCACATAGACAATGGCATTGCTCAGATCCCCACCCTTGATCATGCCGTTGTCCAGCAGGTACTCCAGTTCGTGGAGAAAGCTGAAGGTGCGCGACCTGGAAAAGTGTTCATTGAACTGATCGATCGAACTCATGGTGGCATTCTGGCTGCCCAGCACATCCGTGCCGTAGTCGACCATGACCGATACCGAAAATCCATCATACGGCATGGCGATCATCTCGACATCCTTTTCTGGATCCGAATAATGCGTCACCTCATTGATGACCAAATACTCCCTTGTCGCTTCCTGCTCCTCTGCCCCTGCCTCTTTCAGGGCTTCACAGAAATAATGAGCGCTGCCATCCATGATGGGCGGTTCTGCAGCGTCCAGCTCCACCACGCAGTTATCGATCTCGGCGCCCACCAATGCAGCCAACACATGCTCCACAGTATGCACCTCCGCCGAGCCTTTTGCTATGCTGGTTCCCCGCTCAGTTCCCGTCACATTGGCGGCAATGGCCTCCACTTCCGGAGCTCCTTCCAGATCGACCCTGCGAAATACAAAGCCCTTCGATCCTTCTGCCGGACAGAACCGCAAACACACCTCAGCTCCGGTATGTAGGCCAACTCCTTTGAGTTCTACGGATTTGGAAATGGTTCTTTGTCTGCTCATTCTCCCTTCTTTTTTTCCTTGCGGCCCTGCGGACCCAATAGCTTGTGCAATTTCCGAAAATAGATGTAGGCCTTCTTGTATTCCAAGAAATCGAAAGCCGGACTCCCCATCACTACCTCCTCATCTGCCAGATCCGACTGTATACCACTCTGACCTGCGATCTTGACGCGGTCCCCGATCTTGATGTGACCGGCAATGCCCACCTGACCGCCGATCATGCAATAGGCGCCGATGGTTGTACTTCCGGCGATACCTGTCTGTGCAGCGATCACGGTATGCGCACCGATCTCCACATTGTGGGCCACCTGGATCAGGTTGTCGAGCTTGACGCCCTTTCGAATGATCGTGCTGCCCAGCGTGGCGCGGTCTATCGTCGTATTCGCACCGATCTCCACATGATCCTCAATGACGACATTCCCGATCTGTGCAACCTTTTCGTAATTCTCTGAATTTGGAGCAAAACCAAATCCATCTCCGCCAATGACCACTCCTGAGTGCAGGGTCACCTGATCGCCGATGACCGAATCGCTCAGGATGCGTACGCCGGGATGGATCAGCACCCCTTTACCTATGCGCACCCGATCGCCGATGAAGGTCTGCGGATAGATCTTGCTGCCTGCACCAATGACCGAAGCCGAACCCACATGTGAAAATTCGCCGATGTACACATCGTCCCCAATTTCCGCCGAGCCATCGATGAACGCTTGCTGAGAGATGCCCTTTTTGTCGTGCTTGATCTGATCGTAGAGTTCGAGCAATCGAGCGAAGGCCGAATAGGCATCCGGCACCCGGATCATCGTTGCCGCCACGGGACGCTCAGCTGCGAACGAATCGTTGACGATGACCACGGAGGCCTTCGTCTCATAGATGAAAGGGGTGTATTGGGGGTTGGCCAGAAAACTCAGGCTTCCGGGAGTCCCTTCTTCGATCTTGGAAAGCCGATTGACGGAAACCTGTTCATCGCCCTCAACGCTTCCCTCCAACATGCCTGCGATCTGTGCCGCCGTAAATTCCATGGAGCTGCTCGGATTGGGGCAAAATTAGCAAAAAGGACCCTCAGCCCTCGCGTACTTCTTTTGGGTAGCAGATAAAGTAACGGGTCACGCTTTTGCTCAATGCCTGAATATTGAGCTGGTCTGCTGCCTCAGCCACATCGAGTGTACGACCGTCCTTGTACAACAAGGAGATCCGGTCTTTGCGCGGATCATAGGCGTGGTTGTCGATATGGTCACTGAATACCAGGTACTCCTCCTCTCCCTGGCCAAATCCAAATCGCTTGCGCACCTTTTCGCGTATCTGCTGCTCGTAGGATGCGTCGACCGGATGGTCGAATACCTCAATGGCCAGCAGGCGCCGATCGATCAGACGATGCGCCAATTCACTCAGCAGCTCATCGTCGTGGTGGCACCATTCCTTGATGCAGCCGAGGATGTCATAGTCGTCGAGCCGGCTGAACCGATACAACCACTGCGGATCGGCTTGAAAATCCGATCGCTCAACGGCCTGACCAAGGAAGGCCAGCAGCGAGCTGCTCCCGTGGATCCGGACACCATTCGCATGAAGTTCCCGCGCCCTTTTGAGGATCATCATCAGGAGGAACTCTGCTGAGAGAACGGTCTTGTGCAAATACACCTGCCAATACATCAATCGACGGGCGATGATGAATTTCTCAACCGAGTAGATGCCCTTTGCATCGACAACAAGCTCGTCGTCCACAACATTGAGCATGGTCAGCAGACGCTCGGCATTGATCCGCCCTTCGGAAACGCCGGTGTAAAAGCTGTCCCTGCGCAGATAATCCAGCCGGTCCATATCCAGTTGAGAAGAGATCAGCTGATGCAGGAATTTCCTCTTGTAATTGCCCTTGAAGATCTCGATGGCCAGATCGAGTTGTCCGTCGAATTGACGGTTCAACTCCTCCATGAACAACAAGCTGATGGACTCGTGCGGGATGTTTCTGGTAATGCTGTGTTCGAGTGCATGAGAGAAAGGACCGTGCCCGATGTCGTGGAGCAGAATGCCCACGCAGACCGCGAGCTCTTCCTCTTCCGATATCTCATGTCCTTTTCGCCGGAGCACACCGAGGGCCTCCATCATCAAATACATCGCACCAAGTGCGTGATGAAAGCGGGTATGGTAGGCGCCTGGGTAGACCAGATAGGACAGACCCAATTGGCTGATGCGTCTAAGTCTCTGAAAAAAAGGGTGTTCAATAAGATCGAAGATCAGGGGATGCGGAATTGTAATGAAACCGTATACCGGATCGTTCAAGATCTTGTGGACATTTGTCTTCACCATGAAATCAATAGGCCGCTAAGGTCGGACGTAAATTAAAATATGGAGCCTACACGCATTCTCTGGGTGGATGATGAGATCGAACTGCTCAAACCCCACCTGATCTTCCTTCGCGAAAAGAACTACACCGTCGATACCGTACACAACGGGCACGACGCCCTGGATCAGGTACGCAGCGAATCCTACGACCTGGTCTTCCTGGATGAGAACATGCCCGGCATGGACGGTCTGGAAACCTTGAAACAGATCAAGGAGATCCGTTCCGGACTGCCGGTGGTGATGGTGACCAAGAGCGAGGAAGAACACATTATGGAGGAAGCCATCGGCGGACAGATCGCGGATTACCTGATCAAACCTGTCAATCCGAACCAGCTCCTGCTCAGCTTAAAGAAGAATCTGGACAAGCGCAGACTGGTCAACGAAAAGACCAATATGGACTACCAGCAGGCCTTCCGAAAGATCGGGATGGAACTCAATGAAGTACGCGACTGGGCGGGCTGGGTGGAGCTCTACCAAAAATTGGTCTATTGGGAGATCGCGCTGGAACAGACCGAAGACCGAAACATGGAGGAGATCCTGCAGATGCAAAAAAGAGAAGCCAATGATCTCTTCTCCCGCTATGTGGACAACGCCTATCTGGATTGGATGGAAGGCGAAGATGCGCCGCTTTTGTCCCACGACCTCTTTTCCGAAAAAGTATTCCCGGCGCTCAATGATCAGCGCAGCACCTTCGTGCTCTTATTGGACAATCTGCGCTACGACCAGTGGAAGGTCATCCAGCCTGAGTTGATGAAGTATTTCCGTCTGTCGGAGGAAAGCATGTTCAGCAGCATCTTGCCCACCGCTACTCAGTATGCGCGAAATGCCATGTTCGCAGGCCTGATGCCGGATGAGATCAAAAGGCGTTATCCCGACCGCTGGAAAGACGAGAACGACGAGGAAAGCAAGAACCAATTCGAAGAATTTTTCCTGCGCGAGCAACTCGATCGCCACGGATACAAGGACATACGATTCTCCTACCACAAGGTGGTTCAACAGGCGTATGGAAAAAAGCTCGTCGATCAGGTACGAAACATGGCGCAGAATCCACTGAATGTGATCGTCTACAATTTCGTGGACATGCTCAGCCATGCCAAAACCGAGATGGATATGATCAAACAGCTGGCAGCAGACGACAAGGCATACCGAAGCCTGACGCTGAGTTGGTTCAAGAATTCACCGCTGGCCGAAATGGTCCGGCTGATCGCCGAAGAGAAAGGACAACTCATCGTGACCACGGATCATGGCACCATCAATGTGACCCAGCCGAGCAAACTGGTCGGAGAACGAAGCCTGAACAGCAACCTGCGCTATAAGGTGGGTCGGAATATGTCCTATCAGGAAAAGGATGTTCTGGTAGCCCACGACCCCTCGGCTCTTCACCTGCCGGTCCAATCACGCAGTCAGTTCTATGTCTTCGCCAGGGACGATCACTTCTTTGCCTACCCCAACCGCTACAATCACTACGTGCAGTACTACCGAAACACCTTTCAGCACGGTGGGATCTCACTCGAAGAAATGATCATTCCCTGCGCCCTGATGGAATCGCGTTGAGCCCCTCTATATTTGCTGACCAAATACAGCGATATGGCCTCTACATCAGATATTCGAAACGGCATGTGCATCGACATGAATGGCGACCCCTATCAGGTGATGGAATTCCTCCATGTGAAGCCGGGCAAAGGAGCTGCTTTCGTTCGGACCAAACTGCGCAATCTGAACAACGGCCGTGTTTTGGAAAACACCTTTCCTGCGGGGTCAAAACTGACAGAGGTGCGGATCGAGACCCGCGAGTACCAATACCTCTACACCGACGGAGAGGCCTTCCACTTCATGAACAACGACGACTACAACCAGGTGGAGATCCAGAAAGATCTGATCAATGCACCCGACTTTTTGAAGGAAGGAATGAACTGCAAGGTCATGTTCCATGCAGACGAAGACCGCCCGCTTTCGGTCGAACTACCGATGACCTACACCTACGAGATCACCTACACAGAACCTGGGATCAAGGGAAACACGGCCACCAATACACTGAAGCCGGCCACGATCGATACGGGTGCAGAAATCCGTGTACCGCTCTTCATTGAAAATGGAGAGAAGATCGTTGTCAATATCGAAGACAAGACCTACCGCGAGCGTTCGAAGGACTGACGCTTGAAGTTTCCGCGCCCACACACGCTCAAAGAGATCGCTCAGATCCTCGGCTGCACCTACAGCGGTCCGGACGATTTCCCTGTATTGGGCATCAATGAGATCCACCGGGTGAAAGCCGGCGACATCGTCTTCGTCGATCACCCCAAATACTACGACAAGGCCCTGCATTCGGAGGCCAGCATCGTGCTGATCAATCAAAAGGTCGAAGCGCCCGAGGGCAAAGCGCTTTTATTCTCCGAAGATCCATTCCGTGACTTCAACGAACTTTCTAAGCGATTTGCACCGCACCAAGCGCTTCAACAGGGCATCCATCCGAGCGCCTCTATCGGAGCCAACAGCCTGATCGAATTTGGAGCAGTGATCGGAGAAGATGTCGTGATCGGCGCAGAATGCCGCATCGGTAGTCATGTGGTGATCCACGCCGGGACACATATCGGAGACCGTGTGGTCATACAGGCCAACAGCGTCATTGGCTCGGACGCTTTCTACTACAAGAAAAGGCCGGAAGGCTTTGATCGTCTGTTGAGCACGGGTAAGGTGGAGATCGAAAACGAGGTGGAGATCGGAGCGTCCTGCACCATCGATCGGGGCGTGAGTGCAACAACCCGCATTGGTTCAGGAACTAAGATCGATAACCAGGTACACATCGGGCACGATACGTTGATCGGCCGGAATGTATTGTTGGCCGCTCAGGTGGGCATTGCAGGATGTGCGGTCTTGGAGGACGAAGTGACGCTTTGGGGGCAGGTCGGTGTGAACAGCAGCGTATGTATCGGTGAAAAGGCGGTGGTCCTCGGACAGGCCGGAGTCACCAAGTCGCTGGAAGGAAACAAAACCTATTTCGGCACACCCTCAGAAGACGCCCAGCGAAAATTCCGGGAATTGGCCGCCCTCCGCAACCTACCCACTGCCTTGGAGCAGATCTGAGATCTTACTCAGACACGAATTCCCAAAAGGGCAAGCGACCTCAACAACATCTGCTTCCAACCTTTTTGGCCCTGGTCATACGAGCGGACAGCCCGATCCAGCTGGCCCTCCTTGTGGAGCGCCCGTGCCGCCTCGTAGTGTTTGCGCTCCCGGGCAGATCGGAAGAGTTGGTCCGCCAGAAGTCCTTGCTCGTGCAGATCGACCAACACGCGGTCCACATGACCCAAATGTTCATCGAGCCGGCTGCTCATGCCTCCTGACCGGTAATGCCCCAGGAATTCATCGACTGAGACAATTCGCTTTCCCCTGGCCAAAAGACGGATCCACAGATGCAGATCTTCCGCACCGTGATGCGCTCTGTCTTCAGAAAAACCACCCACCTCCTGAAGAACGGCCGTTCGGATCAGGCTGGCGGATGGAATGGGCGCATGGCCTCGCAGCAAGACATCTTCCATCTGCTGGACGGAGGATGCCCTTCGGTCCCGCCCCCCTCCATGGGCGCGCATCGAATGATGGACCACATCCATATCTCCTCCCTTCAGCACCTCATGCATGCGCTCCAGTTTGTCGTCCGACCAGATATCGTCTGCATCCAGCATAGCGACCCACTCTCCCCGAACCTGTTGAATGCCCGCATTCCTTGCGGCGCCCAAGCCCCTGTTCTCCTGACGAATGATATGCATGGGAAAAGAGGCACCGTCCATGAGTTCCTGGGCCCTCTGGGCACTGTCATCAGAACTTCCGTCGTCTACAAGGAGGACTTCCATGGGCGGCAGACTTTGTTCACGGACACTGCGCAGCGAGGCCTGCAGAAATGAGCTGCAGTTCAGACAGGGGATCAGAACAGAGATCGGAGCGCTCATTCGTGCTCGAAATACTTGCCCGGAAACAAGGCCCTCCGGATCTTCTTGAGTGCAAGCTTGATCTTCAGCCAATCGAGCAACTGGATCAGACTGCTCAGTACAGCCGTGTACACGATCCGGGCCAGGAGGTGCGAACGTTCTTTTCGGAAACGCCGGTACAGCGCCCCATTGTCTTTCAGGTATCGCAGGTTCCTTTCCTGACGGAACAAACTGCCGATCCACCAATTCGAATAGTTATGGAAGGCGCGTTTCCTCTTTTCTGCTTCCGGGGAACAATGTGCATCGATGAAAGCGACGATGTCCAATATCTCGAAATAGGCCCGCGCATTGGCGTTGGCCCGCTGACGCTGGGTCTTCTGATGCTTCCTGAACCGGTTCAGGGGCTCTGCAGAATAGGCGATGTCCCCATGCTGCAGCAGCCTGCAGTAGAACAACCAATCCCCGTTGAGCTTCCAGTCCAGCGGAGGACCTCCACAACGCTCAAACGCCTCTTTCTGGATGAGGGTGGCACTGGCGTTGGGAATGCTGTTGTGAAGCAGCATATAATTTCGGCACTCCTCTTTCCCGTCGCCGACGAAATCCGCGTCCCACCGATCGGTCTTGTAGACGAATCGGTAGTTTTCCCCGAAGCTGTACAGCTCTTCGCTCCGCTCATTCACGAATATGGACTGACAAAAGGAAATGACGGCCTTTGGATGGGCGGCCATCATCTCCACATTCCGCTTCAGGAGTCCTGGAAGGGCTATGTCATCGCTTTCTGCGATCCATAAATACTTCCCTTGGGCCATGGAGGCGCCTTTCATCCATTGCTTGAACGGGCTGCCGCTGTTTTCTTCATTGAGGACCAAGCGGGTTCCCGGTCGCTTGGACGCATATTCTTCGAGGATCTGCACGCTGCCATCGGAGGAGCAGTCGTCCATGAGTATCAATTCAAAATCCTGGAATTCCTGATCGAGAATGGAATCCAGGCGTTCGCGAAGGAAATCTTCGTGCTGGTAATTGGGCACGATCACAGAAACGAGGGGAGCCTTCACAGATAGCCGTATTTTTTCATCATCGGGCTTTTCAGGGCCGCCTTTTCCAGTTCTGCTGGGATCTCATGAAAGCTGGCCGGCCCGGTCGGGTCGATGCGCACCGGCCCACCAATGGCCTGTTGCAGTTTTTTGACCGCACCGCTCCGCGCCTCGGAAAGGTCCACATACTCCAGGTCCACCAGCTGGATGCCCTTGCTGCGCCAAATTTCCATCTGTTCCATGTAGCGCTCCCAAAGGGATAGGCCAAAAACAGGGTCGTTCAAACGCGGGTCGTGTACTTCACCAGACCGCTCATTCCTTCTGAGCAAACTCATGGCCACCTGCCGCCCATCCCTGTGAATATGCAGCAACTGAGCTTTGGGAAAACGCCTCAGCCAATAGCCCAGGGTAAAGGTGTTCCTCGGGTCCTTCCACCCCCAGGGATGGTTGTGCAGCCAGCGACGGTACAAGGCACTTTCGATGCCCAGCTTGAAGTGCTCCCGATACAGGCTGAGATCATCTGGGAAATTCTGTCCGCTTTCTTCTACAGGCAGCGGATCGATCCACGAAGCTCCATGCTCCTTCAAGAGCAGCTGATTGATCTTCAAGAAGCGCAGCGCCTCTGCATTGTGTTCCTGGAACAGGCCCATGAACACCCCGGAGCGATTGACGATGCGCGAAAGCATACTGCTGCCCGAACGGTGCATTCCCAGGATGATGAACGGCCTGCAGAGTTGATCCCGGAACCTCATTCCTTCACCGATTTCCATTGGACCGAATGCCGCATGCCACTCTTGCGATGGGTCCATGCATCTTTGCCCGTCTCCACATCGAAACGAAGGGCACTCTC
>JAYOTP010000019.1:27009-28190 GCA_038150465.1 Flavobacteriia bacterium | reverse complement strand
GCGGAAGGGTTCATCCGTTCGGATGGAATCCAAGGTCTTTCCATCCAAGCCGACCAGATCCAGTTCCTGAAGCCGGAGCGCTCCACTTCCTCTCCGATCGGTTCGCTCTGCGACCGTCTGTTCTGCAGCTTGGTGCAGCATGTGGCGCCTGTAAGCGGTGGCCACCTCTTCAGTCGGGCCCATCATCTGCTGACGGCCCTTCTCGATCCAAAGCGCCTGGTCGCAGAGCTTGAGAAGATTTTCCAGTTGATGGCTCACCAATAGGACCGTTCGGCCGCTTTGACTGAGCTCCTCCATCTTTTTCAGGCACTTCTGCTGAAAGGCCAGATCACCGACCGCCAGAACCTCATCCACCAACATGATCTCTGCGCGCAAATGAGCAGCTACGGCAAAAGCCAAACGAACGTACATGCCGCTCGAATAATTCTTGACCGGTTGATCCAGAAAGTCTTCCACTCCACTGAAGGCGACGATCTCATCCAAACGCTCCTGAACCTCTCTTCGGTTCATTCCCAAAAGACTGCCGTTCAGAAAGACATTGTCCCGACCGCTCAGGTCCGGATGAAAGCCCGTACCCACCTCCAAGAGAGGCGCCACGCGACCGTTCAAACGGATCTGCCCCCGGCTGGGCAGGGTGACGCGGGAAAAGATCTTGAGCAAGGTGGATTTACCGGATCCGTTGCTGCCCACAATTCCCAGCGTCTTTCCCTCTTCGAGACTGAAGTCGAGTCCATCGAGGGCGGTAAAGGATTCGGTCGCTGGCCTTCGAAAAAGTTCTTTGAAAAAGAAATCCGAGCGACGGCCCGCCTTTGGGTAGTCCTTACCCAATCCCTTCACCTCTATCGCATTTCTATTGGCCATCAGAGTCCTTCGGTCCATTTTCGTTCTTCCCTGGCGAATTTCCGCGCACCGCTCACGGCCAGGAGCAAAGCCACCGCGGCACTCCACAATACCCGGGAGTGCAACTCGAATCCGTCGAACAACAGATAGCGGAAAAGATCGATGCAACCGGCCATGGGGTTCAGATAGAGCAAGACCTTTCCCCATTCGGGAAGGTACTGACCCAAAAGGCCGAAAGGATAGGCCACTGGACTCAGAAAGAAGAGCATCTGAAAGGTATACGGGGCAAGTTGCTGGATGTCGCGGTACCCGCCGCCCAAAGCTGAAAACCAGGCCACCGT
>JAYOTP010000019.1:0-26909 GCA_038150465.1 Flavobacteriia bacterium | reverse complement strand
CAGAGGAAAAGAATGTCCATCCCATCCATCCACTGAGCACGAACAGCGGATACGGAATCGGGGCATTGCCGCGCTGCACCAAAAGTCCAAAGACCAGGGTCAGCAGAGAGGCTGTGATCAGGGGCTGAAGGATCATCCAAAGAAAGCCAAGACGGGTCTGACCGAAGCGAACTTTCCAGTCGCGGAGGACGAAGGAACGCAAGAGGTCCGCGTAGGGGCGGATCTTCTGCCAACTAAAGGACGAAGAACGGTCGTTCGCGTCGATGACGATATGTGCGTTCTGTTCGGTTTTCACGTGCAGACATCAAAAATGCTTTATTTTCCGCTGAAACTGAGCAGATGTCCAAAAGCATGAACAAATCCAACGGCACGACCTCGCTTCTTTTCCTGGTCGGCATGGCGATACTGCCTCTCTGTGTTTGGAATCAGGCCCTTGATGCTGGACTGAATTCCAGGCAGTTATGCCTGGGTATTTGGACATTTGTGCTGATCACCGAGCTCTTTATCACCCAGCGCCAAAAACTCGCCGACAGCCGTCTTCCACTGATCGGTGTCACGGCCATGGCCTGGTGGATATGGGGATGGGTACCGCACTTCTCCGCCATCTCGGAACCGGACAGCCTGAATGTTCAACTCAGGAACGGAAGCCTGGTCGGTCTTTTCCTTCTTTGTCTGATCGGTCTGCGCGGCGGAATGATCCAAAGGCGGCACCTTCAAATCGGGGGGCTCATCTTCGGTGGCCTCACCTCCCTGAATGCGCTGTTGCAGATCATCACTGCGCTGAACGAAGGCCGCTTTCAACAGGATGTATACGCCATCACGGGCCTTTTCCAGCACAAGAACCTGCTGTCGGGCGCACTTCTTTTGAGCCTGCCCTTCGCTATGCTTTCTGGATGGAGCGGAGAAAAAAAATGGGAGCGAAAGACTGGATTGTACCTCAGCCTGCTGATCCTCCTCGAACTCGTTCTTTTGAGGACCAGAGGAGCATGGCTCGGACTGGTCTCCTCGGCCTTGCTGCTCATTCCCTTCGCCTGGTTCATGGGCGGGCCGGCCAGAGAGATCTTGTCGAAGCTGAAAAAATGGTGGCCGGCCCTACTGGTCGTGGCTGCCGTTCTTGGCTTCAGTCTGAAAAGCGAAACCAGCAGCAGCCAGCTGTTGAACGAACGCAACATCACCCACCGATTTGCCTATTGGGAAAATACTTTGGAAATGATCCAGGAGCATCCACTGAGCGGGGTGGGTCATGCAAACTGGCGGCTGCACTTCCCAAAACACGGATTGGAAAAAACAGATACGCAGGTCATGAACGGCCTGGCGGGCATCCAAAGACCACACAATGACTTTCTTTGGATCCTCTCCGAACAAGGCGTGATCGGCTTGCTTTTGTATCTGGCTCTGCTGGCGATGGCCCTGTGGTCGGTCATCAGCAACAGGGGGCAGACAGATCGCGAAAAAATGGGAAGACTGTTGATCTGCTGGTTCGCCTTTGTGGCCTTCTGCATCTTTTCCTTTGGGGATTTTCCCTATGAACGCAGCGGCCACATGGCGCTGTTCTTCATTTTAATGGCACTCATGACCCACGAAGCTGCGGATGTCCGTTCCCTGAAGCTTCCGATTCTCCCCCTTCTCTTGATCCTGGGCGGGGTTTCGGTGGGTTCTGCCCTGATCGCCAAGGAGCGCACAGATGGAGAAATGAAGACCAAGCGCGTCCTGGAATTCAATGTGCGCAGGGACGTACGGGTCATTCAGGCAGTGAAAGATGCACAGTCAGAACACTTTGTGATCGACAATTTTGCCAACCCCCTGCCCTATTATGCAGCCCTGGGCGAACTCTACAATACCAAAGATCTGGAGGCGGCCGACCGCAGTCTGGCCGAAGCACTCGAATGTCATCCCTGGCACATTCTCAGCCTGAACCAGTTGGGCAACCTGCACAAAACAAGAAAAGAATGGACGGAGGCGGAGGCCTGTTTTGACCGGGTGCTGGCCCTCAGTCCGCAGTTCGAAATGGCCCGACTGAACAAAGCAGAAATGCTGATCCGAAAAAGAGAGTGGACCGAGGCATTCATCTGGCTGCACGGTTGCGCGCTCCATTCACAAAACTCCAAACTCTTTCAAATGGCTGGCATGGTCCTGCCCCGAATGATCCAGGAACGTCAGTCATCAGGACAAAAACTGACTCCGCTTTTGCGCAGGCTCGCTCCCTATGCCAACAACCGCAAACAACTGGTGGAACAGTACAGGAATTTCAGACGGATGAAGCGGCAGGGCGCTACCTCGCCTTGACCGAAGGAGAGAAGAGCTGGAAGAAGGTCAGAAGGACGATCTTCATATCGAGCAGCAGATTCCAGTTCTCCATGTAGTAAACGTCTGCCGAGACACGCGCGCTCAATTCATCCTGACTCTCAATGCTTCCCCGATTGCCCTGCACCTGTGCCATGCCGGTCAGGCCGGGCTGGATCAAATGTCTGAGCATAAAGGCGTCCATTCGGTCGCGGTATTCCTCCGTATGCTCGAGCATATGCGGTCTGGGGCCCACAAGCGACATTTCTCCAGAAAGCACATTGAACAGCTGTGGCAATTCATCCAGGCTGTATTTGCGCATGATCCGTCCGATCACGGATATGTTTCCCGCTCCGTCCATGGAGCGGAATTTCCAGATCAGAAAAGTCTCGTTGCGCAGCCCACTCCGCTCTTGTCTGAAAAAGATTGGACCCGGCCCACCGATCCGCACCAATAATGCGAGCACGGGAAATACGAACGGCAACAGGATCAACAGAGCGAGGATGGTCAGAAAGAGATCGAAAAAGCGCTTGACCACTCTGTTGTGCACGAGCTCCAGAGGCTCCGGACGCGGAAAGAAAAGCGGCACATGGCCCACATACTCCAGCTGATAGGATCGTTCGCCGGGGATGTCGATCCGAGGCAAAAGACGCACCCGAACAGATGCTCTGTCCGCTTCGCGTTCCCAATTCAAAAGCTGAGACTGATCTTCCGTTGCGATGAACAGCTCTTCCAGATCACCTCGGGCCAATTCTTCCACAAGTTCTTCAGGATGTTGGCAGCTGAACTTCGGATCGAACTGCTGAGAACAATAGATCCCGACCACATCAAATCCGCCCAGCCGCAAGCTCTCCAGTTGAGGCAAAAGACCATTGAGCAGCTCGGCATCACCTACCAATGCCACCCGTCTTCTTCCCACGCCTTTTTTGGCCAGACGCATTTCGAAGCCGTGCAGAACGAAACTCCAGGCCGTGAGCAAGGTCAGCAAAGCGGTGTAGAAATACAGACCGAACAAACGGGAGAAATAGGTCGCCTGGTCTTTTAGCGCCAGTGCTAAAATTCCAAAGGCAAAGAGATGAGCGATGACCAGAGAAAGGTTCCTGCTCACCTTGCGGCGTACCCCTGGGTCTTTTTGTTGCCATTCGCCTTCACCCCGCAGCAGCCTGAGCAGGAGCCAGAGCAAATTGAAAAAGACGATGAGCTGTACATAGTAGTTGTAGTAGGTCGGATTCTGCACGCTCAGATCCTCGAAACGCAGCGCCGCCGCCGCAGCGAAGGCCAGGTTGATGGACAGCACACCGCCCAGCACATCGAGCCAAAGGAACCAGCGTTTGTACCTCCTATTCACAGCCTCTGCTTTGTTTGCTTTTCAAATAGGTTTCGCTGTGCTTCGTTCCAACCCGAGCTGCACTCGGACAGATCCATTCCAGAAAAAGGGTTGGGGACATGCGCCGCATAGGCCTGTACATATGCTCTGCAAGGTAGGGCCACGCGAGCGTTTGGATCGAAATAGTCCGAAAGGCAATGGAGAAATGTAGCCGCATCCCAAATGGGCCGTTGTCCATCGCTCATGAGATACAGCGCACGGGAACGCGTGTTGAATTCGTTTTTCGGCTTCGCCAGTTCCATCAGCGCCCGCCCGCCCTCTGAGCGCCCTTTTTTGTGCAGAACATAAGCAGCCGTCACTGCATGAAGCTGTACTGAAGGTGCCCGCAAAGCGAGCAGTTCACTGGCCTTGGAGATCAGATCCGGATGATCGGTCCGATCCATCCATTCCACCACAGACTGCATGGACCTGTAGGTTCCATGACCCCATATTTTTCTCCACTCGGCTTCGGAAGTCTCGATGGGCATGGCCCGTTCGGTGAGCAGGGCATCCCAGAGCACAGTATCTACGGAAGCCTTATGCAGCTGATGGAAAAGCTCTGGCCACTGCGCAGCTGAGCGCTGAGCTGTCTGCCAAAGAGCCAGCGGACGACCGGAATGATCCATGTACAAAAGGGCATCGGGCAGATCTCCTTTGGTCAGATGCCGAACACAGGCTGTTGTCGTCTCTTCGCTCAATTGCGACCAGGGCACATCCTCGAGCTTCATTGGGATCTTCCAGCGGGCAAGCAAACGATGACGGGGATCCGGAACCACCCATCGGATGCCTTCAGGCAATTCCGCCTCCGCTCGCTGGGCCATTTTCATTAGGCTGCCCTCCACAACCGAGCCGTCTGCTTTTATACCCAGCCACTCGATCCGGCATGGAGCCCCACTGCTGTCCTCGAAGATGAGTTTCTCATTCTCAACGGAGCATTGAATGGTTGGAATGCGTCGGCCTTTTACCCAGTAGGTGTAGAATGCCTCCGCATAGGACACACCTTCCTTCTCAAAGTGCGCCCATAGATCGTAGCTGTCCGTCCAGCCATAGGCATGTGAAGAAAGAAATGCTGCGATCGACCCGGAAGCCTTTGCAGGGCCCAGCGCATCGATGAGCATGGAGAGTACCCAGCCTGCCTTGTCGTAGAAACCGATCGAACCGGCCGTATTCTGTTCGATGGAAAAACCACCATTCTTTTCCTCGAAGGACAATATTCTTCGCTGGGCAGCTTCGCGTGCGCGTCTGTATTGCCATTTTGATTCGAATTGACGCTTTGCCTCCCATTGCCAGTAGCTCGCAAAACCTTCATGGAACCAGTGGGCACGAATGTCCCTGGCCGTCACGAAATTCCCGAACCAGTGATGCGCCAGTTCGTGGGCCTCGATCTCCAAAAATGATCGGTCCAGAAATGGGCTCCGCGCGTCCTGAAGAAAGAAATCGCCTAAGAGCACACAGCCTGTATTCTCCATAGCTCCATGCTTGAAATTCCGGACCGGAACTTCCCTGTAGGGCCCCGTCCATGGAAGATCCAACCCGAGTTCCCCTTCCATCCAGGGCAGGATCTCCTCGATCCGGGCATGATCCATGGTGTGCGCCTGATCCAGATAATGAAACTTCTTCAGCTGTCTTTTTCCTGCGCTATGCTGCAGAAAAGAAAAGTGCCCAATGGCCAAAGCGATCAGATAAGAAGGTCCGGGCTCCTTCGTCCGATACTTCCACATCCTCTCTTCTCCCGACAACTCACTGGACTCGAGAAGGCCATTCGAGATCACTTCGTATTCCGCCGGGAATTTCAGGAAGATCGAGTGGGTGAGTTTATCCCGCTGATCATCCTGGTGGGGGATCCAGTGCCGATGATCGATCCCCTGCCCCTGCGTCCAGATCTGTGGAGCGCCCTGACCTTCATGCCAGCCTTGAAAGTAGATACCCTTCCTCGGCGTGCAGCTGTAGTCTACTTCCAAAAAGCAGGTATCGCCTGAATGCAAGCGCTCCTTTGGACGGGAAATGATCAGTTCCTTCCCGCTGTTCCGATACCCTGTGGGCACTCCATTGTAGCTCACCTGATGAACCGACATGCGGACCGCATCAAGCCTCAGGGAATCGATCGTTGTATCGGGCAAGACAAATGCAATGGCCACGTGGCCTTTCACCATTCCAGCCTTTGGAAAGAGTTCCAGATCCATGTGGAGATGGACCTGATCGAGTGTCAATTTTTCCTGCTGGGCATATATCCAGCAACTGAAAAAGAGCAGACAAGTCGTGAGTAAATACCGAATCACCTTCCAAAGAAAAGATATCGGACCCTTTATTTTTGATTCATGTCCGAAGACTTCCTGCACTCCAGTATTGAATACCTGAAAGGTGTGGGGCCCGAACGAGGCCGACTGCTCAGAGAGGAATTGGGCATCAAGACCTTTTTGGATCTTTTGGGCCACTACCCTTTCCGATACGTCGACCGCACCCGGGTCTGGACGGTTCCCGAGGTGTATTCTGAGCCCGAGCAGGAAGTGCAGCTGGTGGTCCGTCTGCAAGACTTTCGTGAGCTTCGTGGCGGCCGGGGCAAACGATTGGTCGGAACAGCCCAATGCGGGCCGCACGAGATCGAACTGATGTGGTTCAAGGGGATACAGTGGATCAGCAAGAAGATGCATTTGGGTCGATCCTATGTGATCTACGGGAAACCTCAACGCCAAAAGGACAAGCTGACCTTTGCCCATCCCGAAATGGACGAGATCCCGGAAGGGCGGAGCTTTTCCGGAAAAGGACTTCAACCGGTCTACTCGAGCACAGAGAAGCTCTCGGGAAAAGGTCTGTCGAGCAGCGGAATCGCCAAATTGTGCCGTGAATTGATCGGTCGCCGTGAATGGGATCTGCCGGAGCTCTTCCCCGACCAATGGCTCGCAGAATTCCGTTGGCCCAGCAGAAGATCTGCTATGGAAACCATCCACGCACCCACCGATACCAACAGCCTCCACCAGGCAAGAGAGCGAATGAAATTCGAAGAGTTCTTTTTGCTTCAGATCCACGTGCTGCGCCACCGCATTCGTATCCAAAATGACTTCCGGGGGTTGGCCATGGAAAAGGTCGGTGAAGCCTTCCATCGATTCTACGAAGAAGTCCTGCCCTTCACCCTCACGGAAGCACAGAAGCGGGTGATGAAGGAGATCCGAAGCGATATGGGCAGCGGAAAACAGATGAACCGACTGCTGCAGGGTGATGTCGGCAGCGGGAAGACCATCATCGCTTTGATGAGCATGCTCATAGCGCAGGACAACAACACACAGGCCTGCCTGATGGCTCCGACTGAGATCCTGGCCACCCAGCACTACCATTCCCTCAAAGAACTTCTGGATCCATTGAACATGGGCATCCGTCTTCTGACAGGCAGTACCAAAAAAGCTGCCCGGGAGGAGATCCACAGAGGCTTACAAGATGGAAGCTTGTCCTTTATTGTTGGAACACACGCGCTTTTGGAAGAGGAAGTACGCTTCCATGCCCTCGGACTGGCAGTGATCGATGAACAACATCGCTTCGGCGTTGCTCAGCGGGCACGATTGTGGAAAAAGGGCAGCACCCCACCGCATGTACTGGTCATGACGGCCACACCCATTCCCCGGACACTGGCCATGAGCGTACATGGTGATCTTGATGTTTCCGTCATCGATGAGTTGCCTCCTGGCAGGAAAGCCATCAAAACAGCTTACCGGTCGGAGAGCAAAAGACTCGAGGTCATCGGATTTCTTAAGGCAGAGATCAAAAAAGGACGACAGGTCTATGTGGTCTTTCCCCTGATCGAAGAATCGTCCAAAATGGACTATAAGAATCTGATGGAAGGATTTGAACACCTCCAGGAGATGTTCCCGCGACCGGATTACGAAGTGGCCATCGTCCACGGTCGAATGAAGCCGGAAGAGAAAGAGCACGAAATGCAACGCTTCGCGAAAGGCGTGTGTCAGATCCTCGTGGCCACAACGGTGATCGAGGTGGGCGTGAACGTACCCAATGCCAGTGTGATGCTCATTGAGAGCTGTGAGCGCTTCGGCCTTTCTCAGCTTCACCAGCTGCGGGGAAGAGTGGGTCGAGGAGCGGACCAGTCCTATTGCATCCTTATGTCGGGAGAACAGCTCAGCAACGAGGCGCGAAGGAGGATCGAGATCATGGTCAGGACTCAGGATGGCTTTGAGATCGCTGAAGAAGACCTGAAACTCCGCGGTCCGGGAGACTTGCTCGGAACCCGGCAGAGCGGAAGCCTCGAACTGAAACTGGCCAGCCTGATCCACGACGGACCCTTGCTTCAACTGGCGCGGGAACGGGCCCAAAAAATTTTGGCCTCCGACCAAAACCTCGAAGCATATCCTGGGGTTAAACAGGCCTATAGAGAACGATACGGTCAAAAAGTGAACTGGGGCCGTATCTCCTGATAACCCCCCATCGGGAAGCATTTGAAGAAAGACAGTCCATTCCGGGCGATCCGGGTCTACTTTGCACAATTCCGCCACAGAGGGGGAATCGAATTTCTCAGGCAGAATGTCTGGAAGTTGTTGATACTTCTTGTCGCTGTTGCCTTAGGACTGGCACTGATCGATCGCTACCTGCTCACGGACGGACTTCGAAACTGGATCAGGTCTGGTCTTTCTCCGATCTGGCTCACGGTCATTCTTTTGATCTCCGAGAGCGCGCTGGGCATCCTCCCACCCGACCTTTTCCTCTGGGCCGTCAAGGACAAGAACGATCCATGGCTCTGGGTAGGCGCTCTTTCCGTGGCCTCTTACATTGGAGGAATTGCTTCTTTTTTCATTGGCAAGAGGCTCTACAAGTTGCCCAAGATCAGAAGATGGGTAGAAGAGACCTACAGGGAAAACATGCAACAGATCGGCCGATACGGAGGTATTCTCATTGTGATTGCTGCCATGACGCCACTGCCTTTCAGTCCGGTCAGCATTCTGGCGGGAGCGATCCGTTATCCGACCCGTCGATACCTTAGTTTTGCAGCTGTTCGATTCCTGCGTTTCTTTCTCTATGCATGGACCATTTTTCAATCTGAGTACCTCTTCTATTCATGGATAGGCTGACTTCCGTCCACAAATTCGGCGGTGCCTCTGTGCGCGACGCCGAAGGCGTTCGGAACCTTGCCCACATCATCTCATCGCTCCAGGGTCAGCGGCTGTTGATCGTGATCTCTGCCATGGGCAAGACCACCAACGCATTGGAATCCATTCTTTCTGCCGGTCAGGAGGGGCGCTCCGAGGAAGCCCTGGCTCAATGGAATGCACTCGAGCTACGGCATCTGGCCATTTGTAACGAACTCTTTCCCGAGGGAGTCCCCGAAGATCTTCAGCGCACATTGGAAGCGATCGGGCAAAGAGGGCAGCAATTGATCGGCCAACCGGATGCCTCCTACGATCGGGCCTACGATCAGATGGTCGGCCTCGGAGAATTGTTCAGTACGCGTATCGTTTCCGTTTTTTTTGCGCAGAATGGACTGCCGAACCAATGGATCGATGCACGTGATCTGATCAAGACCGATTCTCGCCACAGAGAAGCGCATGTCGACTGGCAGGCCACGGAGCAGAACATCTCAAACGGCCTGCCCGAGAAAGATATCCTTGTCACTCAGGGATTCATCGCCTCCGACCCGAGTGGAACGACCACCACTTTGGGCAGAGAAGGAAGCGACTATTCAGCTGCTGTTTTTGCCTACTGTCTGAAAGCCAAAAAAGTGTCCATTTGGAAAGATGTTCCCGGCATCCTGAACGCAGACCCGAGATATTTCCCAGATGCGGTCCTTCTGGATCGACTTTCCTACGATGAAGCCATTGAACTGGCCTATCACGGGGCCACGGTCATCCACCCCCGGACCATTCAGCCATTGAAGGAAAAGAACATCGTTCTGGAGGTCAAGAGTTTCAAGCAACCCGATTCCGCAGGCACACGGATCGAAGACGGCCTGACCTCCCCTCCTCCCTTGCCCTGCTTTATTCGGAAATCAAAGCAGGCGTTCATTCAGCTGCACAGAAAAGATCTGACCTTCATGGCCGAGGAACACCTCAGCGCCATTTACCGCATCTTCGATGCACACAAGACCCGGGTCCACCTGAGTGCACACTCTGCGGTGAGTTCTGCATTCTCCATCGATCAGGACCCGCGCATACTCAGCTCCTTGGAGCGCGAATTCTGTCAGCATTTTGACGTCGTCATCCAAACCGATCTGCAGCTGTACACCATTCGTCATTATACCGATGATTCGATCAAAAGAATCGAAAAAGAAGGAATGACCGTACACATCCAAAAGTCCAGTGCCACCTGTCAGCTGCTTCTCAAGCCCCACGGCTAAAGGAAAGGTGTTCACACTATTGTGAGAGTCATTATTCTCTGTACCTTTGCAGTCCCCTAAAAAATGGGGTATTTGGCGTAATTACAAGTAAAACAAGCGTTTATGCCCACTATACAGCAATTGGTACGCAAGGGAAGGCGGACGATCGAGAAGAAAAGTAAGTCGGCGGCCCTGGATTCCTGTCCCCAAAGACGGGGTGTTTGCACCCGTGTATACACGACCACTCCCAAGAAGCCGAACTCCGCTCTGAGAAAGGTGGCGCGTGTACGCCTGACCAATGGCAATGAAGTGAATGCATACATCGGAGGAGAAGGACACAACCTTCAGGAGCACTCCATCGTGCTTGTACGCGGCGGTCGTGTAAAAGACCTCCCTGGGGTACGATACCACGTGGTGCGCGGAGCTCTTGATACTGCTGGTGTGGAAGGCAGAACACAGAGAAGGTCGAAATACGGCGCCAAGCGTCCGAAGGATAAAAAATAATCAGATCAGCGCTGAACGGATATGAGAAAGACGAGAGCCAAAAAGAGAATTCTTCTCCCAGACCCAAAATTCAATGACCCATTGGTCACCCGTTTTGTCAACAACATGATGTATGACGGGAAGAAGAGTACGGCCTACGCCATCTTCTATGATGCCATCGACATGGTATCAGAAAAGACCGAGCGTGCAGACGGCATTGAGGTTTGGAAGGAGGCACTGACGAATGTCATGCCGCACGTAGAGGTCAGAAGCCGCCGCGTTGGTGGAGCGACCTTTCAGATCCCGAATCAGATTCGCCCGGATCGCAAGATCTCCATGGCGATGAAGTGGCTCATCCTCTTTGCCCGTAAGCGAAATGAAAAGACCATGAGCCAGCGTCTGGCCAATGAGATCGTAGCCGCTTCCAAGGAAGAAGGTGCAGCGGTCAAGAAGCGCCAGGACACGCACAAGATGGCTGAGGCCAACAAGGCATTCTCACATTTCCGATTCTAACCGACAACGCATCCAACCTACACTCTAAAGGAATCATGGCCGTACGCGATCTAAAATACACCCGCAACATTGGCATCAGTGCCCACATTGACGCGGGAAAGACCACGACCACCGAGCGCATCCTCTATTATACCGGCATCAACCACAAAATTGGTGAAGTGCACGACGGAGCTGCCACAATGGACTGGATGGAACAGGAACAGGAGCGCGGGATCACCATTACCTCCGCTGCAACCACTTGTTTTTGGAACTACCCCACTGCACAGGGAAAATCCACCGACGAAACCGAACAATACAAGATCAACATCATCGACACTCCTGGCCACGTGGACTTCACTGTGGAGGTGGAGCGCTCGATGCGCGTATTGGATGGTGCGGTCGCGCTTTACTGCGCTGTTGGCGGAGTAGAACCTCAGTCGGAGACCGTTTGGCGTCAAATGGAGAAGTATCATGTTCCCCGTATGGGATTCGTCAACAAGATGGACCGTCAGGGAGCAGACTTCTTCAATGTGGTCAATCAGGTTCGGGATCGTTTGGGATCCAATCCGGTTCCTCTTCAGGTTCCGATCGGAGCTGAAGCGGAATTCAAAGGTGTGGTCGACCTACTTACTATGGAGGCGATCATCTGGAACGACGACACTCAGGGAATGACCTACGAGGTCGTTGACATTCCTGCCGACCTGGTCGACACGGTGAATGAGTACAGAGAGAAGCTCGTCGAAGCCGTCGCAGATTACGACGACAACCTCATGGAGAAGTTCTTTGAGGACCCAGACAGCATTACCCGGGAAGAAATGATGGCGGCCATCCGTGCGGCGACCATCGACATGAAGATCGTTCCGATCCTTTGTGGTTCTGCCTTTAAGAACAAAGGCGTACAAACCATGCTGGATGCCGTTATGGCCTATCTTCCTTCGCCGGTGGATGTGGAAGCTATTACTGGAACCAACCCAAGATCAGAGGAAGAAGAAAGCCGCAAGCCACAGAACGATGAGCCGTTCTCTGCTCTGGCATTCAAGATCGCTACCGACCCGTTCGTAGGCAGACTTTGTTTCTTCCGCGCATACTCTGGAAGTCTTGATGCGGGAAGCTATGTGCTGAATACCCGTACCAACAAGAAGGAGCGCATCAGCCGCATCTTCCAAATGCACTCCAACAAGCAAAACCCGATCGATGTGATCGAGGCGGGAGACATCGCTGCAGGAGTTGGATTCAAGGATATCCGCACGGGCGACACGCTATGCGACGAGAAATCACCGATCGTTCTGGAATCCATGAGTTTCCCAGAGCCTGTGATCGGTATTGCCGTAGAACCCAAGTCTCAAGCGGACGTGGACAAACTCGGCATGGGTCTGGCCAAGCTCGCTGAAGAGGATCCCACTTTCCGCGTACATACCGACGACGATACCGGGCAAACTGTGATCAGTGGAATGGGTGAGTTGCACCTGGACATCATCATCGACCGACTCCGCAGGGAGTTCAAGGTGGAGTGCAATCAGGGAGCACCTCAGGTTCAATACAAGGAAGCCATTACGGGCACTGTCGATCACCGCGAGGTATACAAGAAGCAGACTGGTGGACGAGGAAAGTTCGCCGATATCGTCTTCACACTTGGACCCGCGGATGAAGGGGAACAGGAAGGTCTCCAGTTCGTCAATGAAGTGAAGGGCGGTAACGTACCCAAGGAATTCATCCCATCTGTGGAGAAAGGATTCAAAGAGGCCATGAAGAACGGTCCTTTGGCGGGCTACGAAATGGACAGCCTGAAGATCACCTTGAAGGACGGAAGCTTCCACCCTGTGGATTCTGATCAGTTGTCCTTCGAATTGTGCGCCAAAATGGGCTACAAGGATGCTGCCAACAAAGCGCGTCCGGTGATCCTCGAGCCGATCATGAAGCTGGAGGTCACTACACCAGAAGAGAATATGGGCGACATCGTCGGCGACATCAACCGCAGACGTGGAATGGTCCAGGGAATGGATTCCCGTGCAGGAGCTCAGGTCATCAAGGCCAATGTACCGCTCTCTGAAATGTTCGGTTACGTCACCCAGCTCCGTACCATGAGTTCGGGACGGGCCACATCGAGCATGGAATTCTCTCACTACGAAGAGACGCCCAAGAACATTGCAGAAGAAGTGATCGCAAAGGTCAAAGGGCAAACAGTTTAAGAGGATCAAGGAATGAGTCAAAAAATTCGCATCAAACTCAAGTCGTACGATCACAATCTGATCGACAAGTCATCAGAGAAGATCGTCAAGACGGTGAAGAGCACCGGAGCTGTGGTGAATGGGCCTATCCCCCTCCCCACCAACAAGCGGATCTACACGGTCCTCCGCTCACCGCACGTGAACAAGAAATCGAGAGAGCAATTCCAGCTCTCTTCGTACAAGCGCCTCATGGACATCTACTCCAGCTCATCCAAGACGATCGACGCCTTGATGAAGCTCGAGTTGCCCAGCGGTGTGGAAGTAGAAATCAAAGTCTAATACGTAGAAAGAATGCCAGCGCTCATTGGGAAAAAAGTAGGAATGACCAGCATCTTCAACGAAGAGGGCAAGAACATTGCGTGTACCGTGATCGAAGCGGTGCCCAATGTGGTGACCCAAGTTCGTACCGAAGATGTCGATGGGTACAGTGCCTTGCAGATCGCCGCAGTCGAACGCAAGGAGAAGAACACCCCATCAGCACTCAAAGGCCATTTCAAGAAAGCAGGAACTACGCCCAAGCGCGTGGTCTGCGAATATCAAGACTGGGAAGGAACCGAAGACCTGAAGCTCGGAGACGAGATCGGTGTTGGGATCTTCCAGGAAGGGGAGTTTGTCGATGTGGTCGGCACTTCCAAGGGTAAGGGATTTCAGGGCGTCGTCAAGCGCCACGGATTTGCAGGTGTAGGCCAGGCAACGCACGGTCAGCACAACAGGCTCAGAGCACCGGGTTCCATCGGTGCGGGTTCGGATCCGTCACGCGTTTTCAAAGGAATGCGCATGGCCGGACAGATGGGCAACGCAAAGACCACTGTCCAGAACCTGACCATCATGAAGGTGGATGAGGAAAAGAATCTGCTCATTATCAGCGGTTCGGTTCCCGGTCCCAAGAATGGATTCCTAATCGTCGAGAAATAATGAAGATCAGTATTTTCAATCAGAAGGGCGAGGATACCGGGCGTAAAGCGAAACTCGAGGATGCCGTTTTTGGTATCGAACCCAACGAGCACGCGATCTACCTCGATGTCAAACAGCATTTGGCCAACAAGCGTCAGGGAACGCACAAGACCAAAGAGCGTTCGGAGATCGCCCGCACCACAAAGAAGGCCTACAAGCAAAAGGGAACGGGTAATGCACGCGTGGGTTCCATGCGCTCCCCTATCCAGCGCGGTGGCGGAACGGTTTTCGGTCCCCGTCCCCACGGTTATGGCTTCAAGTTGAACAAAAAGGTCAAGCGCCTTGCCCGCAAGAGCGCGTTGAGCATGAAGGCCGGTTCGAAGTCCATTACCGTTCTGGATCAGATCAGTATGGAAGCCCCTCGTACAAAGGACTACTCAACCATTCTGAATGCCTTGAAACTCAACTCGGTCAAGACCTTGGTGGTTTTGGACGAGGCGGATCAGAACGTCTACCTCTCTGCCCGGAACCTTCAGGGCTCAGAGGTCATCACGCTCAACGACCTGAACACCTACAAGGTGATGAATGCGCAGAATTTGGTGCTCACTGAAGCTTCAGCGAGCAAGTTGAACGACTCATTGAGCTGATCGTCATGGAAGTACTCATCAGACCACTCATTACCGAGAAAGCCACGCAGGAGGCTGAGAAGCTGAATCGCTATGCATTCATCGTGCATAAAAAGGCGAACAAACTTCAGATCCGCAAGGCCGTAGAAGAACTTTATCAAGTGAATGTGGAGCAGGTCCGCACTTCCATCATGCCCGGAAAGAGCAAGCGACGCTATACCCAGACCGGCCTGATCGACGGAAGCACAGGCGCCTATAAGAAGGCCGTTGTGGAAGTTCGCAGCGGTGAATCCATCGACCTCTACAGCAACATTTAAGATCATGGGCGTACGTAAACTCAAAGCAATCACCCCCGGACAGCGCTTCCGCGTATTGAGCGACTTCAGCTCGGTCACGGAAAGCAAGCCGGAAAAGTCCCTGACAAAAGGGAAAAAGCGCTCTGGTGGGCGGAACAGCCGCGGTAAAATGACCGTCCGCAACATCGGAGGTGGACACAAGCAGCGCTATCGCCTCGTGGACTTCAAGAGAGAGAAGTTCGGGATACCGGCCACTGTAAAGTCCATTGAATACGATCCGAACAGAAATGCACGCATTGCCCTGTTGTTCTACGCAGACGGTGAAAAGCGGTACATCATCGCTCAGAACGGTCTTCAGGTGGGTCAGCAGGTCATGTCCGGAGAAAAGGCAACCCCTGACGTGGGAAATGCCCTCTTCCTGAAAGACATTCCGCTCGGTACTGTGATCAGCTGTATTGAGATGCGTCCAGGACAAGGCGCGATGATCGCGCGCAGTGGCGGTGCATTTGCTCAGTTGTCTGCCCGCGATGGAAAGTATGCCATCATCAAGATGCCTTCTGGTGAGAGCCGTATGATCCTCACTTCCTGCATGGCCACCATCGGTGTGGTATCCAATTCTGACAGCGCGCTCGAGCGCAGCGGAAAAGCAGGTAGAAGCCGCTGGCTGGGCAGAAGGCCCCGTGTCCGTGGCGTAGCGATGAACCCTGTCGATCACCCAATGGGTGGTGGTGAAGGACGGGCTTCAGGCGGCCATCCTCGGTCGAGGAACGGTAAGCCATCCAAGGGCTACAAGACCCGCGCACCGAAGAAGGCTTCGAATAAGTACATCATTGACAGAAGAAAGAAATAAGCCAGTATGCCTCGTTCACTGAAAAAAGGACCCTACATCCATTACAAGCTCAGCCGCAAGGTGGATGCCAATGTAGAGGGCAACAAAAAGACCGTCATCAAGACCTGGTCCAGAGCGTCCATGATCTCGCCGGATTTTGTCGGCCAGACCATCGCCGTTCACAATGGAAAGAGCTTCATTCCCGTTTACATCACGGAGAACATGGTCGGACACAAGCTGGGTGAGTTCGCCCCTACCCGAACCTTCAGAGGCCATGCGGGCAACAAGAAAGACAAAGGAAAACGATAAGAGAGGGCACGATGGGAAACAGAAAGAAATTGCGTGCAGAGGCGATCAAAGAAGCCAGAAGTTCAATGGCCATGGCCAGTTTGAACAACTGTCCGACTTCGCCCCGTAAAATGAGACTCATTGCGGACATGATCCGGGGAATGGAGATCGAAAAAGCCCTTTTCCTGCTGAAGAACAGTCCGAAGGAGGCTTCCGGGCGCATGGAGAAACTCCTTCGCTCAGCCATCGCCAACTGGGAACAGAAGAACGAAGGCGGACGAATTGAAGAGGCCGGTCTGGTGGTCGGATCCATCGAGGTGAATGGTGGCCGCATGCTCAAGCGCATCCAGCCCGCGCCGCAGGGAAGAGCACATCGGATCAGAAAGAGATCGAATCACGTTCGGCTGACCCTTTCAGCTACAAAAGGTGAAGCTGCTGCAGAAAAAGAATTAACGGAAGAAACTCAGGCTTAATGGGACAAAAAACCAATCCAATAGGCAATCGCCTCGGTTTCATCCGCGGATGGGACTCCAACTGGTACGGCGGAACAGATTACGGCGATAAACTCGCAGAAGACGACAAGGTGCGCAAGTACCTCTATGCCCGTCTTCAGAAGGCCGTGGTATCACGCATCATCATTGAGCGCACCCTGAAGCTGGTCACTGTGACCATCACCTCTGCTCGTCCAGGGATCATCATTGGTAAGCAGGGTCAGGAAGTGGACAAGCTCAAGGAGGAACTGAAGAAGCTGACCAAGAAAGAAGTTCAGATCAACATCTACGAGATCAAGCGCCCCGAATTGGACGCGAAACTCGTAGCCGACAGCATTTCAAGACAGATCGAGGGACGCATCAGCTACCGTCGCGCTGTGAAGATGGCCATTGCCGCCTCCATGAGAATGGGTGCTGAAGGGATCAAGGTGTTGGTCAGTGGACGTCTGAATGGAGCAGAGATCGCCCGCAGCGAAATGTACAAGGACGGCAGAACGCCTCTTCACACCTTCCGCGCGGACATCGACTACCATTTGGCCGAAGCACATACGACCTATGGACGCATTGGTGTCAAGGTGTGGATCATGAAAGGAGAGGTATACGGAAAGCGCGACCTGAGCAACACCCTGCCTGCACAGAAGAGAGGCGGCAAGGGCGGAGTGGGAGGTGGCGATCGCCGCGGACCAAGGAGAAAGAAATCATAAGGCGAGAAGAAAATGCTACAGCCTAAAAAGACCAAACACAGAAAGACCTTCAAAGGGAAAATGAAGGGCATTTCGCATCGCGGGCACACCATTGCCTTCGGAAGCTTTGCCTTGAAGACCCTGGATGAGAAGTTCATCACCTCCCGTCAGATCGAGGCGGCGCGTATTGCGGCCACCCGTTATATGAAAAGGGAAGGACAGATGTGGATCCGCATCTTCCCGGACAAGCCCATCACCAAAAAGCCTGCAGAGGTTCGTATGGGTAAGGGAAAAGGTGCTCTTGACCATTGGGTGGCCCCGGTCAAGCCCGGACGCATCCTCTTTGAGATGGATGGAATTCCGTTGGACGTGGCACAGGAAGCCATGAGACTGGCGGCACAAAAATTACCCGTACGATGCAAGTTCCTCGTGCGCAGAGACTACGTTGAAGCTTGATGACAGACCCGATGAAAGCAAATGTGATCAGAGAAATGACGACCAAGGAGATCCGGGAAAACCTGGATGAGGAGCGCATCAGCTATAACAAGATGAAGATGGCGCACCACATTTCTCCTTTGGAAAACCCCCTGACCTTGCGCTCCAAGCGCAAAGTCATCGCCCGGCTGGAGACCGAGCTCAAGAAGAGACAGATGGAAGAAACCCAAAGCGCCTGATGGAGATGGAAGGAAAAACAAGAAATCTCAGAAAAGAACGGGTGGGCATTGTCACAAGTAGCAAAATGGACAAGTCCATCGTCGTGAGCGTGGAAAGGAAGCAGAAGCACCCGATCTACGGCAAGTTCATCAAGACCACCAACAAGTTTCATGCACACGACGAAAAGAACGAGTGCAATGAAGGTGATACGGTGCGTATCATGGAAACCCGTCCAATGAGCAAGACCAAGAACTGGCGCCTCGTGGACATCATTGAAAGAGCCAAGTAAGCCATGTTGCAACAAGAATCACGTTTGCGCGTCGCCGATAACACAGGAGCCAAAGAGGTGCTCTGTATTCGGGTATTGGGCGGCACCAAAAGGCGCTACGCTTCCATCGGAGATAAGATCGTTGTCTCGATCAAGGAAGCAGCTCCTTCCGGAACAGTGAAAAAAGGACAGGTCAGTACAGCGGTGGTCGTACGCACCAAAAAGGAAGTGCGCCGTCCCGATGGCAGCTACATCCGCTTTGACGACAATGCCTGCGTTCTTCTGAACACCACTGGCGAAATGCGCGGCACCCGTGTCTTTGGCCCAGTGGCTCGCGAACTCAGGGACAAACAGTATATGAAGGTCGTCTCACTGGCACCTGAAGTGCTTTAAGGAATCAAGGATGAAGAAGTTTCACATCAAAAAGGGAGACACTGTTCAGGTCATGGCCGGAGAAGACAAGGGCAAGACCGGAAAAGTGGTCGAGATGATCGGTGAGAAGAACCGAGCCATCGTCGAAGGACTCAATATGGTACATAAGCACCAAAAGCCGAGTGCCAGCAGTCCTCAGGGAGGAATCGAAGAAAAGGAAGCACCCATCCACATGAGCAATCTCATGGTGGTGGATCCGAAAGAAAATGTTCCGACCCGTGTGGGAAGAAAGATGGATGAGAATGGCAAGCGGGTGCGCTATGCCAAGAAATCAGGAGAGATACTGAACTGATGGAATACACACCGAAAATGAAAACAGAGTACCGCGAACGCATCTGCAAGGCGCTGATGGAAGAGTTCGGGTACAAGTCGACCATGCAGATCCCGCGGCTTCAGAAGATCGTTCTGAGCAGAGGTGTGGGCGATGCTGTTGCCGACAAGAAGCTGATCGAGTACGCTATGGACGAGCTGAGCTTGATCACAGGTCAGAAGGCCGTGTCCACAGTGTCCAAGAAAGACATCTCCAACTTTAAATTGAGGAAGGGAATGCCGATCGGCGCCAAGGTGACCTTGCGCGGAGAAAAGATGTACGAGTTCCTCGAGCGTCTGATCTTCTCTGCCCTGCCCCGCATTCGTGACTTCGATGGCATCAAGGCCAACGGATTCGATGGCCGCGGCAACTACAATCTGGGCATCACTGAACAGATCATTTTCCCAGAGATCGATATCGACAAAGTCAATCGCATTTCTGGAATGGACATCACCTTCGTGACCTCCGCTCCTACGGATAAAGAAGCAAAAGCATTGTTAACCCATTTCGGACTTCCGTTCCGCAAAGGCAAGTAATATGGCAAAAGAATCGATGAAGGCGCGCGAGCGCAAGAGAGCCAAAATGGCCGCCCGTTACGCTGAAAAGCGTGCTGCTCTGAAAGCAGCGGGAGACTATGAAGGCCTGCAAAAGCTCCCTAAGAATGCATCGCCCGTCCGCATGCACAACCGCTGCAAGCTGACCGGGCGTCCAAAGGGATATATGCGTCACTTCGGCATTTCGCGAGTGACTTTCCGGGAAATGGCCAACAAGGGTCTGATCCCAGGTGTGAAAAAGGCAAGCTGGTAATTTTAGATAGAACGCAAAATGCTGACAGATCCTATTTCTGATTTTCTGACCCGTGTGCGCAACGCCTTGATGGCGGGCCACCGTGTCGTTGAGATCCCTTCCACCAGTCTGAAGGAGAACATGACCAAGATCCTGTTGGATCAGGGATTCATCATGGGCTATAAGGTCGTGGAACAAAAGCCACAGAACGTACTCAAGATCGCCTTGAAGTACGACAAGATGTCCAAGGCCTCTGTGATCCAGGGCTTGAAGCGTGTGAGCCGTCCAGGTCTGCGCCAGTACAAGGGTGCAGGTGAACTGCCCCGTGTCAAGAACGGATTGGGCATCGCCATCGTTTCCACTTCAAAAGGAGTGATGAGCGATAAGCAGGCCCGCAGGGAGAATGTAGGCGGAGAAGTTCTTTGCTACGTCTATTAATCATCCATAAAGGAAGAACGCATGTCAAGAATTGGTAACGCACCCATCACTGTTCCGGAAGGAGTTGAAGTGACCATCAACGGTCAAATGGTGCAGGTCAAGGGGAAGATGGGCAGCCTCGAGCAGGAGGTGCATGAGAACATCTCCGTGTCTATGACAGACGGAGTGGTCTCTGTCAGCCGTCCGAACGACCAGAAGGAGAACCGTGCCATGCACGGACTTTTCCGGGCCCTGATCCAGAATATGGTGACGGGAGTCCATGAGGGCTACAGCAAGACACTCGAATTGGTCGGTGTGGGCTACAGAGCTTCCAACCAAGGGCAGATGCTCGACCTGAGCCTGGGCTATTCGCACAACTTCGTCATGGAGATCCCCAAGGAAGTCAAGTTGGAGACGACCATGGAGAAAGGTAAGAGCCCGACAGTAAAACTGACCTCACACGACAAACACCTTTTGGGAATGGTCGCTGCAAAGATCCGCTCCCTGAGAAAGGTGGAACCTTATAAAGGCAAGGGCGTGCGCTTCCAAGGTGAGCAGATCCGCCGCAAAGCCGGTAAGACAGCCGCTAAATAATCACAGGACATGGCATTGACGAAAGCAGAAAGGAGAAGCAGGATCCGCCACAGGATCCGCAAAGTGATCAAGGGCACTGCAGAGACACCCCGACTGAGTGTCTTCAGAAGCAACAAGGAGATCTACGCACAACTCATAGACGATGTGAGCGGTACTACGCTTGCAGCCGCTTCCTCACGGGAGAAGGACATTGAGGCGGGCAGCGATAAAAAGAACACAGCAGAAGCCGTGGGAAAGAAGCTCGCTGAGCTGGCAAAGGCAAAGGGAATCGAAACCTGTGCTTTTGACCGCGGAGGATACCTCTACCACGGACGAGTGAAAGCATTGGCGGATGGTGCGCGTGAAGGCGGACTGAAATTTTAAGACATGAAAGAATTCAAAAACGTCAAAAGAGTAAAGCCCGGTGGACTTGAACTGACCGATCGACTCGTCGGAGTTCAGCGTGTGGTCAAGGTCACCAAAGGAGGACGCACATTCGGTTTCTCTGCCATCGTCGTGGTCGGCGATGAGAGCGGTGTTGCCGGATACGGAATGGGCAAGAGCAAGGAAGTTTCTGAGGCCATCACCAAGGGCATCGAAGACGCCAAGAAGAATCTGGTCAAGATCCCTGTGGTCAACCAGACCGTGCCGCACGAACAAGAGGCAAGCTTTGGAGGAGCAACTGTTTTCCTTCGTCCCGCATCCAACGGAACAGGCGTTATCGCGGGTGGTGCCATGCGTGCCGTTCTCGAGAGTGCCGGGGTTCAGGACGTACTGGCCAAGTCCAAGGGTTCTTCGAATCCGCACAATGTGGTAAAGGCCACATTCAAGGCGCTGATGATGATGCGCGATGCACGGGAAGTGGCGCGCAGCAGAGGTATTGCAATGAGCAAGGTATTCAACGGTTAATCGAAAGAAATGTCCAGAATCCGTCTCACACAGATTAGAAGTACGATCAAACGTCCAGCGCGTCAGGTGAAAACCATGGAAGCACTTGGACTGAGGAAGATCAATTCAAGCGTCGAGCACAATGTCACCCCGCAGATCATGGGAATGGTGGAGCGTGTTCGTCACCTGTTGAAAGTAGAAGAATTAGAAGCTTAAGCGAATTCATATGTCGTTGCACAACTTAACACCCAAAGAGGGCTCCGTACGCAAGAACAAGCGCGTAGGTCGTGGAGAGGGATCCGGAAGAGGAGGAACCTCCACACGCGGACACAAAGGCGCCAAGTCCCGTTCGGGCTACAGCCGAAAGATCGGATTCGAGGGCGGACAGATGCCCTTGCAGCGCAGGGTACCGAAATTCGGGTTCAAGAACTTCAACCGCGTGGAATATGCGGGTGTGAACATCGATGTACTGCAAAAACTCGCAGACGACAAGAAGATCAAGGGGGAAGTGACTCCCGAGATCCTTCAGCAGAACGGTCTGGTCGGAAAGAACGACCTGGTCAAGATCCTCGGAAGAGGTGAATTGTCTGCCAAATTGAAAGTGACCGCTCACAAGTTCTCCAAGACGGCCGCTGCGGCGATCGAAGCCGCCGGGGGAAGCACGGAAAACGTTGAATAAAGAGGCATGAAAAGGTTCATAGAGACCCTTAAGAACATTTGGAAGATCGAGGAGCTGAAGAGCAAGATCCTGCTCACCCTCGGATTGTTGCTCATCTATCGGGTGGGCTCCAACGTGGTCTTGCCGGGTATCGATCCAGAGAGCTTGGAGGCATTGAGGAGTCAGACCAACAGTGGACTGCTCGGAATTCTGAACGCCTTCACCGGAGGAGCCTTCGCTAACGCCTCCATCCTGGCCCTGGGCATCATGCCCTATATCTCTGCATCCATCGTGATGCAGCTGCTCGGTATGGCTGTTCCCAGCATACAGAAAATGCAGAAGGAAGGTGAAAGCGGCAGGAGAAAGGTGAATCAGATCACGCGTGTGCTGACCATTGCCATCACCACGGCTCAGGCGCCTGGTTACATCGCCAACCTGATCTCTCAGAATGTGGCCATCACCCTGCCAAGCGGTCTTTTCTGGCCACTGGCCATCGTGGTGCTCACCACAGGGACCATTTTCGCCATGTGGCTCGGGGAACGCATCACCGACAAAGGCATCGGCAACGGAATATCTCTTCTTATCATGGTGGGGATCATTGCCACACTCCCCCAATCCTTCTTGCAGGAGCTTGCCAGTAAGATGGGCCCTCAGGGCGGAGGTCTTGTTCTCTTCATCGTGGAGATCGCAGCACTTTTGATCGTGATCATGCTCAGTATAGGTCTGGTACAGGCCGTGCGGCGCATCCCTGTGCAGTACGCCAGAAGGACACAAGGCGGCGTTCAGTACGGAGCCTCCAGCAGACAATACATTCCCCTGAAGGTCAATGCAGCGGGTGTGATGCCCATCATCTTTGCACAGGCGATCATGTTCATTCCTGTCACCGTCCTCTCCTACTCCGGGGCAGACGGCGGCGGTGCGAGTTCCCTGATCACGCTGTTCAGCAACATCCAGGGATTCTGGTACAACTTCATCTTCGCCCTGATGATCATTCTGTTCACCTTCCTGTACACGGCCATTCAGGTGAACACCAATCAGATGGCAGACGACCTCAAAAGAGGCGGCGGATTCATCCCAGGGATCAAGCCCGGAAAGGATACCGCTGAGTTTTTGGACACGGTCCTCTCACGCATCACCTTCCCTGGCTCGATATTCTTGGCGATCATCGCCATCATTCCAGCCTTTGCGATGGCAGCTGGAGTGAATACACAGTTCTCCTATTTCTATGGTGGCACCTCGCTGCTGATCATGGTGGGTGTGGTTCTCGATACTCTTCAGCAGATCGAAAGCTATTTGTTGAACAGACACTACGACGGTCTGATGAAGTCTGGCCGCATCCAAAGCAGAACGGCTTCGGCTGTCGATCAAACCAACGCTGTTTAAATGGCAAAGCAAGGAGTCATAGAGCAAGACGGTAGCGTGATCGAAGCCCTTTCGAACGCCATGTTCCGCGTGGAATTGGAGAACGGACACGTCGTGACGGCGCACATCTCAGGCAAAATGAGGATGCACTACATCAAGCTGTTGCCGGGCGACAAAGTGAAACTGGAGATGACCCCTTATGACCTGTCCAAAGGACGCATCACCTATCGATACTGAATCAAGCAATAAGAGATGAAAGTAAGAGCAAGCCTAAAAAAGAGAAGCGCCGACTGCAAGATCGTTCGTCGCAAAGGCAAACTATACGTGATCAACAAGAAGAATCCGAAGTTCAAGCAAAGACAAGGTTAAAGCAAGAAATTCATGGCTAGAATCGCAGGAATAGACCTACCGCGCAACAAGCGTGGAGAGATCGGACTCACCTACATCTACGGGATCGGCAGAAGCCGTGCCCAGAAGATCCTCCAGGAGGCTCAGATCGACCCGAACATCAAAGTAGAAGAATGGGACGATGATCAGCTGGGTAAGATCAGAGGCATCATTCAAGAAAGCTTCAAGGTAGAAGGAGAATTGCGCTCTGAAGTACAAATGAGCATCAAGCGAATGATGGACATCGGTTGCTACCGAGGCATCCGTCACCGACTGGGACTTCCCCTGCGCGGACAGCATACCAAGAACAACAGCCGCACGCGCAAAGGAAAGCGCAAGACGGTGGCGAATAAGAAAAAGGCGGTTAAATAAGCACTGAAGAATGGCAAAGTCGACAAAGAA
Source organism: Flavobacteriia bacterium (assembly GCA_038150465.1). Classification (GTDB taxonomy): domain Bacteria; phylum Bacteroidota; class Bacteroidia; order Flavobacteriales; family Schleiferiaceae; genus RFXV01. The sequence goes on along the minus strand of JAYOTP010000019.1, from coordinate 2,500 downwards.
CACATCGCGAAAGCGAAAGGTCAAGGTGGAAGCCGCTGGAGAAGCGCACATCAACGCCTCCTTCAACAACATCATCATTTCCCTGACCAATCTTCAGGGCCAGGTCATCTCTTGGTCCTCTGCTGGTAAAATGGGATTCCGTGGTTCCAAGAAGAATACACCTTATGCTGCCCAAACAGCAGCTGAGGATGCAGCAGGCAGAGCGATGGAAGCAGGACTGAAAAAGGTTCGTGTTTTTGTGAAAGGACCTGGAAACGGTCGTGAATCCGCGATCCGCTCCCTGCACAACAGTGGCATTGAGGTCACAGAGATCGTTGACGTGACACCGATCCCACACAATGGCTGTCGTCCGCCCAAAAGACGTCGTGTTTAATTCCAATTAGAGACAGAGAAAAGAGATCATGGCAAGATACAGAGGTCCAAAAACCAAGATAGCCCGCAGATTCGGCGACCCGATCTTCGGCCCGGACAGTGCGTTCGACAACAGGAACTATCCTCCCGGACAGCATGGACTGGCCCGCAAAAGGGGTAAGAAATCCGAATATGCCGTTCAGCTCGCTGAGAAGCAGAAAGCCAAGTACACCTACGGCATTCTCGAAAGGCAGTTCCGCAACCTCTTCGAAAAGGCCTCGAGGCAGAAAGGCATCACCGGTGAAAACCTTTTGCAGCTCTGTGAAGCGCGCCTGGACAATGTGGTCTACCGAATGGGGATCGCACCTACACGCCGTGCAGCCCGACAACTGGTCAGCCACAGGCACATCATGGTGAACGGCAAACAAGTGAACATTCCCTCCTACCACGTGCTCGCTGGAGACAACATTTCGGTACGTGAGCGCTCGCGCTCTCTGTCCGCTATCTCCGAATCGCTGGAAGGAAATAACAGTAAGTACGAATGGATCGAATGGAATTCGGCTGCTCAGTCGGGCCGCTACCTCCAGGATCCACTGCGCGATCAGATCCCTGAAAACATCAAGGAACAGCTGATCGTTGAATTGTACTCTAAGTAATCATCCCCTAAAAAAGAAGTATGGCCATTCTGAATTTTCAAAAGCCGGAAAAAGTAATTCTCAATCATTCTACGGAAACAGAGGGACAATTCGAGTTCCGTCCGTTAGAACCTGGTTACGGACTCACCGTGGGCAATGCGATCCGTCGTGTTCTCCTGAGTTCGCTTGAAGGATTCGCCTTCACCTCTCTTCGCATCAGTGGCGTCGAACACGAGTTCAGCACCATTCAGGGCGTTGTAGAGGATGTCACAGAGATCGTTTTGAACCTCAAGCAGGTCCGCTTCAAAAGACAGATCGAGGAAAACGAAGGGGAAACCCTGACGGCCTCCTTCTCCGGACAGGAAAAGATCACTGCTGGCGACCTTGGTAAGTTCACTTCAGGCTTTCAGGTCCTCAACCCCGATCAGGTGATCTGCCACCTGGACAAGGGCGTGAAACTTGAGATGCAACTGACCATTGAGAAGGGCCGCGGATATGTGCCTGCAGAAGAGAATAAGAAGAGTAATGCAGCATTGGGCACCATCTTCATCGACAGCATCTACACGCCGATCAAGAATGTCAAGTACAGCATCGAGAACTACCGTGTCGAGCAGAAGACCGACTACGAAAAGCTCATCATTGAGATCGTTACCGATGGAAGCATCCATCCAAAAGAGGCCCTGACAGAAGCGGCCAAGATCCTCATTCACCACTTCATGCTCTTCTCCGACGAGAAGATCGCACTGGAAGAAACGGCGCCCACCGATATCGAGAACCTCGATGAGGAAGTGATCCGCATGAGGCAGCTGCTGAAGACCAAACTGGCCGATATGGATCTGAGTGTGCGCGCACTGAATTGCCTGAAGGCTGCAGAAGTCGAAACACTGGGCGAATTGGTCGGATACACCAAGCAGGATCTGATGAAGTTCAGGAACTTCGGAAAGAAGTCACTGACCGAACTTGATGAATTGGTAGAGAGCAAGGGTCTTTCCTTTGGAATGGACCTGAGTAAGTTCAAACTGGATAAGGAGTAAGCCGAGGCATGAGACACGGTAAGAAATTCAATCACTTAGGACGCACCGCTGCCCATCGGAAAGCCATGTTGTCCAATATGGCCTGTTCGCTGATCGAACACAAGCGCATCAATACGACAGTGGCCAAGGCGAAGGAACTGAAGAAGTTCGTTGAGCCTTTGGTGACCCGTTCCAAAGTGGACAGCACCCACAACCGCCGGATAGTTTTCAGTTATCTGAAGAACAAGCACGCGGTCAGTGAGCTTTTCCGAGAGGTGATCGCCAAAGTAGGTGAGCGCCCAGGAGGGTATACACGCATCATCAAGACAGGAAATCGCCTGGGCGACAATGCCGAGATGTGTATGATCGAATTGGTGGACTTCAACGAACTCTACACCAACGAGAAGGCCAAGACAAAGAAGAGCCGTCGCAGCCGTCGTGCAGGCGGAAGCAAAAAAGCGGAAGCCCCGGTCACCGCCAAGGCAGAAGTAAAGGAAAGCG
>JAYOTP010000018.1:0-46578 GCA_038150465.1 Flavobacteriia bacterium | reverse complement strand
TTTTGAGCTGATAGTGCTCTTGAGTGCTCGAATCCAATGAGTCAAAAAAGTGATCGAATACGTCGGGCATCCAATACCATGAGGGGCCCATGTCGAAGGTGAATCCTTCAGATCCGAAGCGACGGGCCCTGCCACCGGCTTGATCGTTCTTTTCGATCAGAGTGACACGAAATCCTTTTTTGGAAAGATGAGAAGCTGCGGAGAGACCTGCGAATCCGGCACCTATCACACATGCATGGGGGAGGTTTGGCATGAAAGGCGGATCAGATTCGGTAGTCCATGAGTTTTTCCATCATTTTTCTGCGGGCCAAGAATATCCGACTTTTTACCGTACCCAACGGAATATCCAAAATCTCAGCGATCTCCTCGTACTTGTAGCCATTGTAGTGCATCATGAAGGTGTCCACATAATGCTTGTCCACTGAGTCGATCTGACGCATCAGATAGTCGTGATCCACCCTGGAATCTGTCCGAGCCTCTTTCTCTGCCTCTCTGCTGTTGATGAAATATTTGTTGTCCGTTTCATCAATGAAGGTGTTCTGCACCTTTTTCTTTCTGTAGTTATTGATGAACGTATTCTTCATGATCGTGTAGAGCCAACCCTTCAGATTCGTTCCCTCCTGATACTTGTCCTTGTTCTTCAATGCCTTGAAGAGGGTGTCTTGTAAGAGGTCTTCTGCATCGTCAACACTTTTGGTCAATTTCATGGCCAACTGGTTGAGAAACTGCTGATGGGAGACGATCAGACGGTTGAATTCGATGGTAGACATAGCCTTTTGTTTAAACTTAACGTGACCAAAGTTAAACAAGAAAGTGTGCGAACCAAGAATTTGTTTAATTATTTAACGCAAAGAATTAAACAAAAAACGGGAATCGGCCGGAAAGCCCTATGTAGACTGCTTTTCGGAGTAGGTGTTCACCACGAATGAACGCAGGTCCTCCATGGTACGGAACAAGCTCATGCGTTGATCATTGAGCGGTCCTCGGAAGTTTCTGAGGGGATATCCCGCCAGATAGAATTGCTTTTTTCTTCCAGGAAAGGTCGATCCAAGCTCGTGTAGATAGTTTTCTATATTCTCCTCTTCGGGATGGGTGGTAAAGATGCTTACAAAGACTTCGGGATCGATCTTGTCAGCAGCCTCTTTGACGAATTCCAGAGGAACATCCTGTCCGAGGAACAAGCTGTACTGTCCATTCTTTCTGAGCAGGAAGTGCATGTAAAGCAGTCCGAGCTCGTGCAGTTCGCCAGCGGGCAGAAAGAGCAAGTGTTTCTTTGATCCTGTGCTTGGAGCCACAGTCAGCTGATCGATCAGGGAAAAGAGTTTTTGTTTGATGATCCCCGTCACAAAATGTTCGTGGGCAACGTTGATCGCTCCAGTCTGCCAAAGAATGCCGAGGTGGCGAATGAAATCTCCCAGGACTGAATTGAAGGCTTCCTCCGCACCCATATTCAACAAGCAGCGGTTCAGGATGCGTTCAAAAGTGTCTTGGTCGTAATCGATCATGGAAACTTTCAGAGCGGTAAGCGTACCCTGATGATCATGGCCTCCATTGGATTTATCCAGGACCAGAGCTCGCTGCTCTTTATCTGTCATTGCGGCGACCTTACTGATGCGCAGGCCCGTATTCACCAGGAAAGCCACATTCATGATCTTCTTCAGATCACTGTCCGAATAGTAGCGAATATTGGTTTCTGTTCGCTGCGGAATGATGAGTCCATAGCGACTTTCCCATACCCGTATCGTGTGCGCCTTGACCCCGCTGATGCGCTCCAGATCGCTTATGCTGTATTGAACTTCCACAGGAAATTTCTCTTTGAACTCTTTTAACGCTGATAATGCAACGCTAAAAAAGGTGCTTGGTTCACAAACTGCATATTTTTGCCTGCCCTTGAAAGAACAGCATGTCACTCGAAGAAGAAATCAAGCGCAGAAGGACCTTTGGGATCATCTCTCATCCGGATGCGGGCAAGACCACTTTAACAGAAAAGCTTCTCCTCTTTGGCGGGGCGATACAGGAGGCGGGAGCCGTCAAATCGAATAAGGTCAAGAGAACAGCGACTTCCGATTTCATGGAGATCGAGAAGCAAAGAGGCATTTCTGTTGCCACCTCCGTAATGGCCTTTGAGTACGAGGGGCGCAAGATCAACATTCTCGATACACCGGGCCACCAAGACTTTGCAGAGGATACCTACCGAACTCTGACTGCGGTGGACTCGGCGATCGTTGTGATCGATGTGGCCAAAGGCGTGGAAGCACAGACAGAGAAACTCGTGGAAGTGAGTCGGATGAGGAATATCCCGCTGATCATTTTCATCAATAAACTCGACCGGGAGGGCAGAGATGCTTTCGATCTTCTGGATGAAGTGGAGCAGAAACTCGGTTTGAATGTAACGCCCATGAGTTGGCCCATTGGCATGGGGCAGGATTTTCAGGGGGTCTACAATCTCCAAGACGACAAATTGCTCCTCTTTACAGAACAGCTCAAGCAGAAGATCGGAGAACAGGTGGAACTCAACGGGCTGGAGGATGCCCGCTTGGCGCAGTTTGTAGGGCAGCTGCCTTCTGAAAAGCTCAAGGAAGAAGCGGAACTGATCCAGGGCGTCTATCCGCCCTTTGATATGGAAGCCTATCAAAAAGGCATGCAATCGCCGGTGTTCTTTGGAAGTGCCCTGAATAATTTCGGTGTTCAGGATCTGCTGGAGGTGTTCGTTCGCATAGCGCCTCATCCCCAGCCAAAAAAGGCCGAAGAGCGGATGGTCCATCCCAATGAGGAGGGCTTTTCAGGCTTCGTTTTCAAGATCCACGCGAATATGGATCCAAAGCACAGAGACCGACTGGCTTTTGTCAAGATCGTATCGGGTGTATTCGAAAGGAATAAGCCGTACAAGCACGTGCGTTTGGGAAAGGATATCAAGTTTTCGAGCCCCACCACTTTTATGGCCTCGCGAAAGGCGATCATGGATCGGGCCTATCCGGGCGATATCGTCGGACTGCACGATACAGGCAACTTCAGGATCGGCGACGGTCTAAGCAGTGGGGAATCATTGAATTTCAAAGGGATTCCCAGTTTCAGTCCAGAGCATTTTCGATTCATCAACAACGAAGATCCGTTGAAATCCAAACAGCTCGCGAAAGGCATCGACCAGCTCATGGATGAAGGTGTTGCCCAGCTATTTACCCTGGAGTCGAACGGGCGGAAGATCATTGGCACAGTGGGCGCGCTTCAGTACGAGGTCATCCAGTACCGGCTCGAGCATGAATACGGCGCTCGATGCAGCTATGAATCCTATCCGGCCCACAAGGCATGCTGGCTTACTTCTGAGGACGATAAACAGCTTGAGGAATTCAGAAAACTCAAACAGCGCTTTGTCGCCAGGGATAAATTCGATCGCTTGGTGTATCTGGCAGATTCGTCCTTCAGCCTGCAGATGGCGATCGAGAAATACGATAAACTTCAATTCCGGCTCAAGTCCGAAGACTGAGCGGTCTCAAGCTATCAAGCTTCGAGAATGGCCCTGAGTTGATCTACTTCAAGGGGTTTTTTCAATACTCCGCTCACCAGCGGATGGCCTTGCATCTTCTGAATGTCCGAGTTCATGATGGTCGAAGAGATGACCATCAGGACCGGGTGTTTGCTGAAGGAATCCACGGTTTTTGAGTATGCCTCCAGAAAACCGAAACCATCCAGCTTGGGCATGTGAATGTCCAGAAGGATGAGGTCCGGAAGTTCATGTTCCTCCTGTTTTGCCAATGCATTCAGGAGTTCGATCACCTTTTCGGCAGAGGTGAAATGAGAAAAGGATGTGCCGATATTTTTTCGACGCATCAGCTCTTCCTGAAGATACATGTCGATCGAGTTGTCGTCGATCATCCAAACGCGCTGTATCTGCATTCTCATTTTTTCAGGTTGGGAATCGAACAGGTAAAAGTAGTGCCTTGATCCGGGACAGATCGGAGTTCAATACTCCCGCTGAGTTTTTCAAGCGCTTCTTTGACGATGTACAGGCCGATGCCAGAACCACTTTTCTTGGCATCTGCACGGTGGAACATATTGAATACAAGCGCCTGCTGGTCCTCCGCGATCCCTGTTCCGTTGTCCTCCACCACCAGCTCTACAGAATCTCCCTGACACAGCACCTGGATGCCCACTCGGTGCTCATGCACTTCGAGTCGCTGATATTTCATGGCATTGGACATCAAGTTGCTCAGCACGATCCGCAGGCGGAAGAGATCGGTCACAAAATCTGGGCACGGATCGATCTGTACATCAAATTGAATTTCATTCGCGCCCTCAAAGAACTTCAGGTTTTCCCGGACCTCATCGACCAGCTCGGCGAAGTCGATCTCCTGGAGGTCCTGGACAGAGCGTGAATTCTGATAGTATTCGATGATGCTCGAAATAAAGGTATCCATGCGCACCACGCTGCTCTCGATCATCTGAAAGAGATTGCGTGCGGATTCGTCCATTGGGTCGAGCTCGGAGAGTTTGACCACACCAAGGATCGACATCAGTGGCGCCCTGAGGTCGTGAGAGGCACTGTATATGAATTTGTTGAGCTCTTCATTGGTCTTTTGAAGTTCCTCTACCTTTTCCACGAGTGACTGGCGGGTCGTGTAGATGTCATAACCGTTGAGAATGGTCTGCCGGAGATCTTCTTCGATCCATGGCTTGGAAATGAATCGGTAGATGCGCCCAATATTGACCGCCTTGATGATCTCGTCGGCATCGGTGTAGGCAGTGATAAGGATCCGTATGGTATGCGGCCTCAATTCGTGCACTTTGGCCAGGAATTCGGTCCCGTTCATTCCCGGCATGCGCTGGTCACTGAAGACGATCTGCGGCTTGAAGGATCCAAGCAACTCCAAAGCTTCTTCGCCATTGCTGGTGATGCGTATGTCGAATTCCCGACGGAAAGACGCCCGGAAGGCATTCAGATTGGCCGGTTCATCGTCGAGGTATAGGACCCTTATCTCTTTTTCCTTGCTCATGAGATCAAGGCCCGAATGTTTTTAGGAAGAGTGATCCGGAACCGACTGCCTTTGTTGAGCTCTGAGCGGACTTCGACCCGAGCATGGTGCTGTTGCAAAATGGTATAGGCGATGGAAAGTCCCAATCCAGTTCCTTCTCCCACGTCCTTAGTGGTGAAAAAGGGTTCGAAGATCTTCTGTCGGGTTTCTTTGGACATGCCACACCCGTTGTCCTCCAATTCGATGACAATGGTACTGCGCGATTTTTTCGTCCGGATGATCAGTTCCCCTTGGTCGATGTGGCCGTCGTATAAATTCTTCTCAATAGCAAAGAGCGCATTGCTCATAAGGTTCATGAAGACCTGATTGAGTTTTCCTCCATTGCAATAGACCATTGGGAGGTCGGAATAGTCCTTGCGGATGCTGATCCGATCTCCGACCTTGGAGTTCAATAGGGCCAATGTGGAATCCAATCCCTCCTGTATGTCGGATTCTTTGAATTCTCCTTCGTCCAATCGAGAAAAAGTCCGGAGGCCGTGGACGATCTCTGCAGTGCGTGAAGCCCCTTCATCGATTCCGTTCAGCAGCTCATCGATCTCTGTTTTCAGGAAACTCAAGTCGATCTCTTCCTTGAAGGCAGCGATCTGCTGGACGAGTTCTTTACGTTCGTCTTTTTCGAACTCGGCATTTTCCAATTGCTCATACAATCCAATGAGTTCAGTGAGATCTTGGATGTCCCGTCTGAGCGGGTTGATATTGGAGGAGACAAAGTTGATCGGATTGTTGATCTCATGTGCGATCCCTGCGGTCAGCTGACCGAGTGAGACCATTTTTTCCGCCTCGACCAGCTGGGCTTGCGCTTCTTTCAGGTTGTTCAGGGTTTCCTGGAGCTCCTTGGTGCGCTGGGCCACCATTCCTTCGAGCGCGGCGTTCTGTTCTTTGATGAGGCGCTCATTCTCCTGGGTCAATTCCAATGTCTGCAACTGGGATTCCTCGCGTTCGCTTCGCAAGACATTGATGCGGTTGGCCAAGGCAAAAGAGAGCAACACCACCTCTATGGCAGAGCCGATCTGAATGGAGCTACTGGTCAGGGTGTTGAATGGCAGCACTCCAAAATTCTTCATCACGTAGATCAGTACCCCCGCAATGAAGAAACTCCAGGCGGTCAGATACAAACGGGCGATCTCCCGCCCGCTGCGTACCAGCCATATGGCCATGCCCAGTACATAGAGGGCGGATGTCAATCCGCCGATATCGAGCATTCGAAAACTCATCGCATCCATGCCCGAAAGACGGAAAACAACAGCGAGTACATAGATCCCTTCGAATACGTATAGACCCTTGTTCAATTTGGGAACACAATTCTTTAAGTCCAGGAACTTGCGGGTGAATTCCATGGCAGCAATTCCTGTCAGGGAGCTGAAAAGGACCACGCCAAAATTGTGGGCAGCTGGGCTGTTGGGGAAAAGACGATGGAAGGCAGTTCCCTCGAGGATCATTTGCGTGATCATCAGACAGCCTACATAAGTGACGTAGTAGAGGTAGGAGTTGTCTCGGGTGGAGATCCAAATAAAGCCGTTGTACAAATACATGACGAGCATCAGCCCGATGTAAATGCCGAAAATGAGTTCCTGATTGTTCTTGATGGCAGATACCCAGTGGGATTCACCCAGATAGAAAGGAATGAGCAGCTGGTCGGATGAGCGGATCCGAACTAGGACCTCAAATTCCCCTTCGTGCAGCGAAAAGATGGGAAAGGCGAATGAATTGTACTCCAGCGGTCTGCTGCTGTACGGAAGACGATCGCCTGTGTGGTACTCGCGGATGAGCTGGCCAGACTGTACGAGGTATACATCCACAGAATCGAGCAATGGGTTGCGAATGTCCAGCACATAATTACCTTCCACCGATTCTTCCGAGTGCAGACGGAATCGAAACCAATAGGTCATGGTGGCTTCGGAAAAAGTGATCACTGATTGATCGGATCGTTCCAACTGAACGGACCCCAGATCATCCCATTGCAGTTGGTGGCTGCGGTCCATGATGTAGTCTGCCTGGTCTCCGATCAGTTGCGGTTGACCCGACGACAGTTCAGACAGCTCGATCGTCTGTGCCCCTAAGTTCCCAAGGGTCAGGAGAGAAAGAAAGATGCACGAATGCCAAAAGCGCATAGCTGCAAATATCATAAAACCCAAGATTGAAGAACAGAACCGTTTTTCAGCGGACATCAATTACATTGCCTGCCCTTAATGAAAGTCCATGCTGAAGAGAAATGAATTGCCTGCCAACGCCTATTGGGATTTTTTCATTCAACTCAATGAGATCCCAAGAGCAAGCAAAAAAGAGGAGGCGGTCTGCGCTTATGTAAAGGCCTTTGCCAAGCAGAGAGAACTGGAAATAGAAGAGGATGCAACAGGTAACCTGCTGATCCGAAAACAAGCCAGCCCGGGTATGGAAGTACGGCCGGTTGTTGCGCTGCAAGGGCACTTGGACATGGTGCACCAGAAGAATGCTTCCGTGGCGTTCGATTTCGCTTCTGAAGGCATTCGAATGATGGTGGATGGAGAATGGCTGAAGGCCGAGGGAACTACTTTGGGTGCAGACAACGGCTTGGGTGTGGCCTATATGCTGGCGGTATTGGACAGCGATTCTCTTGTTCATCCCCGCATCGAGGCACTGTTCACCATTGATGAAGAAACGGGAATGACAGGTGCCAAAGGCCTGCAGGATAACTGGTTGAAGGCGAAGTATCTTCTGAATATCGACACGGAAGAGGACGACGAATTGACCATCGGATGTGCCGGAGGGGTGGACACGCTTATCGCACACAGTTTGGATACAGAGGCCATCCCCGAAACGCATATTGGTAGGGCTATCGAGTTGAAAGGTCTCTTTGGCGGGCATTCAGGTACGGACATCCATCTGGGACGTGCGAATGCCAACAAACTGCTGTTTCGGCTTTTGCATCGGTTACAGGAGCAGTGCGCCTTCACATTGTGTGAAGTGGATGGTGGAGGTCTGCGGAATGCCATCCCGAGGGAAGCGGTGGCCCATATTTCCTGTGCACCTGGCGAAGGGGAAAGCATCGATAAGATCGTAGGTGAGATGGAACAAGTTTTCCGTCATGAATACAGTTTCACTGACCCGGAACTCTCACTCAGTTGCCGCTCTATACAACGTCCGGCAACGGGATTGGTCGCAGATGATCAGAAAAGCCTCATCCATGTGCTGCAGGCAACCTTCAATGGGATCTACAGGCTCAGTCCAGAGGTTGCCGATCTGGTGGAGTCTTCGAGCAATCTGGCCCGTGTTCGGCTATTGGATGGCCAACTCGATGTTCAGAGTCTGCAAAGAAGCAGCCGGGAGTCGGCCAAATGGGATGTCTCCGATACGGTGGCCGCGCCGTTTCGGGCCATGGGAGCGCAGGTACGCACCGAAGGGAGTTATCCCGGATGGACGCCGCAACCCGGATCTGCCCTGGTACAGCTCATGACCGAATTGCATAAAGAGTCATTCGGACGTCCGCCCAGGGTCCTCGCTTGCCACGCTGGATTGGAGTGTGGATTGATCGGGGAGGCCATGCCAGAGATGCAGATGATCAGTTTTGGTCCCACCATACGCAATGCACACAGTCCGGACGAATGCGCCCATATCGCCTCGGCCGAAAAAGTTTGGGACTACCTCTGTCTGGTGCTGTCCCGGATCAACTGAACGCGAGAAAGTTGGCGAGCAGATCCATGCCACCTGGACACATGATGCTCTCCGGATGGAATTGGACACCGAAGCTGGCAGTCTCCGCATTTTCCATGGCCATGACGACCCCATGTGCATCACGGGCAGTCAGGTCGTAGCCCTGAGGAACTTCCCGAACCGCCCATGAATGATAAAGGCCCACGGGAAAAGCACTTGAGAGCCCGCGGAACAGAACGCCTTCGGAAAGTATTTCTATCGTCTTTTGTTTTCCGTGACGGACCCGTTCCATATTGAAGAGGGTGCCTCCGGCATATTCAGCCAGCGCCTGGTGCCCCAGACAGACGCCTAGAATGGGTTTCTTGCCATAAAAGTGGGCGATGCAGTCCATCAGCGTTCCTGAAGAGCTGGGGACACCCGGACCCGGTGACAACACAATGTGGCTGCCCTGGAAGGAATGCCAGTCGTGCCGGTCGTTTCGCATCACTTCCACTCTGGCCCCAAGGGCGCAGAGGTGGTGCTTTAAATTGTATGTGAAGCTGTCGAAGTTGTCGAGCAGCAGAATGTGTGGCTTCATGCGAAGGGCAAATATTTTATTTTTCCCTCATCTAACCCACTCTTATGTCGTCCATCGTTTTCACCCATCATGCACCCGAACCCATTGGTCCGTACAGCCAGGCCATCAAAACGGATAATGCACTTTATTGCAGCGGGCAGATCGCCTTGGATCCAGAAAGCGGCAAGCTCATCATGGGCTCCATAGAAGAAGAGACCCGACAAGTCCTGGACAATTTGAAGGCCGTTATTCACGCAGGTGGAATGGAGATGGAGCAGGTTGTCAAGTGCAGCATCTTTCTTTCAGACATGAAGCACTTTCCCATCGTGAACGAGGTGTATGCCACGTATTTCGGCAAATCTCAACCGGCGCGAGAGACGGTAGCCGTGGCTGGACTGCCGCTTGGGGTGAATGTGGAGATCAGTGCCGTGGCCATCAAAGACTGACCACGCTCCCCATCATTCCAAGGATGTAGACGCCCAGGAAGAGAAGTACCACAAAACCAATGATCCTAAAGAAGCTGCTGATGCTGATCAGTGCCTCTACCGCCTGCTCCAGCTGTTCGCGTTTGAAGTAGAGTTCGATCTGTCGACTGAACTTCAGCAGATGCCGCATCGGGATGATGTATGCAGCTCCAAAGGCGATGTACAGTAGGGCGATCATCCGCAGATCCACTCCGGGAAGTGCTCCGCCAAGGGCTTGTTCGGCTGCGGTCGGGTTGGCGAACAGAGCGAGTCCGTTCAGCAAGATGAATGCGGAAATGATGCTGCCGGAGATCCCGAGGAAGCGGGTCCATTTATAGAGTTGTTCGAGGGCTTTTTTGGGGCGGTCGGACATCCATTCGGGTCCCTGAGGCCGCTCTTTTTCCTCGTCTTTTCGAAAGGGATCCTGAAGCTGATCGGTCATGAATTCTGCGGGTGGATAATGATGGGCTTAATGTAAATTTGCGCGATCGCAAAACTAGCTATTCATGAATTTTGATGTCATCGTATTGGGCAGCGGCCCCGGAGGATATGTCACAGCCATTCGCGCGGCACAACTCGGCCTGAAGACTGCCGTGATCGAACGGGAAAGTTTGGGCGGGATCTGTCTGAATTGGGGCTGCATACCGACCAAAGCCTTGCTCAAGAGCGCCAATGTATTTGATTACATCCGCCATGCGGGCGACTACGGCATTGAGATAAAGGATGCCAAGCACGACTTTTCCTCGGTTGTGAAAAGGAGCAGGGGAGTGGCCGAAGGGATGAGCAATGGAGTCCAGTTCTTGATGAAGAAGAACAAGATCGAGGTGATCATGGGCGATGGGCGATTGGTCTCGCCGCAAAGAGTACGTGTCAAGGATGCCTCCGGAAAGGAAACGGAGCATACGGCCAAGCACATCATCATAGCTACCGGTGCGAGAAGTCGGCAGTTGCCCAGTCTTCCGCAGGATGGCAAGAAGATCATCGGTTACCGGGAGGCGATGACCTTGCCCAAGCAACCCAAGAAGCTCGTCGTTGTTGGTTCTGGTGCGATAGGAGTGGAATTTGCATACTTCTACAACGCCATGGGAACGGATGTGACCATCGTTGAATACCTGCCACAGATCGTTCCCCTGGAAGACGAGGAAGTGGGCAAACAGCTCGAACGCAGCTTCAAGAAACAGGGCATCGCCATCAAGACCAAGAGCGAAGTGACCTCTGTGGACACCAAGGGCAAGCAATGTGTGGTACACGTGAAGACGCCCAAGGGCGAGGAGCAGATCGAATGCGATGTGGTTCTTTCAGCCGTGGGTGTTCAGGCGAATATCGAAGGCATTGGGCTTGAGGAGCTGGGGATCAAGACCGAGAAGGGAAAGATCACCGTGGACGAATTCTATCAGACCAATGTAAGCGGCGTTTACGCCATTGGCGATTGTGTTCCCGGACAAGCGCTCGCGCACGTGGCCAGTGCCGAGGGCATCATTTGCGTCGAAAAGATCGCCGGACATCATCCCCAACCGCTGAACTACGGAAATATCCCGGGTTGTACCTATTGTTCCCCTGAGGTAGCCTCTGTTGGAATGACTGAAAAACAGGCCAAGGAAGCAGGATATGAGGTCCGTGTGGGCAAGTTTCCCTTTTCAGCCAGTGGGAAGGCCAGTGCGGCCGGACACAAGGATGGTTTCGTCAAGGTCATCTTCGACAAGAAATACGGAGAATTCCTGGGCTGCCACATGATCGGGGCCAATGTCACGGAAATGATCGCAGAGGCCGTAGTGGCCCGCAAGTTGGAAACTACAGGGATGGAGATCGTCAAGAGTGTGCATCCGCACCCGACCATGAGCGAAGCGGTCATGGAAGCATCTGCGGACGCTTATGACGAGGTGATCCACCTGTAAAAACGGCGGACGCTCAAGTTGAGGGTGTGAACTTGGATGCGGTCAGAGATCGAGCAGACCTTCGGGTACAACGAGTTTCAATGCTCTTTTAGCGCGGTCCACGTCAAGGATAAAGTCGTCTGCCAGAGGGAGATAGATCTCTTTTTCCTCCGCACTTTTCACCAGAAGCAATTCCTGTGGCCCTCTGTCGAGAACATCCAAAATGGATCCGATGGTCCGGTTGTTCTCATCGATGGCTTTCCATCCGATCACTTCGTGGAAATAGAATTGTTTTCCTTCCAGAGCGGGAAGTTGGTGGAGCGGCAGGAAAACCTTTTTTCCCACCAGCCGGTGGGCTGCATCGGCGTCCTCGATCTCTTCAAAGCGAACGCGCATCAGGCCCTTGCTGTCCAAAGTGCATTCTTCGATGAAGTAGGGAACTGCCTGACCCGATTCTTCAAGGAAGAAAGCGTCGGTTCCGAGGTAGTGCGCGGCTCGGTCCGTATCCGGCTGGACCAGCAGCATGCCTTTCAGTCCGCTCGTTTTTTTGACGTAACCGAGTTCGAAGTATTCGTCCATCAGGTTTGGAGTACGCCCATGTTGAAAGCCTTTACTTCAGGATTGTGGTCGGCCATTTCGATTCCTGCGCTGACCCATGCACGGGTGTCGAGCGGATCGATGATGGCGTCCACCCACATGCGGGAGGCTGCATAGTAAGGAGACATTTGCTCCTTGTATCGCTTTCCGATGCGGTCGAGCAGCTCCTTCTCTTCTTTCTCACCGAATTTCCCCTCTTTGCTCAATCGGGCTTTCTCGATCTGAAGGAGCACCTTGGCGGCCTGCTCTCCGCCCATTACGGCCAGTTGCGCCGAAGGCCAGGCCACGATGAGTCTCGGATCATAGGCCTTGCCGCACATGGCATAATTCCCTGCGCCGAATGAATTGCCCACGATCACTGTGAACTTGGGCACGACAGAGTTGCTCATCGCGTTCACCATCTTCGCGCCGTCCTTGATGATCCCGCCGTGCTCGGAGCGCGAGCCCACCATGAAGCCGGTGACATCCTGAAGGAAGAGCAAGGGGATGCGTTTTTGATTGCAGTTGGCGATGAACCGGGCCGCCTTATCGGCAGAATCGGAATAAATGACTCCGCCCAGCTGCATTTCCCCTTTCTTGGTCCGGATGATCTCTCTGTTGTTGGCCACTATGCCCACGGCCCAACCGTCGATCCGGGCATAACCGCAGAGTATGGTCTTTCCAAATCCCTCCTTGTACTGCTGGAAATCACTGTTGTCCACCAGGCGCTCGATCAGGTCGAGACTTCGGTAGGGCTTGGCCCGATCTTCGGGCAGCAGGCCGTAGAGCTCATTTTCGTCTTTTTTCGGCGCTTTGGATTCGATGCGGTCGAAACCAGCTTTGGGCGGCCTTCCGGTCTTTCCCATGATCCCTTTTATGGTGTCGATGGCCTCTTGATCGTCTTTGGCCTTGTAGTCCGTGACCCCGCTGATCTCGCAGTGTGTATCTGCCCCACCAAGAGATTCGTTGTCGATGTCTTCACCGATGGCCGCTTTGACCAGATAGGAACCAGCAAGAAAAATACTGCCGGTCTTTTCGACGATCAGGGCCTCATCGCTCATGATGGGCAAATAGGCGCCCCCGGCAACACAACTTCCCATCACCGCTGAGATCTGGGTGATGCCTTTTGAGGAAAGCACCGCATTGTTTCGGAAGATGCGTCCGAAGTGTTCTTTGTCCGGGAAGATCTCATCCTGCATAGGGAGGTAGACGCCGGCACTGTCCACCAAATAGATGATGGGCAGATGGTTCTCAAGGGCGATCTCCTGTGCCCGAAGGTTCTTTTTTCCGGTCATCGGAAACCATGCGCCGGCTTTGACCGTGGCATCGTTGGCCACGACGATGCACTGTCTCCCTTCGATCCAGCCGATCACGATCACCACACCTGCAGCCGGACAGCCTCCGTGTTCGCTGTACATACCCTCTGCGGCAAAGGCTCCGATCTCAAATGAGGGCTTCTCCTTGTCGAGCAGCGCAGCAATGCGTTCTCTAGCAGTCAACTTTCCCTGCGCGTGCTGTTTGTCGATCTTTTTGCTGCCGCCACCGAGCTTTATCTTATCCAGCCTGTTCTTGACGTCCGTGAGCAGAAGTTTGAGCGCATCCTCATTCTTGTTGAACTCCAATTCTTTTTTCATGGTTGGCAGTTTTTGATGATCCAGCTGTCGGCAAGTGTCCAGATGTCATTGCCCTGATGCGCACTGATCAAAAGGCTCAGACGGGCATCATCTCGGTTCTTGACGGCCCATAGGGCGTCGGCAAGACCGTCGCCGTTCAGATCGCCGAACCAGATGAGCTCAGGAGGAGCACAGGCATCTGTTGCTTCAAGCAGGGGGGCAATATCCTGAGTTTTCTGATCCATCGCACCGCTTGTGCGGACATGGATCTGATAGTCCACGAGCGACGGGCATTCGTCTTCCGCTCCTGGCATCACACCCCCAAATGCCTGCATGTGCAGATTCTTTGGGTCCTCGGCCACAGAGCGGGCGACTACGGTCGTCTCCATCCCGGGGTACATCGTTATGGGAAGTTCATTCTGCCAAACTGTTGGGAGATAGAGCAGATCGCCTCTATCCAGCTGTTGGTCCGTACCGATCAGGAACAGGGATTTCTCTTCGCGGTCAGTGCGCACATCGAATTCCATGAGACCGTTTGCATTTGTTTTCAGGAGCACAAGCTCCAGTCGGATCCGCTCAAGTGTAAAAGCCGTTTTTCCTTGCTCAGGTGGGTAAATGCCATACCAATGGAGCGAAGGGTCGAGCTGGTTGTAGTCCCCGCAGTAGTTGTAGGTCTCCATGGCCAATGTGAAGGAAATAGGGACCGGTGGCTGAACGGTATCAGAGGACGATGACGCCCTTTCGGTAGCCTTTAGACTGTCCGGTATGGATCGATTCAATGGCTGGAGGTACCCATCGTACATGAACCCCTCGTATTGCTTGTAGCGAACAAATCGCCAGAAACCACGCGTGTCGGACACTTGCAATGCACCGAAGGTCTTGGTACAAGCCAAGACCATGCTGTCCACAGGGACAGTGACCAGATGCTTGGAGGACGTACTTGGCCCCGATCTCAGTTTGAGGCCGGATGGTGCCTGCACAGAAAACAAGAGATCGGCTTCACATGCTTCGCCCTCCTGTCCAAGGGCATAAGTGCCAAGGGCCATGCAAAGGATCAAGAGGCATTTCTGCATGAAGCGAAAATAAAAAACCACGCACAGGGCGTGGTCAAGACTTTTTGAAGGGGTCGGTTCAGCGGACGCTATCACAGACCTTTTTGAAGGCCTCAGGATGATTCATCGCGAGATCGGCAAGAACCTTTCGGTTCAGTTCGATCCCAGATTTGTTCATTTGGCCCATGAACTGAGAGTAGGACATTCCGTGCAATCGCGCCCCGGCATTGATCCGCTGGATCCAGAGGGCACGGAAGGAGCGCTTCTTGTTTCTGCGGTCCCTGTAGGCGTACTGAAGTCCTTTTTCGACGGAGTTCTTGGCTACCGTCCATACATTCTTTCTTCTTCCGAAGGAGCCTTTGGCCAGCTTGAGGATCTTTTTCCTGCGGGCTCTTGAGGCAACATGATTGACCGATCTTGGCATGTTTTGATTTGTTTTTGAGGACGGCGTCGGCTCAATGTCCGCTCTTGGGGGCCGGCATCAGGGTTCAGGTTTGAACCGGACCTTTACAGGACCAGTTGCTGTCGTATACTCTTTTCATCCGACTCATGCACCAGAGTGGCATGGGTCAGCCGTCTCTTTTGGACGGTGGTCTTTTTGGTGAGGATGTGGCTCTTGAAGGCGTGCTTCCTCTTGATCTTGCCCGTACCGGTCAGCTTGAAGCGCTTCTTGGCACTGGATTTGGTTTTCATTTTAGGCATCTCGATCCTTTTTCAGGTTCTTATTTCTTTTTTCCACCGGCCAGCGTTCTTGGGGCCAGCATCATGATCATTCTCTTTCCCTCCAGTTTGGGCAGGCTTTCCACCTTTCCAAATTCTTCCACGTCCTGAGCCAACTGCAACAAGAGGATCTCTCCTTTGTCCTTGAACACGATCGACCGGCCTCGGAAGAAGACGAACGCCTTGATCTTCGAACCCTCCTTCAGGAAGTTGATCGCGTGCTTCTTTTTGAACGCGTAGTCGTGCTCGTCCGTGTTCGGCCCGAAACGTATTTCCTTCACCACCACCTTGACGTTCTTGGCGTCAAGTTCTTTCTGCCTCTTCTTCTGGTCGTAGAGGAACTTGCGGTAATCCAGGATCTTGGCTACCGGCGGATCGGCTTTCGGGCTGATCTCAACCAGATCCAATTCCTGACTTTCTGCAAGCTTGAGTGCTTCGGCCGTCGTGAAAACGCCCTGCTCCTCTACATTGTCGCCAACCAACCGCACCCGTGGTGCTGTTATGTTCCGGTTGACTCTGTGCTTGTCTTCCTCGCGCCTTTTAGGCTCCTTTCTCGGTGCTCTCCTCAGTGTACTCTGCTTTGATTAGTCTGTAGCCAGTTCTTTCTTCACTTCTTTCTCCACCAGACGGGTGAATTCATCCAACTCCATGCTGCCGAGATCTCCTTTACCATGCTTCCTCACCGATACTGTCCCTTCCTCTACTTCCTTCTCTCCGATGATCAGCATGAATGGGATCTTGTTCAACTCGGCATCCCTTATCTTCCTGCCCGTCTTTTCGTTGCGCTCGTCAACGAGGGCGCGAATATCGCAATTATCAAGCAATTTCAAAAGGGCTTGTGCGTGCGCCACATACTTCTCCGAAATCGGTAGGATGACCACCTGATCGGGGGTGAGCCAGAGGGGGAAATTCCCGCCGCAGTGTTCGAGCAAAACAGCCACGAAACGCTCCATGGAACCGAAAGGCGCCCTGTGGATCATCACCGGCCGGTGCATTTCGTTGTCTGAGCCTTTGTATTCCAGTTCAAATCGTTCGGGGAGATTGTAATCCACCTGAATGGTGCCCAGCTGCCAGCTCCTGTTCAGCGCATCTTTGACCATGAAATCGAGCTTGGGGCCGTAAAAGGCCGCCTCTCCGTATTCCACAACGGTCTTCAGTTGCTTTTCTTCTGCAGCTTCGATGATGGCTTGCTCGGCCTTGTCCCAGTTCTCAGTGGATCCGATGTACTTCTCGGGCTGTTCGGGGTCGCGCAGGCTGATCTGGGCAACGAACTCAGGAAAATCAAGTGTCTTCAGAATGTAGAGCACCAGGTCGATCACGTTCTTGAACTCTTCCTTGACCTGCTCGGGTGTACAGAATAAGTGGGCGTCGTCCTGAGTGAATCCACGAACGCGCGTCAGTCCGTGGAGCTCACCGCTCTGCTCGTAGCGATAGACCGTGCCGAACTCGGCAAATCGCACAGGAAGATCCCTGTAGGAGCGGGGCTTGCTTTTGTAGAGTTCGCAGTGGTGCGGACAATTCATCGGCTTGAGCAGATATTCCTCTCCGTCTTCTGGTGTGTGGATCGGCTGAAAGCTGTCTGCGCCGTATTTGGCATAATGCCCCGAGGTCTCGTAGAGTTCTTTGGAGCCAATGTGCGGGCTGATCACCGGTTTGTAGCCTGCCTTCCGTTGGGCGAGTTTGAGGAATTGTTCCAAGCGCTCTCTCAATTCTGCCCCTTTGGGCAGCCACAGGGGCAGGCCCTGACCGACCCTCTTGGAAAAGGTGAACAGTTCCAGTTCCCTTCCCAGTTTACGGTGGTCTCTCTTTTTTGCTTCTTCCAGGTGCTCGAGGTATTCATCGAGCAGCGCCTTTTTTGGGAAGCTGGTTCCATACACCCGCGTCAACTGAGGCTTGTTCTCATCGCCCCGCCAGTAGGCCCCCGCCACGTTCATCACCTTGATGGCCTTGATCACGCCTGTATTTGGTATGTGTCCTCCTCGGCACAGATCTGTGAAGTCGCTGTGGTCGCAGAAGGTGATGCTGCCGTCTTCCAGATTCTCTATGAGTTCGGTCTTGTACTCATTGCCCGCGTATGTAGCGAGTGCTTCCGCCTTGCGTACAGAACGCATTTTGAATTCGGCTTTTTCCCTGGCCAGTTCGGTCATCTTGGACTCCAGAGCGGGAAAATCCTTCTCGGAAAGGCTCTGCTCCCCAAGATCCACATCGTAGTAGAAGCCGTTTTCAATGGCCGGTCCTATGGTGAGTTTGGCATCGGGATAGAGCTTCAACAGGGCCTGAGCCATGACATGGGCAGAGGAGTGCCAAAAGGCCTGTTTGCCCTGCGGGTCGTTCCAGGTGAACAGCCGAAGACTGCCATCTCCTGGAAGTTCGGCCGCAGCCTCAACGGTCTGTCCGTTCCACTCCGCCGAAAGGACATTCCGGGCCAAACCCTCGGATATACTTCTGGCCACATCTAGAGCGCTGGCACCGTCTTCATAGTTGCGAACGCTTCCGTCTGGAAGGGTAATGGCGATCATCTGCGATTCAATTGAGCACCAAAGGTAAAACCCTGCAGAGGCTCACAACAATAAAATCTCGATGAGCAAATGGGATGGGGTGTTCGTTAAGTTTGTGTCTTTAATTTCAATAGCCGCTGCATGTCTTCACTGATAAAAAAATGGACCCCTTTGATCGTTTGGCTGCTCTTGGGCGCCTGGATCTTTCAGGCCTGCAAGACCGTACCCATCACCGGTCGAAAAAAACTATCCCTGATGCCAGAGTCACAGGTACGGACCATGAGTTTTCAGCAATATGCGCACGTTTTGGAAGAGGCTGAGTTGAGCAAGGATCCCGATCAGGTACAGTTGGTCCGTCGTGTCGGCGAGCGCATTCAAGCCGCTGTGGAAAAATATATGAGCAGCACGGGCCATGCAGAAGTGCTGGAAGGATTCGAGTGGGAATTCAATCTCATCGAAAGCGATCAGGTGAATGCCTGGTGCATGCCCGGCGGTAAGGTGGCCTTCTACACGGGCATACTTCCCATCTGCGCAGATGAAAAGGGCATTGCTGTGGTCATGGGACATGAAGTGGCGCATGCCATTGCTGGTCACGGTTCAGAGCGAATGTCCCAGCAGGTATTGGCCCAATTGGGACAGCAGGTCATCACGGCGGCGACGGTGGAAGAATCGGATGAGTTGCGCAGCATCTACCTCACGGCATTCGGAGCGGCTGCACAGCTGGGCGTTCTGCTTCCCTTCAGCCGGAAACACGAGTCCGAGGCCGATCAGATGGGTTTGATCTTCATGGCACTTGCCGGGTACGACCCCAGGGAGGCACCGGAATTTTGGCGGAGAATGGCGGCACAAGGAGGACAGAAACCACCAGAGTTCATGAGCACCCATCCTTCAGATCAGCGTCGTATCAGCGATCTCGAGGCGCAAATGGCTTCCGCCCTCGGATACTATACGCCTGAACCCTGAGCAGGTGCCAGAATTGGCTCTTTCGCTTGGTCATCTTCTATATTTGACGACCCCCATTTTCTGAATATGGACATCCGACCCTTTCGAGCCCTTCGCCCCCCGCGCGATAAAGCCCACTTGGTGGCTACCCGCTCCTATGTGACCTATGAGGAAGAAAAACTAAAGGACAAGTTGCTGAACAATCCATTTTCTTTTCTTCAGGTCATTCACCCTGACCAATTTGGAGCGACCGTCACTCAAGGTCCTGCGCGGTATAGGAAGGTTCGTTCGCGCTTCCATGACTTTCGCAGGGAAGGCGTTTTCTCCATGGAGGAGAGGCCGGCCTTTTACATCTACCAGCAGGTGCACGAGCAGAGGTGCTTTACGGGCGTGGTAGCGGCCGCTCGGGTGTCTGACTACAAGGAGGGTCGGATATTAAGGCATGAGCACACTCTGCCGCACAGAGAAGAGATCTTCAGTTCCTATTTGTCAGAAACCGGATTCAATGCAGAGCCTGTCCTTCTCAGTCATCGACCTCTTCCCGATCTGGAGCGACTGCTTGCCGATATCATGGCCGACCGTGCCGAATACGAATTCACTACGACGGACCGGGTGAAGCATTTGCTCTGGCCCGTCACCTCCGCAGATTTAGTGGAGCGGATCATGCGCTGCTACCAGGCTGTGGAGCAGTTGTACATCGCAGATGGTCATCACCGGATCTCCTCGAGTACGCTGCTCAATGAGCGTTCCCCCAATGAAATGAATCAGCGGTTCATGGCTCTTTTGATGAGCGAACGGGAACTGCATCTTTCTCCTTTCTCTCGGATCGTCAGTAGGGGAAAAGAGACAAAAGAGGAGGTGTTCCATTCCCTGGCGGCTCGTTTTGAGTTGCAGGCTTCCAAAGGTCCAAGGGAATTGTCTGCAGGAGAATATCAAATCTATGCAGAGCGCAGTTGGTGGGACCTGAAGTTGAGAACTCAAGGTTCGGAGCCTACGGAGGAAAAACTGCCGGCCGAACTATTCAGTCGCTATGTGCTTGCCGAGGTCTTTGCCATAATGGACGAACGCACCGATCCTCGTTTGACCTTTCTTCCAGATACCGATCTGGGACAGAGCATGAAGGAAAAAGTGGACGCTTCCAAAGATTCTTTCGGATTTCGGATGCCCCGACCGAGCATTGACGACATTCGGTCAGTAGCAGACGCCGGACAGGTGATGCCACCAAAAAGCACCTACGTTGAACCCAAACTAAGGAGTGGGCTGCTTGTTTATTCTCTGGAAGATGTCTGAAGTCGCCCAATATCTGGAAAGCCTGCGCGCCCGATTGGATGCCGGGGTGGTCCTCGTAGCTGTGAGCAAGCGACAGCCCATTGAAAAGCTTTTATTGGCCTATGTGGCGGGTCAGCGCGACTTTGGTGAGAACAAGGTTCAGGAGCTGCTCGAGAAACAGCCGCAAATGTCTTCGGACGTTCGCTGGCACATGATCGGGCATTTGCAGACCAATAAGGTGAAATTCATAGCACCCTTCATCTATCTTATACACAGTGTGGACAGCGTCAAATTGCTCCGGGAGATCGATAAGCGCGCCGGGCAGAATGATCGGGTCATTGGGGTTCTGCTGCAGATCGGCATTGCCCAGGAGTCCACCAAATCGGGCATGGAAGAGTCGCTGCTGCAAGAGATAATGGAGCGCAGCGCTCAGGGCGAATGGCCGAATATCCAGATCCGAGGGCTCATGGGGATGGCCACCCACACTTCCGATGAACAGCAGATCCGAAAGGAATTCCGGGAATTGCACAGGATGTTTCAACAGGGACGGGATCAAGGTTCCGACTGGGATGTTTTGTCCATGGGAATGTCCGGCGACCTGCAGATCGCACAGGAAGAAGGCAGCACCATGGTGCGCGTGGGAACCGCTGCCTTCGGTCCCCGCGATCATTGAACACCCCAGCTTGGGGAAAATTGACGATCATGCCCTGTTGTGCTGGCCCCGACCACATCTATCTTCGCCCTTATGTACGTTGTACTCGATGTGGAATCCACTGGAGGGCCGATCGACAAGGATGCGATCATCGAGATCGCCCTGTATCGCTTTGACGGGGAGAAGATAACCGACCAATTGATCTCCTTGGTCCATACCGACAGACCCATTCAGCCCTTTGTACAGCGAATGACGGGCATCACACCCAAGATGCTTCGTTCTGCGCCGCGCTGGCAGGAGATCGCCAAACGCGTGGTGGAGATCACCGAAGGGGCCATTTTGGTAGGCCACGGCGTTTCTTTCGATTACCGGATGGTCCGACAGGAGTTTGCTCGCCTGGGATACGACTACGAGCGTTCCACCATTGATACGGTCAACTGGAGCCGAAAACTCTTTCCGGGAGAGGACAGCTACAAGCTCACCTCATTGTGCACTTCATTGGGCATTTGGTTGCCGAGGAATCACCGTGCAGGTGACGATGCACGGGCCACGGTCGATCTCTTTCGCCGAATACTGGACAAGGATGTGGAGAACCGGATCCGTTCGATGGGGAAATTGGGCGACGCCATGGAACAGCCCTCTGAGCGCCATCAGAAACTCATCCGTGACATCAAGGACGAGGCGGGCATCTACTATCTCTACGACAAGGACAGAAAGTTGTTGAGGTCCGGGCTGGCGGAAAAACTCAATGGCGAACTCTCCAAAATATTTCTGAGTCCAGAAGTGGACGATGTGCGGATTCAGCAAGAGGTCGCCGAACTGCAATGTGAGCGAACCGGATCCAAGTTGATCGCCCAGTTGAAGCTGCATGCCGGAGGCGATCTGTTGAATGAGGATGCCGTGGGAACAGCCTTGTACTGGGATGCTGCGAGTGATCAGCTTTGTTTGCGCAGCGGCGTTTCCCCAGCAGATGAACAGCTTGCGTTCTTTCCCCGCTCATCCGATGCGAAAAAAGTGCTGCGGTATTGGTTGCGCAGGTTCAAACTTTGTGCGGTAGAGAAACCAAAGAATGCCAAACTGAAATGCCATTCGTTCGATCCGAAATTGACGTGTGCTCCGGCCTGTTTGGCGCGACATTCTGAATGGGCGTCTTCGGAGGCGAAGTCCGAGTTGATCCGGGCGATGCGCTTGGAAACAGGAAGTCTTCAGATCCGCTTAGCAGGTCGGGATGCAAATGAAAAAGCCTTGATCCAAGCCAGTGGCGGCCGTTGTGGCTATCTGTTCTTTCGCTTGGAAAAAGAAGTGCTGGACGAAGCGCATGTCAACAAGAATGAGACCCCAATAGAGCTCGATCCCCTGGTACGCGGTCTGATCTGGAGGGCCCATATCCGTCAACCTGCTCAAAGCCAGTGGACCTTGCCTGAATCCTTAATATTGAAACCATCAACTTGAACCCTATGCCCAGAAGAAAAATAGTTGCCGGGAACTGGAAAATGAATCTCGTATATGAAGAGTCCATGGGGCTTGCCGAAGCCCTGCTGGAAGAACTCGAAGAAGAAAAGGTAGGTGACACGCATGTGATCATTGCACCCCCATCGGTACACATTCAACCCATCACAGAACTGCTGCTGTTCACACCGGGGATCGCCGTGGCCGCTCAGAATTGTCACGAGGAAGATTCGGGTGCATTCACTGGCGAGATCTCTGCACAGATGATCCGATCCATCGATGCCGATGCCGTCATCCTTGGCCACTCGGAGCGCCGGGAGTTCTTTGGAGAGACCGATGAGCTGATCGCCAAAAAGATGAAGGCCGCATTGAAAAATGAACTCAGCGTCATCTATTGCTGTGGAGAGCGCCTCGACGAGCGAAAGTCCGGTGCACACGAAGAAGTGGTGGGCGGCCAGATCCGGGCGGCCTTCAAGGACTTCTCTGCCGATGAAATGAAAAACGTGATCATCGCATACGAACCCGTCTGGGCCATTGGAACCGGAGAAACAGCCACTGTTGAGCAGGCTGGATCCATGCATCACTTCATCCGATCGGTCCTTGAAGAGCGCTTCGGTGAAGCCACAGCTGAGGCCACAAGTGTTCTGTACGGTGGAAGTGTCAAGCCCGCCAATGCTGCCGATCTGTTCGCACACGCAGACATCGATGGAGGCCTTGTGGGCGGAGCCAGCCTCAAAGCGGATGATTTCATTCGCATCATTTACGCCATGGGGGGATGAGTTGGCTGGCCTTGGAGATCGATCTGCCGCAGGACGGCGAAGTGGAGATCGCTTCCGCCTTTCTCCAAAATCTCGGTTTCTCTTACTTCGAGGAGCAGTCGTCCACGCTGATCGCTTACTGGGAAGATCCGGAAACAGCTCCCGACCCCGATCGGGTCCGCTCTGTGCTGAAGGGGCTGCAGGTGGGCGATATCCGGACAGAACCGCTGGAGGACCGCAACTGGAACGAAGAGTGGGAGCGGAATTATCCCGCTGTGGAGATCGGTGACTTTTGTCGGATCCGTGCGCCCTTCCACGAGCCGTCGGAGCGATTTACCTTTGAATTGGAGGTTCGACCGGCCATGGCTTTTGGTACTGGCCATCACGCCACCACTTCTTTGGTCATCCGCTTGATGGAAGAGATCGAGATCAGCGGAGAGCATGTGCTGGATATGGGCTGCGGAACAGGTGTGTTGGGTATCCTGGCCGAAAAGAAAGGCGCCCGGGAAGTCGTGCTGGCCGATAATTTTGACTGGGCCTGTGCGAGTACCGAAGAAAACATTGGGCGGAATGACTGCACGCATTGCCGCGTGGTCCACGGAGGCCCGGAAGCCCTCGATGGGACAGAGGCAGCCTTCGACTTGATCCTCGCCAACATCAATCGGAATGTCCTTCTCGAGCACATCCCGAGCTATCATCAAATGACTGCTGAAAAGGGGCGATGGATCCTGAGTGGATTCTATGCCCACGACGCAGCGCCGATTCGGGCAGAGGCGGTGAAATACGGATGGCAGGCCGGGCGTTCAGTAGAACAGGACGGATGGGTCGCACAAGAATTCCAAAGAGCATGAAACACCTTCTGATCTTCTTCGCTTTGTCGCTGAGTGTCGGACTGCACGGGCAGCAGCTGAAGAAGTTTCACGAAGAACCAGACCGCTTCATTGCGGACCTGAACGACTATTTCCTGAGTTTCAGCGAAGACTATGGCGACTCAGAGTCTTTATTTCTTCGTTTTCGGGATGTGTTTCTTCAGGAATGGAGCGAGGCACAACAACAAGACCTGATCAGCAGCTGCAATCACATGTTGCGCAAACGGGTCAAGGATCATCGCTCATGGGTGTCGCTCCTTGCGGGTTCACTCGCCCTATACGATCAGGAAGGAGAGGAAATGTTGAGCAGCTGGCTGGTTCACTTAAAGAAGTTCAGCGGTTCTTCGCCCAAAAGGATCACCTCGGAATACCTCTATTCCTGCATGCTGAACCTCACCGATAGTCTGGTTTCCGATATGCGCAATGTCGGTTGGAAGGCAGAAGGAGGGATCAGAGAGTTCAGGATGGAACCTGAACCCTTGTTCGTCTATTCGGACATCGATCTGATCGGCTTTTTCAGGACGGACAGCACACTCATCGAAGGCACTTCGGGCATCCTTTATCCTTTGCGCAATCAATTTGAGATCGAGGGAGGAACGGTCTATTTCACCCGATCGGGTTTTGGACAGGATACGCTCTATGCCGAGTTGAACAGGGCGACCATCGAACTGGGCCACGAAGGCTTTGAAGCCGACAGCGTGACCTTGTACAGCGAGATCTATTTGCAGGAACCCACATTGGGGCATTTCATGGAGCAGTTGAGTGCCAATCGGGCCGATTTCCCCAGGTTCGAATCATACAGCAACCAGATCAGACTGAAGGACATCGTGCCGAATGTCGACTATGTGGGCGGATTTCATGTGCTCGGAGACAAGTTGTTCGGCAGCGCCAGTGGGTCCAAAGATTCCAAGCTCTTCTTCAAGTACGACAGCATTCCGCTTGTTCGCGTGAGTTCGGATCGCTTCCAGTTCAAAGGCGACGTGATCCGCGCCGAAGATGCCCGGGTGGCCATTTACGTCAAGGACGATTCCATTTCGCACCCCAGGCTCACCGTACAGTACATCGTTCCCAGAGAAACACTTACCCTCTTGCGACCGGACAAAGGCAGCGGGCAGACAGCTTTTGCCAACTCCTACCACAACATGGCCATGTATCTCGATATCATTCAGTGGAACATGAAGAAGCACAGCATCAGCATGGGCAATCTCCAATCGGAGGGCATGAGTGCTTCGGTCTTCGAGTCGGATCAGTATTTCCGAGGCGAGAGGATGCGCGCCCTTCAGGGGCTGAGCAATGTTCATCCATTGGCTCAGCTCAAACGCATGACTGAGCTTGCTGATTCACTCAATTTTGGATTGAAGACGGTGCAGCGTGTAATCCCAGTGACCCAGATAAAAGCCGAGCGTTTCCTTTTGCAGATGATGGTGGCAGGTTTCGTGGATTACGACTTGCTGAGCCAGCGGGCCACAGTTCGCCCCCGGACCTTTGAATATCTGCAGAACTACAGCGGCAGGAGGGATTATGATGTCATCCGCTTCCAAAGCAGAACCTCGAAGGGAGAGAATGCACGCCTGAGTTTGCTCGACCACAAACTGGAGATCAAGGGGATCCGACAGATCGCAGTTTCGGATTCTCAAAAAGTGGCCATGTTCCCGTATGGCCGCAAGATCGAGATGAACGAAGGCTTTGATTTCAAATTCGATGGGGTGATCCAGGCCGGCCGATTCACCTATTGGGGCCATGATTTTCTGTTCAATTACGATCAGTTCAGGATCAGCATGACCGATATCGACTCCATGAAATTCAAGGTGCAGTCATTTACACCGGATGTCATGGGACGAAGACCTCTGCGCTATGTCCGGACCACCCTTCAGGATTTCAACGGCGAGCTGTACATAGACAAACCGAACAACAAGTCCAGCAGGCGCGTCTACCACGACTATCCCATTTTCACCTCGGGCAAGAAGAATTATATCTACTACGACCGCAGGGATATTTACGACCGCGTGTACCCCAGGGAGACCTTTTTCGTTGAGGTGCACCAGTTCACGATCGACAGTCTGGACAATGCCACCGCTGAAGGCCTTTCTTTCGATGGCACCTTCGTTTCGGCGGGGATCTTTCCTGAAATGGAACAAACGCTCAGAGTGCAGAGGGACTATAGTCTGGGCTTTCGCATTGCAACGCCTCCGGAGGGATTGTCCGCCTATGGCGGCGCTGGTCAATTCACAGACAGTCTGAGTCTGGATGAATCCGGATTGGTCGGCGGTGGATCCATCCGGTATTTGTCTTCCCTCTCCCAGGGCAAGGCCATCACCTTCTTCCCTGATTCTGCTACTGGCCTGACCGAAGTATTCGACCTGACAGCGGAAGCCGGAACCGCCTACCATCCGCCTGTCCGTGGAATTGGAAGCTTCTTGCGCTGGCTTCCGAATGAGGATCGGCTGGAACAGAGCAGCCGGGAGAAGCCTTTTGAGATGTATGATGATGTCGATATGCTCGGTACCGGTACGCTTGCCCTGACGCCTGCGGCCTTGGAGGGAAGGGGGCAGATCGATTTTCTCAATGCCCAGATGCACTCAAAGGACTTTGTCTTCCAGAACCGGAGATTCGATGCCGAACACGCTGATTTTCGCATCCGACCCTATGCAGGAGCCGACTGGGCGTTCAGCTCGTGGCAGGCACGTTCCTCTGTGGACTTCGATCAGCAGGCTGGTCGTTTCGAAATGCTCGATTCATCCTACCACTTTGCCTTTGATGTCAATCAGTACGACGCCTACATGGATCGTGCAGACTGGGACATTCAGGCCAAGACCTTCAATGTGAAGAACCACGAAGAAGGAAAGTTATCGCCCATGGTATCGGTGAACAAAGCGCAGGACTCCCTTCATTTTGACGCGGCTTCGAGCAAATTCAGCTTGTTGAATTCGGTTCTGGAAGTCTACGGAGTGGAGCAGATCAAAGTGGCCGATGCGAGCATTGAGCCAGACAGTGGACGTGTAACCATCGATACGGCGGCCAACATGCGCCTGCTCGATAAATCCGTTCTTTTGGCGAATCGTTTCACCCGGCATTTCAACCTCTATGATTGTTCTCTGAAGATCCAGTCGAGGAATCGCTACAGCGGAAATGGCATTCTCGAATATGTCGATCAGGATGAGACCCCCTGGCCGCTTTATTTCCATACTCTTGGTGTGAACAAGGACCTCGAATCGGTGGGGTCGGCCGATGTGAAGCCGGAGGACGAATTCTATATGAGTCCATTCTTCGGGTTCCAGGGAAA
Organism: Flavobacteriia bacterium; assembly: GCA_038150465.1. Taxonomy (GTDB): domain Bacteria; phylum Bacteroidota; class Bacteroidia; order Flavobacteriales; family Schleiferiaceae; genus RFXV01. The sequence continues at coordinate 19,343 of JAYOTP010000018.1, read as the reverse complement.
GGTGGAAATGCTGGCGAGTGCGAAGTATCTGACCTTCAACGGCAAGACGAACATCCAAAGCAGCTGCTCCAATATTTCGACCACCTGGTTCCCCTTTCGGTCGCCCATCGATCCAAACAACATTGTGATCGACCTGCCCAAGTTTGGAGAGGATAAGGCTGCTGAGCGGCTGTTCAACGGCATCTTCATCGCCAATGATTCGACTTCTGCCTATTCGGCCTTCCTGAGTCGGGCGAGCAAGCGAGCGGATATAGAGATCATTCGCTCAGATGGGCAATTGCTTTACGACGAGGATCTGTTCTCGTATGTCATCGCGCGGGAGGACCGGATCGACGATGAAGACCATCCGGGAAATTATCTGATCCTTCAAAACAAGGACTGTTATACGGAAGGTCAGGGAAGTTTGAGTTTGGGAGAAAAGACAGGATTGCTCAAGATCGGCACCTATGGGCGGGCCCGACACGACCTGAAGAGCGACCGCATTGAGATCGATGCACTGATGGGCATTCAGTTTCCCTTCGACAAGGGCATCATCGAGGACATAGCCGATGCTGTCATTGCAGGCGATGGCCGTGGAACCGTGGACATCTCCCGAAGGGCCTTTCGTGTGGCGATGAATGAGCTGATGACAGCCGACGACATCTATGACTTTGATGAGGAGGTCGAACTCTATGGGGCACCCGATGAAGTACCCGATGCGCTAAGAAATACCTTCACCTTCAGTGATCTCAAGATGGAATGGGATCCGGCCACCAATTCTTTTTTGAGTGTTGGAGACATTGGCTTGGGGAGTATTCTCAAAGAACCGATCAACAAAAAGGTCAGGGGAGGGGTGCAACTCATTCGAAAGAGAAGAGGGGATGAACTCAATCTCTATTTCAAGGATGGCGCGGGCACCCTTTACTTCTTCGGCTACAAGCGGAATGTGCTGCAGTTCTATTCAACAGATGAGGAACTCATGGCTGAATTCCAAAAACTCGATGAGAAAAAGCGGCGCTTCGAGGAAAAGAAAGGCTTTTTGAACATATCGCAGGCTTCCAAAGGAAAGGCCATGCGATTCGTCAATGAATTCTGAGGGTCAATGCGCGTACAGGTCGTATTTTAGTTTCATGTTCGCATCCACCAAGACACAGGAAGCATCAGAAGTCCTTACGCTCGAAGAGCGGGAGCGGGAGATCGTTCTCTTCAACGATGACGTGAACACCTTCGACTGGGTGATCAGATCTCTGATCGATATCTGCGAACACGAAACCGAGCAGGCCGAGCAATGCGCACTGATCGTTCATACAACGGGCAAGTGCGGTGTGAAGAACGGAACCTACGACGAATTGGAGCCCAAATGCAGCGCACTTCTGGAACGGGGGCTGAGTGCTGAGATCCACTGATCGAGCTCAGGTCCGCATTCGTCGGATATATTGGGCCGTTGGTCGATCTTTTTTTGGTGCGTTCACTTGCTGAGGTTGTTTAGCTGCATCAATCAACAAAAACAAAGTCATGAAAAGATCCACTTTTTTTGCTGCCGTACTCCTGCTCTCAATGAGCTCCTGTAAGGTCCTTAGCTTTTTTCCGCTCTACACAGAAAGCAAAGAGCACGTGGTCGAGCGATCGGCGATCGAAGGAAACTACCTGTCCAATGACAGTTCAGAAAGCGTATACATCATCGGTCCGGAGTTGAAAAGCCAGCTGATCAACAAAGAGTATTCGATCGAAGGGGAGCGCATCAAAATGCCATCGGGCATGCTCTTTCCTGCTCCATGGACACAAATTCTTTCTCTCATTGATGCTGAAGGTGCTGGTAAAGAGGAGCCTTCCTATTTGGTCATCCGGGACAACGAGCCCTTGCTCGATCCGAGCGAAAAGCCTGCGATCCGTGCGGATCGCTTTGAATTCCATGGAATGCACCTGGTGGAGCTTGACGGCAAACTATACGCAGACTGCCTGAGCTTTTCACTCAGCATTGATGCATCTAACGAAGTGGACATTAAACTGGAAGGCAACGACCATGTGGCCATGCACACCTTTGCGCAAGTTGTCCAAAATGGAGATGCATTCGAGCTGAACTTTATGGATGAGTCTTTCCTCAAGACGCTCTTTGAGCAGAACAGAGCCCGACTCGAACATGTGGAGCGCGATGATCAGATCTTGCTCACCGCACAGCCCGAGGATCTGCAGAAATTCATCATCAAATTCTCCGATGAAGAAAAGGCCTTCTCCAATCGGTCCCAATTGATGAAGATCCATGGTATCTAAGTCGATTCAGGCAAAAACTGGAAGGGGAAGCCCATGGGTTTCCCTTTTTCAGTTCCTTCTTTTTTGGAGCGCATCCGTGGTGCTTATCGCTCGTGTGTTCCGATTAGGCAATGAATTGGACACCATAGACTGGCTGTTCTCCTTGCTCTTTCACTTATCTCTGACCCCGTCGGTGGCGGTCAACGGACACTTATTGATCCCGAGGCTCCTGCAACAACGGAGATTCGCTCTGTATTTCTTCGGATTCTTCTCGGCCATCGGCGCGAGCATCCTCATCCACCACTGGGTAATGAGTTATTTGGCCGATTGGATCTTCCCGGGATATTACTTCATCAGCTATCTCAAATGGTGGGAGATCGGCCTGTATGTACTGGCCTATTTGGTGGTGTCCGGATTGTTCCAGTTGAGCGTGGACTACTTCCATTCAGAGCGCCTCCGGGGCCAGCAAGAGCAGATGGAAAAGGAACGGCTGGACGATGAGTTGAACGCACTGAAAGCACAGATCAACCCCCATTTCCTGTTCAATAATTTGAACCTGCTGTACAGCTTGTCGATCAAAAAGACCGACGATCTGCCGGACCACATCGTGCAGTTGTCCGATCTGTTGCGCTATGTGATGTATCAGACCAATCAGCCGTTGGTTCGGATGGATGCGGAATTGAAGATGATCGACGACTATATCGCACTCAGTCAAAAGCGTATGCACTCAGAGTCACAGATAAAATGGCGGCATCAGCTGGACCGGACCGATATACAGATCCCCCCACTGCTCTTTCTGCCCTTGGTTGAGAATGGGATCAAGCACGGTGTTCTGGATCAGAGAGGAGCGGTTGAACTTCGTATGGAACTGGTTCAAAAAGGCAATACCTTGATCTTCTCTTCAGTGAATGCCCGGGCGAAGGCAAAAACCGATGCTTCATCAGGTGGCATGGGTTTGAGCAATCTTCGCAAGCGGCTGGATCGACTGTTTCCAGAGGGACATCAGCTGGATGCAGAAGAGAGGGATGAACAATTCGCAGTGCGGATGGAACTGAATTTGGATAAATGCGCTGTCTGATCGTCGACGATGAGCCTGAGGGAAGAAGCATTCTGCTTCACCATGCGGAGCGCGTCCCGTTCCTGAATGTGCTGGGCGAATGCCCCGATGCCTTCACGGCCATGGAGTGCCTCAAGAACCAAAAGATCGATTTGCTCTTTTTGGATATTCAGATGCCGGGCCTCGATGGTCTTGCCTTCCTGCGGTCCCTTGGCGATCCGCCAAAAGTGATCTTCACAACGGCCTATACAGAGTTTGCAGTCGAGGGATTTGAGTTGGATGCGGTCGATTACCTGCTCAAACCCATTCCATTTGCCCGCTTCCTCAAGGCGGTCAATAAAGCCCAGTCTGCACATGAACAGCGAACATCTGAAGGGAAGGCCGATCGCTTTTTCGGATTCAAGGCGGACAAACGGACCTATCGCGTTCCGATCGAGCGAATTCATGCACTCGAATCGGATGGGGACTATACGCATCTCTACTTGGAAGACAGATCTTATATGCTGCTCGGAAGTCTGACAGGGCATCTGACGGAACTAGAGGATGTCCTGCTGCGTGTGCACCGCTCGCATGCCGTGAATTTGGCTCACCTGGAGTATATGGAAGGAAATTTTTTACGGATCGGAGGGCGCGATATCCCGATCGGAGCGAGCTACAGGGAAGAAATAAAGGAGAGGATCAAATGAAACAAAGGAGGCACTCCCAACAACTCCACTTTGAATGGAGCATTGCAGCACAATTGTCAGGGAGCCTTTGATTCAGGCCCTACCTTCCATTTGCCGGACAAGCGCCTCAGCCTCAGCATACAGTTCGTCGGCCTTGCGGCGATCGGTCTTGCTTGCTTCCATGGCTTTTTTCATCAACTGCTGATATTGCTTATTCAAGCGGTCAATAGCGCTTGGCTTTTTGAATAATGAAAACATTTTTTGGGTTTAATTGAGAACGACAGGAGACAGATATTGTTCATCAGACCTTTCTGAATAAAAAAGCCGGCACGAGGCCGGCTGCTTATCAGGGTCAGAGGACGGATCAATTATCGTCCTTGACTTCTTCGAAATCCACATCGGTGACATCTGCTTCGCCTCCGGCGCCTGCATCACCTGCAGTTGGGTCGTTGGGAGTACCACCGTTCTCCTGTTGCGCCTTGTACAGCTCTTCGCTGGCGTTCTTCCAGGCCTCATTGATCTTCTCCATGGCAGCGTCGATGGCGCTGATCTCTTGGCTTTGGTGGGCCTTCTTCAGTTCCTCCAGCGCAGACTCAATGGGTTCTTTCTTATCGGCCGGCAGTTTGTCTCCGAATTCGCTGAGTTGCTTTTCTGTTTGGAAGACCATGCTGTCAGCGGCATTCAACTTGTCCACCTTTTCTTTGGCGGCTTTGTCAGCGTCGGCATTGGCCTCGGCCTCCTGCTTCATCTTGTCTATCTCGTCCTTGGAGAGGCCAGAGGAGGCTTCGATGCGGATACTCTGTTCCTTGCCGGTGGCTTTGTCCTTGGCAGATACATTCAAGATGCCGTTTGCGTCGATGTCGAAAGTCACTTCGATCTGTGGGGTACCGCGTGGTGCAGGAGGGATGCCATCGAGGTGGAACCTGCCGATGGTCTTGTTGTCTCCTGCCATGGGACGCTCGCCCTGCAGAACATGGATCTCCACACTGGGCTGGTTATCGGCTGCTGTGGAGAAGGTCTCTGACTTCTTGGTCGGAATGGTCGTGTTGCTTTCGATCAATTTCGTGAACACGCTGCCCATGGTCTCGATGCCCAATGAGAGCGGCGTGACATCCAACAAAAGCACATCCTTCACGTCTCCGCTGAGCACGCCTCCTTGAATGGCTGCACCAATGGCTACAACTTCATCTGGATTGACCCCTTTGGATGCCTCCTTTCCGAAGAAATTCTTGACGGCGTCCTGAATGGCCGGGATACGGGTGGAACCACCCACCAGGATCACCTGGTCGATGTCTCCGGTGCTCAGTCCTGCTTTTTCGAGTGCCGTGCGGCAAGGTTCGATCGTGCGGTCGATCAGGTCTGAGGCGAGCTGTTCGAACTGTGCACGGCTGAATGGACGGACCAGGTGTTTTGGCCCGCTTGAAGTGGCTGTGATGTAGGGCAGGTTGATCTCCGTTGAGCTGGTGCTCGACAATTCGATCTTGGCTTTTTCAGCAGCTTCTTTGAGTCGTTGCAGGGCCATGGCATCTTCTCTCAGATCGATGCCTTCCTGGGTCTTGAATTCCTCGGCCAGCCAGTCGATGATCTTCTGATCGAAGTCATCTCCGCCCAAATGGACGTCGCCATCGGTGGACTTCACTTCAAAGACGCCGTCGCCCAGTTCGAGAATGGAGACATCATGCGTGCCTCCACCGCAGTCAAATACCACGATCTTCTCTTCCTGCTGCTTCTTGTCGATGCCATAGGCCAAAGCGGCAGCTGTGGGTTCGTTGATGATGCGGCGGACAGTGAGTCCGGCAATTTCTCCCGCTTCCTTTGTCGCCTGTCGTTCGGCGTCATTGAAGTAGGCCGGAACTGTGATGACTGCCTCTGAAACACTGGTGCCCAGATAATCTTCGGCGGTCTTCTTCATCTTCTGAAGGATCATGGCCGAGAGTTCCTGCGGGGTGTAGAGCCTTCCGTCGATGTCCACCCGTGGTGTATTGTTGTCTCCCTTACTCACCGTGTAGGGAACACGGTCCACCTCACGCGAGGAATCCGAATAGGATTTGCCCATGAAGCGCTTGATGGAATAAATGGTCTTGGTCGGGTTGGTGATGGCCTGACGCTTGGCGGGATCTCCGACCTTGCGCTCACCATCTTCTACAAAAGCGACCATGGATGGAGTGGTCCTGTGTCCTTCGCTGTTGGGAATGACCACAGGTTCGTTTCCTTCCATAACGGCGACGCACGAATTCGTGGTCCCGAGGTCGATTCCGATTACTTTACTCATTTGGTTCATTTTCAAATTCGCTGTCGAAAGGTCAATAGCTGTGCCAACGGATCCGTGTCAGGCCCGAGACAAAAAATCTCCGCACTTAAGCGGACATTGTGTCAGAGAGTGTGCCTACTGGCAGGCGAGATTGCCCTGATCGCACCAACAGGTGTCAGTGGTTGTCACCTTCACGAAGTTCAGGTCGCAGGTGAGGTCACTCAGGATCAGATTATTCAGCCCTGCTTCATTGAGGGACTTGTTGTAGCGGCCGTTCAATGCCCGTGAGGCGAACAGACCATATCCGCCCTCGATGTTGGAGAAATCAGGTCGTTCCGAAACGATGCCCGTCGCTGGCTGATTGACATTGATGAATGTATGGAGGTCCTCATCCCCGGCGAGAACGGTGAAGTCCAATGCCTGAAAATAGCGCCATACACCTGGGTCGTAGGGAACTTCGTTGCGGAAGCTCTGAAGGAGACTTTCTGTATTGTAGCCCACGATCACCCGGACGTCTCCGTCTGTATTGTTCACATCGGTCACTGGCAGTCGGGCCACTGCCTCGTGGTAGCTGAGCTGTCCGGGCTGCCCGATCGGATGTTCTTTGTAGCGCAGGGTCACATAGGTCTGAAAGATCTTGGATCCTTCCTGGGTGTCGAATTGAATGGCATAGTCCTTCAGCGGTTCAAGAGCGATGAGTTGTGCCGGCGTGGGGCGAACCACACGCAGATCGTCTTCCAGCACGCGGGTGATTGCGGTGATATCGGAGTTGCCATTGTTCTTTTGGATGCGAAGGCGGTATTCGGTATCTGCTTTGAGCATTTCGCTCGTGCGGTAAAGTCGGTACTCTTCGGTGGTGAACTCTCCTTCCTCCAACTCACGGCTGGTATTGTCGAAGATCAGATCGATCAGGTGCACGATCTCACCGGATGCATTCAGTTCCTCTAGTTGAACCAGTAGCGTCTGAGCATAATAGATCGAATCCGGGCTTTGGGCGCCTATGCTCACCTTGTCCTGTCCAAGCCATGCCCTGTGAATGCGTACCCAATTGGTGTCTTGAGTCCTGTCCAGTATTCCGTAGACCACTGTGATGTCCGACCAATCGTCGTTCACATTGAGCTCGTTTTCACAGCTCATCAGGCCAAGCGAGAACAAAAAGACGGTGATGATTCGTAGGTACTTCATAGCGAATGAGGGCGCAAAGATATTGTATAGCTTTGGCCCCGAAGCACTACGGATCATGTCTGTTCAAACCAAAGAATTCAAGAAGGTCACTACGGCCTCTGTGCAGGAAATGAAGCAGCGAGGTGAAAAGATCACCATGCTCACTGCCTATGATTACACCATGGCCAAAATGGTCGATCGTGCAGGTACGGATGTCATCCTGGTAGGTGATTCGGCGAGCAATGTGATGGCCGGTCATGAGACCACCCTGCCGATCACTCTGGATCAGATGATCTATCATGCCTCTTCGGTGGTACGTGCGGTAGAACGGGCACTTGTGGTGGTCGATCTGCCCTTTGGTTCCTATCAGGGCAATTCAAAAGAAGCGCTGAATTCGTCCATTCGCATCATGAAGGAGAGCGGGGGACACGCAGTCAAACTCGAGGGAGGTGAGGAGGTCATGGGATCCATCGAACGCATTCTGACCGCGGGTATTCCCGTCATGGGTCATTTGGGGCTCACTCCGCAAAGCATTTACAAATTCGGTACCTACACCGTTCGCGCAAAAGAGGAGGAGGAAGCCGAAAAACTGCTGGCCGATGCCCTGTTACTGGAGCAGGCCGGTTGCTTTGCTCTTGTGCTGGAAAAGATACCTGCAGCGCTGGCCAAAAGGGTCTCGGAAGCAGTCTCCATTCCGATCATCGGGATCGGAGCCGGGCCAGATGTGGACGGTCAGGTGCTCGTGCTGCATGATGTCCTCGGCATGACCCATCAATTTTCTCCCCGTTTCCTTCGCCGCTACATGAATCTGTTTGACGATGTGACAGAAGCCCTCGCGCAGTACGGGAAGGATGTCAAGTCTGGTGATTTCCCCAACGAAAACGAACAGTATTGATCTCTGATGACCGCATACTGTATGCGGACAATCACCTATTGGTCGTGCAAAAGATGCCCGGCGAATTGGTTCAGGGTGACCGGACGGGCGACCTCTGTCTGGCAGACAAAGCCAAAGCACACATCAAGGAGCGCTACGCCAAGCCAGGGGATGTGTATCTGGGCGTGGTGCACCGGCTGGACCGTCCAGTGGGCGGAGTACTCCTTTTTGCCCGCACATCGAAAGCAGCGGCCCGCCTTTCTGCGGCCTTCCAAAAAAGAACGCTGAAAAAGACCTACCTCGCATTGACCCAAAAATGGACGGGACCCGATCAAGGACGTTTGAAACATCATTTGAGAAAAAACGCCGCTCAGAATAAAAGCCACGTTGTACCCGAGGGAACATCCGGATCCAAAGAGGCGGTTCTCAATTACCAGTGCATCCATCAACTGGACCGTTACAGTTTGTTGCAGGTCGAATTGGAAACGGGTCGGCACCACCAGATACGCGCCCAGTTGGCAGCCGCTTCTGCACCGATTCGCGGCGATCTGAAATACGGAGCCAAGCGTTCCAATCCGGACGGGGGCATCGATCTGCTGGCCTGGCGGCTGGAGTTGATGCATCCTGTGCGCAAAGAGCCTATGTGCTTTCAGGCCGCCCTGCCGGGAAACTGGCCCCAGGAGATCCGCAGGCGATTGACTGCAGGATCCTGAGCTTACTTCAGTTTTTTGGTGGGATCTTGTCCAGGCGCTCCTTCATGGAGCTGTACATGCCGTCGAAACGCGCACGAACTTCTGCGTGAAAAGGATCATCCAAAAGAGCTGTGACCTGCTGGATGCCCTGCACCTTGGACTTGGGCCACTTATAGCCCTGTTTCATGGGCCCGGCTTCAAATTCCACATAAAGATGGTTTTCCAGATCGTAGACAACGATCCGGTAATCTGCATGTGGGAGGGTTCCGATCAGTCGCATCAGAGGGTGAAGGCGAGTTTGAGATTGAGCAGTCGGTTGGTCAGGTAGTTGGGCACTGCATACTGCCGCGCGGTACTGATGTCGCGCACCCAGAGATAACTGACCGTGTTGCGGATCTCGAGAAGGTTGAACACCTCCAAACCGACCCAGACCGTCTCGAACTGGTTGAGCACCGACCACTTGGCTTTCTTGCCCCTTTCCTTGAAGACTTTGAGGAAGCCAATGTCTACCCTGCGGTAGGAGGGTATGCGAAAGGTCTGTTCTGCGCGGGCACTTTGAGGAGGGCCAAAGGGGAAACCCGTACCATAGAAAAGACTCAGGCTCATCCGAAAACTCGGGTCGCTCGGGAGGTAATCCTGGAAATACAGACCGAAATTCACTCTTCGGTCTGTTGGTCGTGGGATGTAGCCCGCCTGATCGCCGCGTATGTCTTCCTGAACGGTCATGATGCTCATACTCGCCCATGAATCGATCCCCGGGACGAATTCTCCATTGATGCGGGCATCCAGTCCGGCAGCAAAGCCATTGGCTGAATTCTGTGCGCTGTAGCGGATGCGCACATTGTCCAGTTCGTAGGGGATGAGGTCGTTCAGTTGCTTGTAATAGGCTTCTGTGACCAGACGGAACGGACGGTCCCAAAGCTTCAGCTTGAGGTCATTTCCCAATACGAAATGAATGCTTTCCTGAGCTCGGATGTTTGCGTTCACACCGCCCTGCAGATCCCGCATCTCTCTGTATATCGGTGGCTGATGGTACCAGCCGACCGAAAACCTCCAGACGGCGTCATATTCCGAAACCGGGTTGTACGAAAGGGTGGCGCGCGGAGACCAGGTCATCTGTTGGTTGAAACTCCAGTAATGTGTTCGGATCCCAGCGGCCAGGGCCAGCCGGGAACCCAGGGAATCCAATCGCCAGGAACGGCTGTCTTGAACAAAGGCCATCACGCGGCCGGACTGCACCGATGCACGGCTGTCGAAGTGCTCGAACAGTTCGATCGAGGGCCAGGCTTCCACTGGATCTCCACCGGGTGGACTCACCGAAGGGTTGTGCGGCACGTTGTAGCCTGCAGAGTCGATCCGCTCCCACTCCTTGTAGCGGTCGATGATGTCGTCTCGCTGAAACTTCAGTCCCCAGCTCAGGGTGCTTCGATCGAAGAAGTACATGCCTTTGTGCTCAAGATTGAAAAAGATGGCATCGAGCTCGTTGCGCGCAAAATTCTGGAATTCACCCACACCGCGTTCCTGCACCACCTCTCCAAAATCATCCGAGCCGAGATTCAATTCGAGCTCTCCCAGCCGATAGGCACCGATGACATCGAAGTATTCCTGTTCCACCGACTGGTAGGCGGAGAAGGTGTATTGCAGCAGAAGCTGATCACTCACTTTCTGCTCCGCATTCAGGGCACCAAAAACAGTTCGGTAGGTGTAGCGCTCTTTTCCGTCGAAAAAGACGGTGAGGCGGAGTGCTTCCTGAAAGCTGCCAAAGTCCGTGCTGCGGGTGGAGGGGAGTACCTCATACAGATTGGAGGCATAGCTGCCCAGAGCGTTCAGCGTCCATTGGTCATCGATCTTGAAACGCCAATAGGTCTGCAGGTCGAAATACTCCGGACGGAAGTCGGCATCGGTATCCAGGCTGCCCAGCAGCAGTTGATTGGTCCGGTAGCGGGCTCCGGTCACGGTGCTCAAACGCTTGTTGCTGCTCACTCCATCCACAGTGACAGCGCCACCCATCAGGCTGGCTTCTGACTGCAGGCGAAAACTGTCGGGTCTTCTGTACTGAATGTCGAGAACGGAACTCATGCGGTCGCCATAGCTCGCCTCGAATCCGCCTGCCGAGAATTCGATATGGTCCACCATATACGGATTGATGAAGCTCAGACCTTCCTGCTGACCCGAACGGGCCAGGAACGGACGGTAGACTTCGATTCCGTTCACATAGACCATGTTCTCATCGAAGTTCCCTCCACGCACGCTGTATTGGCTGCTCAATTCGGTATTGGACACCACTCCCGGTAAGGTCTTGATCAAGCCTTCCACACCCTGTTGCGGTCCGGTCTGGAATTCCAGGCTCTTTGCGTCGAGTTGGGTCCGCGTATCATCTCGCGCACGTTCATTGAGCACATCCACACCCTGCAGGAGTTCGTCGTTCCTCTTGAGTCGGAAATTCAGTCTGCGTTCTTCTTCCGGTCCGACCGCGATCCGCATGGAGTCACTCCGATGTCCGACCGACCGCACCACCAGCCAATAGGCTCCTGGGTCGAGTTCAAGTTCAAAGTTTCCCGATGCATCGGCAGTTGTGAATTGCGCGCCCGCCTGAAGGCTGGCTCCGGGAAGTCCATCGCCCCGAACATCCGTCACCCTACCGCTCAGTTGGGCCTTTTGAGCATCCAGCAGATGGCAAAGGATCAGCAGAAGAAAGACAAGCATTCCCTTTTTTGACACGGGCTATTTCTTTTTCTTCAGGGATTCAAAGAACTGCGCCCAGGCAAAGGGATTGCTCAACGCCCCCAACATGGCCATTCCACCATCTGCGCCGTAGAAGCGGCCTCTGTTGTACATGGCCGATTCCTGCATTCGAATGGCCGCCTTTTGGATGGCCACCGCATCGCTGCCCATGGTGGCAGCACGTTCCCTGAGGCTCTGAATGGCCAAATTCCTTTGTGCGATGTCCATTTGAGTGGTCTCCACCTGCATGTTGAGCAAGTGACTGATCAGACGATCCGGACTTGGCCACGGATAGAGGGTGACCTCCTGCAGCATGGTGGTGTCTCTTTTCAAAAAGATCTGAACCAGGTATTTCTTCTGGGTCAGGGTGTCAGGTACATAGAGTTTCTCTTTTTGAAAGCCGAGATGCGAGACTTCCACGGTATCCCCGGACCACACCGCCAGACTGAAGAAGCCTTCATCATCCGCGAGCGTCCCGGTGTTTCTGCTGCGCAGTCTCAAATAAGCACGTGGGATGAACTGTGGAAGGGAATCGGTGGTGATGACCACCCCGCTGAGTTGAATGGCCGACTGGGCATGCAGGCGTTCGGGCAGGAAAGCCCCAATTGCGAGGAGCAAGACCAAAAGAGGAAGTTGGCGCATCGGCCTCAAAAGTACGGAGTCAGCGAGCGAACACATGGCGTTAGAGGCTGAAAGCGGCACTGATCTGACTTTGGTTGCCACAACCATCGGTCAGACTGAATTCGAGCTGATGCGAACCTGCTGGCAACCGGCCTTCAAAAGGCAGGAAGAATCGGTTCTTTTTGGGATCGTATTCAGCCAAATGCCATTTGCCGTCTATTCGGGCTTCCCACTTCTCTATCCCGCTCAGATCATCGGACCCACGCAGGGCGATGCCCTTCTTTCCAGCCAGCGAACTATTGGTCTTCCAGCCGTCTGGCCGCAGCGAGGGCGGTATGGTGTCGATGGCCAGACCGTATCGACCGAAGGATCTGTTCTTGGCCTGGATGCGTAAGCCGCGGACGGTCCCGCCCACTGACGAAATGCTTCCATCCGCACTTAAATGGACGATCACGGCCTTCTCCCGAAGGGCCTTTGGGATCTTTTCGAGTGTCAGGTCGATGGTCAGTGGCCGATGGGCAGGAACGCTGTCAGAGAGAAAAACATAGATCGGACCGATCACTCCTTTGGGCGCATCCTCCGTCCGGTACTGTTCCCGTACATCGCAGTACAACGCCCCCTGTGGCACTTCAGCTTTAGCCTCACCGATCTGCATTTGGTGCTGTTTTCGCCTGTCGATACACGCCACCTCCCATTTTTCACGCGCAGCTCTGTCTACCTGGATCCGGAAGGCGAATTCCCGCTTGTTTCCGAGTGCATCGCTCACGCGGATCAGCACATTCTTCTTTTGGCCCAACTGACCGCTTATCCGACCTGAAGAGACGGAGCGGATATTGGACAGTCTGTTCCCAGGAAGCACATAGGTGCGCACCCAGCGACGCTTGCAACAGGCCACATCTTCGTAACGGGTCAGGGCGTTGATGTACCTCTTTTCGGAAAAGTCCAATTCATCCGCGGTAAAGGAAAACGCTTGCTTTCCATCTACTAAGAGTTCGATGCTGTGTACGCCATTTTTGTTGGAGGCTCCGTCCAGCTGGTCATAGGTTTCCACTTCAATACCGATGCGGTCTGGGACCAAATGCAACTCGCTCTCCCGGATGGTTCCTCCAACGCGACTCATGAAGGCATTGTCCAGTTCCACCCAGCGCACCCCACGGATGATGGGCTTTTTTCCGTCACTCTTTGCCCAACCATGGGTCAGGGGATTCAAGGTGTGTTGGCTTTTGCTGTCGCGCAATTCGAAATGCAAGTGAGGTCCTCCAGAACTTCCACTGTTCCCGCTTCGGCCGATGATCGCCGCAGAATCTATGGGCAACTTGCCTTTGGGAACATACACATCGATGGCAAACGATCGCTTTTTGTATTGCAGGCTGCGGACATAGGCCTGAATGTCTTCTTCGAAACGCTGAAGGTGTGCATAGACGGTGGTCTTTCCGTTCGGATGGTCGATGTACAAGGCATGCCCGTAGCCATAGGGAGAGACCTTGATCCGACTTACATACCCTCGCCAGATGGACCGCACCGCCTGCCCTTCTTTTCCTTGGGTCTTTATGTCCACACCTGCATGAAAATGCCCTGATCGCAATTCACCGAAGGTTCCGGACAGAAGAGGGGGGATGTCCATGGGCCAGGGCAAGGACTGACCCGAGCTGAGTACAACGAACAAAAGCCCGAGGTATGTGAGAGACAAACGCATGAACCGAGCGAAAATAACGCCTGCGCGCTCCTTGAAATTGCCTCCCGGACCGATTTTGATCCATGGGCTGCTGATTTATTCACCGGCGCCCGGGTCGCCCGCCAATATTCTGTGGATATCCCGTTGTCTTCAGGCAACCATAGGGCTCCTATCCGCACTAATTTTCAGTTTTATTTAAAGTTCGTTTGACCGCATTCTCCCTTACCCTTCGATCCATCCCGATCGCCATTTTATTTTCCTGGGCAAATGCCTGGGGGCAAGGCGCTTCTTCCTTCCTGACAAAGCGGGCCGATCTGCTTCAGCAGGTCGAGGAGAAGATCGATGAACCGGGGCGGTCGGGTGTGTGGGCGTTGAGTCAGGCTGCAGTGGCCCGTTTTGGCCCTGAATTCCCGATGCATGAGGTGTTCGATCCAAGGCAGGATCTGCATTATTCTTCGGTGGTGGCGGAACGCTACTGGTTGCATCTGCATTCTCTTTGGAAGGACAGCGGCTGGGCAGACCATGCCTTTGTATTCGGTCCTGCAGTGAGCCGTCGTCTACAGGAAAGCGATGCGCAGCTTCCTATGTTGGAGGCCAGTAGCAAAGTGTCTTTCGAGCAGCTGGATGAACTTCAGGCTTACGCCGGAGAGCTCATGGTGGAAGGTCCGTTGTACTGGGAAGACCTGGCAGCGACGACATTCAGGGACCCTCAAGACTTTTTTGCTGCCAATCCTTCCGTATCTCGAGATCGCCTTCCCTCTGGAGCAAAAGCCTGGCTGAGGTTGGAGCGTTTTCCGGAGTCATCGGACCTCACCGCAGTCGTTCAGAAGGCTTTACTCAGAGACAGCATTCAGGCAGCAGAAGTTCGGCTCGCCCTGGAAAAAAGGCGAAAAGGCATCCCCGATCCAGCGACGCATGATGCAGAAGTCTACAAAGTAAAAAGCGGGGATTACCTGGGTCGGATCGCGTCGGTCCATGGACTTCGTGTTCGCGATATCCAGAAGTGGAACAGCCTGAAAGGTGACCGCATCCGCATTGGGCAGGAACTGCTGCTGTATTTGCGAAAGGACAGAAAAAAGCCAGAAGCGGCGGAAGTGGTGGATTCTTCGCCACCCGCACAACAGATCGACCCCCGGGAAAAAGATCGGGAAGCCAAGTATTATGAGATCAAGAGCGGCGACACCCTATGGTCCATTGCGCAGTCTTATCCGGGTGTCAGCGCTGATGATCTGATGCGCTGGAACGGGATCGACGAGCGCATACAGGAAGGCCAGGTGATCCTTCTGTTGCCCCCAAAAGATCCATCCAGTAACTGATGCGGCCCCTACAGACCTTTTTCTTCCTTTTGGCGCTGGGCGCGGTAAGTGTGGCTTTCATGTTTTTGGTCCCCACAGATGGTCTGCAGCTTGCCGGCCTGCACATCAAGTATCCGACTTGGGAAGAATTCTCATCGAAGGACACCCTGACCAAGGTGGATATGGATGCCATTCTGCGGGCCAGTCATATGGCCGAGCTCGACAGCCTGAACAGACAGGCTGAGAAAGAGAAAGAACAAAAGGAAAAGGAGGAGCAGAGGCGCCGTGAGGAGGAACGCATTCGCAGGATGCTCGAGGCGCGAAAGCTTCAGTTCAGTGCGGACAGCGAAGGTTTGATGCACTTTGCCAGCGCACTTCAGTCCAGGGCGGGTACGGGCAAGGTGCGCGTTTTGCATTATGGCGACAGCCAGATCGAAGGCGATCGGATCAGCAGTGTGCTGCGCGATCGGTTACAGAAGAGATTCGGAGGCTATGGCCCAGGTATGGTGGATGCCGTTCCTCAGGCGCCGAGCATGTCCATCAAACAAAAGTCATCTGACGATTGGAAACGCTACACCCGCTTCGGACGAGTGGACACCTCCATCGGACATGACCGCTATGGCATGCGTGCCGTATTTGCACAAAATGAGGCCGTCCTGGATTCGGCGGCCGATCAAAAGGACAGCCTTTCGTGGGCCTGGTTGGAATTCAAGCCTTCCCGGCTCGGTTTTCTCAGGACGCGCAAGTTCAGCAGCATGCTGCTGTATGCAGCGGCCAATGATGTTGATGTGCCGTATGAACTGCATGTCGACGACAGCCTGATGCACTCAGGTGTCTTTGCCGTCTCGGAGGGAATGATCCGAAAGGAATGGATATTTCCCGAGCAGCCGGGCGTCATAAGGATGCGCATCGCTTCGGACAGATCCTTGAGTGTCTATGGGGTTTCGTTCGAAGGGCAGATCGGGCTCGTTCTGGACAACATCCCGATGCGAGGAGCTTCGGGGCTGGTGTTCACTAAACTGGAAGGAGAGCACACGCAAAAGATGTTGGCGGATGAAGCTGTAGGGCTGGTCCTTCTGCAGTATGGCGGCAATACCGTTCCGTACATCAAAGACCGCAAGCGGGCAGAGAGCTATGCCCGACGCCTTCGGTCCCAGTTGCGTTTGATGCGTTCCTGGATGCCGGCGGCTTCATTTGTTTTGATCGGTCCATCGGATATGAGCCAGAAAAAGGGGACTTCCTTTGAAACCTACGAATCTGTGCTCTGGGTGCGCGATGCGCTCAAGGAAATGGCGTTGGAAGAAGGTATTGGTTTTTGGGATCTGTTCGGGGCCATGGGAGGCTACAATTCCATGCCTGCCTGGGTGGCCAACGATCCGGCGCTGGCCGGACCCGACCACATTCACTTCACGCCCAAGGGCGCACGGCAGGTAGGCGAGTGGCTGGCCGACGCGTTCGATGAGGAGTTGGACAAACTCATGCCCCGATAAGATGCGAATGAGGATGCTTCTGCTTTTTATCGGATCGATCTGTGGATGCAGTCTGTTGGCTCAGGCCGACCTTCAGCAGCGCTATCCTTTCCTGAAACTGGAAGCGAATGTGCTGCAGTTTCCTGCAGGGCAAGAGAAGATGAGTGCATTCTTCGACCGACTGGAGGAATTGTCATTCTCAGGAAAAGGTCAACTGAACGTGCTGCACATAGGTGGCTCCCATGTGCAGGCCGGTATGCTCTCTTCCGCCATGAGGCAGGGCATGCAGCAACTGCATCCCGGGATCGCGGGGAGCAGAGGTTTTTTCTTCCCTATGCGCTTGGCGGGTACCAATCAACCTTCGAATTTTTCGGTTCAAGCCAACGGGCAGTGGGAGGGTTTTCGCTGTTCGGTCTCTTCACACAGCGCACAATGGGGAGTGGCCGGTATCGCAGCAGAGACCAGAGATGCCGATGCGCGGATCGATATCACCGCCTTTAGTGAAGACACGCTGCGTTGTGCTTTCAGGCGCATCCGGATCTTCCATGTATTGGGTTCCGGTCATTTTCGTCCTGTTGTGCGGGACAGCAGCCATCTTCCGGACAGCTCGTTCACTCATCCCCATGGATATACCGAATTCATTTTCTCGTCCCCCAGGGATCGGTTCTCCTTTGAACTTACTGGCGACAGCACCGCTGAGCGATTTGTCTTTCAGGGCATCCAATACCTGGAGGATGTTCCCGGCTTGAGTTACCATGCGATCGGGGTCAACGGAGCGAGCACGCAGAGCTATTTGCGGTGTGCGGACCTGCCGGATCAATTGTCGGCGCTATCGGCCGATCTGGTCATTCTCGGCATAGGGATCAATGACGCCTACGGACCCGAAGATTCTTTTGATGCCAACGCCTTTGGTCGCCGCTACGACTCCCTGCTCAACTTTTTTGAGGCGGTCAATCCGGATGTCGTCTTCGTTTTCATGAGCAACAACGACAGCTACTACAAGCGCAGGTACCCGAACAGGAATGCCTTGAAGGTGCAGCAGGTCATGAAGCGACTGGCCAAAGAACGCAGGGGCGCCTATTGGGACCTGACCAGCTTGATGGGCGGCTTGGGCAGTGTGGATATATGGAAGGAGGCGGGCTTGGCCAAGAAGGACCGGATCCATTTTACGCGGGCAGGCTATCAGCTTCAGGCGCAGCTTTTCATGTATGCCTTTCAGCAGGAATGGATCCAGCAGTTGCGAAGTAAATCGAGTCGTCGGCCATGAGCGGATTCGATTGGCGTTTTTTGGCCTATGATCCGGAGCGTCCGTTGCTCTTCACTCAGTTCTATTTCTGGGCCTTCTTTGCACTGGTGATGCTGGTCTATTCGGTGATCTACAGGAAGAAAGCCGCGCGGAATGCCTTTTTATTCCTCTCCAGTCTGTTCTTCTACTACAAGACCAGCGGACTGTTCCTTTTCATTTTGATCTTTTCCACCCTCGCCGATTTTTTCATTGGAAGAGCGGTATACAGAGCCGAAGGCAAAAAACGGAAACAGTGGTGGGTGAGCTTGAGTGTGGCGGTGAATCTGCTGGTGCTGGGCTATTTCAAGTACGCCTACTTCGTCACGGACTTTCTCAATTCATTCCTTGGTCTGGAACTGCAGCCCGTCAATCACTTTGCTCTTTGGGCCAATCAGGCGATGGGAACAGATTTCGTTTTTGATCGGATCCTGCTTCCGGTGGGCATCAGCTTCTTCACCTTCCAGACCATCAGCTATTCAGTGGATATCTACCGCGGACACATCAAACCGGTGAAAAGCATCCTCGACTTTGGCTTCTATGTTTCCTTTTTTCCTCAATTGGTGGCAGGCCCCATTGTGCGGGCATCGGATTTCATTCCGCAGCTGAGTCAATCCTACCGGCTCACCCGGGAGCAATTCGGACTCGGGCTTTTTTGGATTCTCAACGGACTGCTCAAAAAAGTACTGCTGGCCGATTACCTCGCTCTGAACTTTGTGGACCGCGTATTCGCCAATCCATCCATGTACACCGGATTTGAGAACATGATGGCCCTGTTCGGATATTCCATTCAGGTCTATGCGGACTTCTCGGGCTATACGGATATGGCCATTGGGGTGGCTTTGTTGCTTGGCTTCCGTCTTCCCACCAATTTCAATTCGCCCTATAAGGCGAGCAGTGTGGGTGAATTCTGGAAGCGATGGCACATTTCACTCAGTAAATGGCTTCAGGATTATCTCTACATCCCCATGGGCGGGAATCGGGGCGGATCCATTTTTTCCTACGGTGCCATGATCACCATCCTCCTGGTCATTGGTCTTTTGTCGGGCAGTCTTGCGGGTCTGATCCTGGTCGCTGCGCTTCTGCTGGGTATTGGTGTCGGGATGGCCCTGAGTCCAAAGTTCAAGTTGTGGATCGAACACAATGTCAATTTGATGCTGACCATGCTGCTCGGTGGTCTGTGGCATGGGAGCAGTTGGAATTTCGTTGTTTGGGGCGGGCTGAACGGACTGGGTCTTGTGGTCTACAAGCTGTGGAAGAAGATCAGCCCCTGGAGCGACAAGAGCCGCTGGTACAACCGTGCCTGGGGGATCCTGCTCACCTTCACCTTCATCACCTTTACGCG
>JAYOTP010000017.1:19049-49610 GCA_038150465.1 Flavobacteriia bacterium | reverse complement strand
GAAACTGGAACTATGCACGGATTCATTGGAAGGCGTAAAGCTGGCCATAGAGGGAGCCGCGGACCGGGTGGAACTATGTGCTGCCTTGGATTCGGGTGGTCTGAGTCCTTCGCCATCGCTGCTGCGCAGTTGCCTTCGGGCTGGGGATGTCCCCATCCATTGCATGCTTCGGCCGCGTCCAGGAGGTTTTGTCTATTCAAAGGTGGAAATGGATTGGATGCAGGACGAGCTGCTTCAATTCAAAGAAGATGGTGCCGCAGGCGTGGTGTTCGGCTGTTTGAACGCGGCACATGAAGTGGATGTTGCCAATACGCAAATACTCACAGAGCATGCCCACTCACTGGGTCTTGAGACCACTTTTCATCGTGCCTTTGACCATTTGAAAGACTTTCAGAAAGGATTGGATCAGCTCATTGAGATCGGTGTGGACCGCATACTGACCTCTGGGGGAGAAAGGACATCAGAGGAAGGTCTGGGTCTTATTCGCAGCCTGGTCGACCATTCACGCGGTCGAATTCAGATCATGGCGGGTTCGGGTGTATCTAAGGAGAATGCAGTGCACATCGCTTCGGTCGGGGTGGATGCCCTGCATCTTACTTCACACAAAAAGTGCGAGGAAGATGGGCTGCTTGAAGGAATGGGTCATTGTTACACCCCGGATCCCGCCAAGTGGTTCGGGATCAAAACGCTTTTCTCTTGAATCGGCTGCTTTCCTTTTTACCGCTATTGCTTTGGTCCTGTGCAACGGATGCCCCGAGTGGCAAGCGGCTTTTGCACACTGGATGGGAATTCCGTCACGCCGATTCGGTCGTTTACCGTTCTGCCGAGGTGCCTGGTTCCATTCATCTGGATCTCTGGGCACAGGGAGCGATCGGGGATCCCTATTGGCGAAATAACGAGTCCGAGCAGGCGTGGATCGAAAATGAGAATTGGGTCTACCGGACAGAAGTATCTCTGACGCCAGAAGAATTGCAGGCAGATGTCCTGGAACTGGAATGTGATGGCCTGGACACCTATGCCAAACTCTTTTGGAACGATTCACTCATCCTCGAAGCGGACAATATGTTCCGCAATTGGCGGATCGATCTCTCAGGTTTGAGAAAAAGAGCAAAGAATGTGCTGGAGATCCACTTTGAGTCGCCCATTGAGCACAATAAAAAGCGCCTTGCGACTCATCCGTATCGCCTTCCCTCGGGAAATGAGTCCAAAGAAGTCGCTCATAAGGTTTCTTCTTTCACTCGAAAGGCGGCATATCAGTTTGGTTGGGACTGGGGGCCACGATTCGTGGGCTGCGGTATTTGGCGGCCGATCGGATTGCGGCACTGGAATGAGGCGCGCATAGACGACATCCATACCCAGACCCTGCATCTGAGTTCGGAAGATGCGCGGCTGCAGACAGAGGTTCGTCTCGAGGTGAATGAGTCGGCGGTGTATCGCATCTCTGTGGACAGCCTTTCAAAGGAAGTCTTCCTGGAAAGAGGCAGCCACTCCGTGCTTTTCGATCGCACCATCGATTCACCGAAGCTGTGGTGGTGCAATGGTTTGGGAGAGCCACATCTCTATTCATCCCGCATCCGTTTGGCCCGAGCCGATCGAAGGCTGGATGAAAAGGATCACCGATTTGGCATTCGGACCATCGAATTGGTGCGGGAGGAGGATTCGATCGGCACCTCATTCTTTTTTCAACTCAACGGTCGTCCGGTCTTCGCCAAAGGGGCGAATTACATCCCTCAGGATCTCTTTCCCTCCCGAGTGGAGGACGGACGATACATAGAGTTGCTGAGTGCGGTGCAGGAAGCGGGTATGAACATGCTCCGCGTTTGGGGCGGAGGCGTCTACGAGCGCGATCTTTTCTATGATCTGTGCGACGAAAAAGGCATCATGGTCTGGCAGGACTTCATGTTTGCAGGCAGTTTGTATCCTGCCGATACGCCCTTTTTGTCTACTGTGGAAAGAGAATTGGAAGACAATATCCGTAGGATGCGCCGCCATCCCTGTTTGGCCTTGTGGTGCGGCAACAATGAGATCGAGGTGGCATGGAAGAATTGGGGCTGGCAGACCCAATACGGATATTCCCGCACGGATTCACTGGCGATCTGGTCGGATTATCTGCGCATGTTCGACTCGCTCATTCCCGCGCAGCTGGCCCAAATGCATCCTCAACTGCCCTATGTTTCAAGTTCACCGCTGAGCAATTGGGGCACAAGGGAGAATTTCGATCACCATTCCATGCACTACTGGGGCGTGTGGCACGGAAAGGACCGTCTGGAGGATTTCGACACGAACATTGGTCGCTTCATGGTCGAATATGGTTTTCAATCGTATCCGGAGTGGTCTACGCTTCTTGGCTCCATGGATTCTTCGGATATGGATCTTTCTTCCGAGGTCATGGCGAAGAGACAAAAGAGCTATGTGGGAAACGGCCTGATCGATGAGTTCATCTCGACATATCTCAGCCCTGCAGAAGATTTTGGAGACTTTGTGAAGAAGAGTCAGCGCGTGCAGGCCATGGCGATGAAGCGGGCGATCCGGGCACATGTGGATGCCGATCCACACTGCATGGGAACACTTTTCTGGCAACTGAATGATTGCTGGCCTGGACCGAGCTGGAGCGTGATCGACCACAAGGGAAGGAGGAAACAGGCCTTTCAGGCAGTGAAAAGCGAATTTCTTAGAGCTGATTCCATAAGACCTTGATACCCCATTCAAGCACAACTCATTCTGCTCTGTGGTTTGATGAGTCGAGCAGATTTGATTCTTGGGTGAACGAATCCACTTTTTTTCCTCTTCATATGGAAGATCAGCGTGGTAAAAGGAGGACTTGAATTAATTTCGCGCCGTTTTTCATTGAACGGTTATCCAGCATAGGCCTACGGCAGTCTTTGTGGTGATCATGGGTCATAAAGAACTAGCTCGGTCAACTCCTGTGAATTTATGAAAATGGTATTCAATCTTTTTGACTTTAAACAAGACGTGGACTACAAGACAGAGGTGCTTTCTGGTCTGACAGTCGCCATTGCCTTGATTCCTGAAGCAGTGGCCTTTGCGCTAATTGCAGGTCTATCTCCTTTAACTGGGCTGTATGCGGCATTTGTCATGGGCTTGGTGACTTCTGTTTTTGGTGGAAGGCCGGGGATGATATCCGGAGCAACAGGTGCTGTAGCCGTCGTGCTTGTCGGTTTGGCCAATACGCATGGGCCAGAGTATGTTTTTGCCGCGGTAATTCTTGCTGGTGTTTTGCAAGTTCTATCTGGACTCATGAGATTGGGCAAATTCATGAGATTGGTTCCTCATCCTGTCATTTTTGGATTCGTGAACGGATTGGCGATAATTATTTTCATGTCTCAGCTCACCCAATTTCAAGGCTCTAATGGAGAATGGCTATCTGGCCCAGAGCTCTACATGAATTTGGGTCTTGTTTTGGTGACCATGCTTATTATCTGGAGTTTTCCGAAACTGACGCGGGCAGTTCCCTCTTCACTGGTGGCTATTCTTGTAGTTTCTGTAATGGTGATCGGTTGGGGTATTCCTACCAAAACAGTAGGAGATCTGGCCTCAATAAGTGGAGGGTTTCCTCCCTTTCACCTCCCTTTAATTCAATTGAACGTAGAATCGCTTTTCACCATTCTTCCGTACTCATTTGTGATGGCCGGAGTCGGACTCATTGAAAGTTTATTGACATTGAATATTGTGGATGAGATAACGGAATCCAGAGGAAGAGGGAACAAAGAAGCAGTGGCTCAAGGCACAGCGAATATCCTTTCGGGAATATTTTCCGGTATGGGCGGATGCGCAATGATCGGTCAGAGTTTGATCAACATTTCCAATGGTGCCAGGGCTCGGCTATCAGGAATTGTAGCTTCTGTGGTTCTATTGTTGTTTGTGATGGTAGGTGCCAATTGGATCGAACGGTTGCCCATGGCAGCATTGACTGGGTTAATGATCATGGTCGCCTTGGGAACATTTGAATGGGCCAGCTTGAAGACCATCACGAAAATGCCACGATCAGATATTTTTGTCATGATCGTGGTGACAGCCGTTACAGCTGTTTTACACAACCTTGCACTTGCAGTGGTTATAGGAGTAGTTATATCAGCCCTGGTATTTTCGTGGGACAATGCAAAGCGCATAAGAGCTAGAAAATCTGTAGATGCTGATGGTGTCAAGCACTACGAATTATATGGCCCTTTGTTCTTTGGTTCAGTGGGCGTGTTCAATGAGAAATTTGATGTGCAAGGCGATCCTGATCAAGTGATCATTGATTTTTGTGAGAGCCGTGTTGTTGATATGTCGGCCATAGAGGCCCTGAATAAACTGACTGAACGCTATTCGAGATTGGGAAAGAAGGTACAATTGAGACATTTGAGCCCGGATTGCAGAAAGCTGCTCAAGAATGCGGACAGGATCATTCAGGTGAATGTCCTTGAGGATCCCAATTATAAGATCGTGGTGGACAAGCTATAGTGCGTTGATCTTACTTTTTGAGCAAGACCAACAACAAGCGCACAACACCATGGTTCTCTTGTTTCACTGGTCTTTGATCAGCCTTTCATACAAGGACACGCATCGTTGGTACAAAGACTCCAATTCAACGGGTAAAGGCTCTTTAGCCGTTATATACGGCTTGAATCCTGTGGAGGCATGCACCGAATGGTACCAGTGCCTGGCCCAGGGTCCGTCTTCGGGGATGCCACCTGCTTTCCATTGAAGCATCGCATGCTCGAAGGGTATCTCCAGAAATGTACAGAGGATCTTCAGCTCTTCTTCCGGAGCATTCAAGATGCTCTTGCCTTCAATGACGCGGAAGGGAATGTCTTCATTTTTCAAATGCTCGGCCAGGCGGATTTGATCCTCGTAGCCCACATCCTTCAGGGTTGGATAGGGGATCACCTTGTGGAAGGAGGGCAGCATCTCCCGAGGGGCTCTGGTGAGCAGGATGTTCTTTCCGCTTCTGAGAAAGTCCAGATCCAGTCCGTTCAAATGATGGGTCATGTTCTTGAAGAAAATGACCTTTCGATCCGAAAGCTGGAGCATATTCTGTACGGCCCTCTCTCCGTTGCATTCCATTTGGGCTATGATGGCTTCCGCCGACGGATGCCGGTCCTTGGCAGGGGATCTTTTCAGGTAGTGACCGTAGAGTGGTTCGTCCACCACACGGCAATCGCTTCGCTGAGCGAAGGAGTACATCAGGGCAGTGGAGATGTTGCGGGGTCCGGACCAGAGAAAAATACGTTGAGGCGAAGGCTCAGCAGTCATGGATCAAGGCTTCGTAGGCGGCCTGAAGTTGTGCGGTGACAGGGCCCATACGGGCATCGGTTCCGATCTCCCGACCGTCGATCGAGAAGACCGGCGTGAGTCCACCAAAGGTGCCCGTTACAAAGGCCTCGTCGGCGGAGTAGCAATCGAACAGAGAGAAGTTCTTCTCTCTGCAGACCAATCCGTTGGAGCGGCTCAGCTCGATCACTTTCTGTCGGGTGATCCCGTTCATGCAGAACTGATCGGTGCTCGTCCAGACTTCGCCCTTTTGGACGATGAAAAAATTGGTGGAATTGCAGGTGGCGACAAATCCATTGATGTCGAGCATCAGGGCCTCATCAGCTCCGGCTTCCAGGGCCTGCACCAGCGCCTGTACTTCATGAAGTTTGCTGTGGCAGTTGAGTTTGGGGTCCAGGTAGTCTGGGCGCCCTCTTCTCACGGTGGAAGTGAAAAGCCGTAAGCCGCGTCTTCTGCTCTCCTCGGATGCGATCTTGTGTTCGGCAATGATCACCACGTTCGGGCCGGAGAGCGTGAGCCTGGGGTCTTGGGAAGGCGTTTTCTTGATGCCTCGGGTGACCATGACACGAATGTGCACGCCATCGTCCATATAGTTGGCCTTCAGTGTCTCCCAGATGTACCGCTCCAGTTCCTGTTTTGTGAAGGGAAGCTGCAGTCCGATCGCCTTCGCTCCTTTCCAGAGACGCTCAAAATGATCCTGGAGGAAACACAAGCGGCCACGGTGCAGTCGAATCCCTTCCCAAATGCCATCACCTACCAGATAGCCGCTGTCAAAAACAGATATGCTGGCCTCAGCCCGCGGCATGAGCGCACCATTGACGTAGATGAGCACATCTTCATTGCGCCCATCCTCTTGTGCATTGTGCGTTCCGTGGGTCATGTGTTCAACAGCCGATCAATCGATCAGTGCATTCAGCGTAGCACTGGGCCGCATGACCGCTTCAGCTTTGTTTTCGTCAGGCCTGTAGTATCCGCCTATGTCCATCCTCTGACCCTGTGCAGAAACGAGTTCTTCGTTGATGCGCGCCTCGTTTTCCCTTAAGGCGGCAGCCAGATCGGAAAATGCGGATCGCAGCTCGGCATCCTGGTCTTGAGAAGCGAGCTCTTCTGCCCAGTACATGGCCAGATAGAAATGGCTTCCGCGGTTGTCGTGTTCACCGCTCTTGCGTGACGGTGCCTTGTTCTCCAAGAGATATCTGCTGTTGGCCCGATCCAGACATGCAGCCAATAGCTGTGCTTTCGCATTGCTTTGGCCTTCTGCCAGATGCTTCAAGGATTCAGCCAATGCCAGGAATTCCCCAAGAGAGTCCCAGCGAAGATGATTTTCTTCCACCAGCTGATCCACATGCTTGGGTGCAGAGCCACCGGCTCCGGTTTCAAACAATCCGCCCCCGTTCATCAGCGGAACAATGCTGAGCATCTTGGCGCTCGTTCCCAGTTCGAGGATGGGGAAGAGGTCTGTCAGGTAATCACGGAGTACATTTCCTGTGACCGATACCGTGTCCAATCCGCGGCGCATCCGATCGAGAGAGAAATGGGTGGCGTCCACAGGAGACATGATCGGAAGCTCGAGTCCTTCGGTATCGTGCTCTTTCAAGTACAGGCGAACTTTTTGGATCAGTTCGGCATCATGTGCTCTTTCTTCATTCAGCCAAAAAACAGCCGGTACGCCGGTTTCTCGTGCACGCTTCACAGCCAGGCGGACCCAATCCCTGATGGGGGCGTCTTTGGTCTGACATGCCCTTAGAATATCTCCCTTGGACACTTCCTGCTCCATCAACACTTCATTCCGATCGTCCACAAAACGCAGTTTTCCACTGCTCGAGATCTGGAATGTCTTGTCATGTGAGCCATATTCTTCCGCCTTTTGAGCCATGAGCCCCACATTGCTTACGCTTCCGATCTGAGTGGGATCCAGAGCGCCATGGCGTTTGCAATCGTCAATGACCGCCTGATAGACTCCAGCATAAGAGCGGTCCGGGATGATGGCTTTGGTGTCCTGTGAGCGTCCTTCGGCGTTCCACATTTGCCCGGAATTGCGGATCATCGCAGGCATGGAGGCATCGATGATCACATCGCTTGGAACGTGCAGGTTGGTGATTCCTTTGTCTGAATTGACCATGGCCAGATCGGGGCCTTGTTCCAGGGCCTGTTCAAAGGCATTTTCGAGAATTTCTCTTCGCTCGGAAGGCAACTCGGCTATTTTGCTCAGAACCTGCCCCAGGCCATTGTCCGGATTGGCTCCAGCCCCTTCCAGCCATTCTGCATGTTCTTCGAATACGCCTTTGAAGAAAGACCTTACCACATGACCAAAAATGATGGGGTCGCTGACCTTCATCATGGTGGCTTTCAGGTGCACTGAGTAGAGCAGTCCCTTGGCTTTGGCATCTGTGAATTCCTGATCGAGGAAAGCTTTGAGGGCATCGACACGCAGGACTGCAGAGTCCAGAACTTCGCCAGCCTGCAGTGCTATGGATTCCTTCAGTATCGTTTCACCTCCGTTTGTATCCACATGCAACATGCGCACTTCGCAGGCTCGTTCGGTGGTGATGCTTTTTTCACTTTCAAAGAAGTCCCCTTCCTGCATATGGGCCACATGTGTCTGGCTGTCCGCAGACCATGCGCCCATTCGGTGGGGATTTTTTTTGGCAAACTCCTTGACCGCACCTGGCGCCCTCCGATCTGAATTGCCTTCTCTCAAGACGGGGTTCACAGCACTTCCCTTGATGCGGTCGTAGCGACTGGCGATCTCCTTTTCTTCTTCTGTTTCTGGCCTGTCCGGATAGTCGGGCAGGCGAAATCCCTTTTCCTGCAATTCGGCAATGGCTGCCTTGAGCTGCGGCATGGATGCCGAGATATTGGGCAGCTTGATGATGTTGGCCTCCGGAGAGAGGGCCATCTGTCCGAGTTGCTTCAGTCCGTCCTCCATTTGTTGATCGGCCTCCAGATGATCGGTGAAGTTGGCCAGTATCCGTCCGGCCAGTGAGATATCGGTCAGTTCCACATCCACACCGCCTTTGGAGAGGAAATGACGAATGATCGGCAGGAATGAATAGGTGGCCAGGGCAGGGGCCTCGTCGGTGTAAGTGTAATGGATCCGAGACATGAAGGTTTGCGTTGATTTTTTTTAAAGAAACGGGGGGCAAAAGTAGTGCATCCATTTCCAGTTCATCAAGATCCTAAAAGGGCAATACGGCCGTTGAAACAGCTGATTGATTTTCGCTTTTGAACATGTTCGTTCCGCAGTCGTTTTGGTACTTTCGTTGAATACATCTAAGCGTCCATCCACACTTGGCCCAAACAGAGGAACACAGCAGGACAGAAGCACGGGAAATTCTTCTTGAACATCTTGAAGCACGGGATTTCTATGGCACGCACAATCGCTACTTCAACAGCATCCGGTCTTATTTCCCAGAACTGAAGATCACGGCCAGAGGCGACCGCATCAGCATTCACGGCCCTGAGGCCCAGCAGAAGCTCTTCGCTGATAAGCTGGACCTTTTGATGGAGCACTTTCATCGCTACAACAGTCTTTCCGAGCAGGCCATCGAGCGCATCATGCTCGAAGGTGGAGAAGAGAAAGAGATCAACGGAAAACACGAGGCCTTGCTGCACGGCACCAACGGACAGCTCATCAAGGCACGAACGCGCAATCAAAAGCGGATGGTTCATGCCATAACTGAAAACGATATGCTCTTCGCGATCGGCCCAGCGGGTACGGGCAAGACCTATACGGCGGTCGCCTTAGCGGTCAAGGCACTGAAAGAACGCGAGGTCAAGCGGATCATACTCACCCGTCCGGCTGTGGAGGCAGGGGAGAATCTTGGCTTTTTGCCGGGCGACCTCAGAGAGAAACTCGATCCTTATCTGCAGCCGTTGTACGACGCACTTCGGGAAATGATCCCGCCGGAAAAACTCGCTTCGTATATGGAAAATCAGACCATACAGATCGCGCCCCTGGCCTTCATGAGGGGAAGAACGCTGGACAGGGCGTTCGTGATCCTCGACGAGGCGCAGAATACCACATTGGGTCAGATGAAAATGTTCCTTACCCGCATGGGCGAGTCGGCCAAGTTCGTTGTGACAGGGGACATGTCGCAGGTGGATCTGCCGAGGAATCAAAAAAGCGGACTTCGCGCTGCAGAGAATATCCTGCGCGCTGTCGAGGGGGTGTCTTTTGTTCATTTGGACGAAATGGACGTCATCCGTCATAGGCTGGTCAAAAAGATCATTCGGGCATTCGAAGAGAACGACGAACAAACCGTCACGACCAAGACCTGATGAAGCAAGGACCGCACACTCTGACCGATCTGGATCTGGAATTGCCCGATGTGAAACGACATTACCGGGGGAAGGTCCGGGAGTTGTTTGAAACCAACGGAGGCTGGCTCTTCCTGGTGGCTACCGACAGGCTTTCTGCCTTCGATGTGATCATGCCCAAGGGGATACCATTCAAAGGTCAGGTTCTGAATCAGTTGGCCGAGTATTTTTTGAATGCGACCTCGGAGGTCGTTCCCAATTGGTGGCGGGCCAGCCCAGACCCGAATGTGGCGGTCGGTCGTGCCACCGAACCGTTCAAAGTGGAAATGGTCATCCGAGGACACCTGAGCGGGCACGCATGGCGCACCTACAACGGTGGCCAGCGAATACTTTGTGGCGTATCCATGCCTGAAGGCCTGCGCGAGCACGATCCATTCCCGGATCCCATCATCACGCCTTCGACCAAGGCGGAGAACGGCGCCCACGATGAGGACATCAGCAAAGAAGAGATCCTCGCCCGGGGCATAGTGGATGCCGCAGACTACGAAGTTTTGGAAGAGTATACGCGCCGACTGTTCAAAAAAGGGCAGGAGATGGCAGAGGAACGCGGACTCATTCTGGTTGACACGAAATACGAATTCGGTAAGACGGCCGACGGAGAGATCTTGCTGATCGATGAGGTCCATACGCCGGATTCATCCAGATATTTCCATCTGGATGGATTTCAGCAGCGGCAGGACAGAGGCGCGCCTCAGGAGCAGCTCAGCAAGGAGTTTGTTCGTGAGTGGTTGATAGCCAATCATTTTCAAGGAAAGGAGGGGCAGGCCATACCCGAGATGTCCGATGCCTTTACGCTTCAGGTAAGTGAGCGGTACAGAGCCCTTTATGAACAGTTGACCGGTCAGGAATTCATTCCGGAGTCCACAAAGAATATCAAGGAGCGCATTGCAACTTCGTTTCGATTATTTTTGAACCAAAATCCATCACCATGAAAAAGACGATCCTCAGTGCGATCGCTGTTTGTGTTTTTGCTTTCAGTGCACAGGCACAGATCGATTTCGGACTCCGGGCGGGAGTCAATTTCACCGATATGAAGATCAAGGACATCGGAGATAAAGGAACGTATACGGAGATCGCGAACGGCGGGATGGATTTTGGCTACCATGGAGGTGCCTACATCAACTTCAATCTCTTGCTGCTGAAGATCCAGCCCGAATTCCTCTACACACGGGTCAATGGTTCTCTGACAGGCATCGACGCGAGTGGCAAGGCTTTCGATGAAGTTGTGGGCGTCAATAGAGTGGATATTCCTTTGAACATTCTCTTCGGTCTCGGTCCCATTCGATTTGGTGCTGGACCTGTTTACTCTTATCAGTTCTCTTCTGCGGGAGAATTCGTCAGTTTCAGCGGTTTCAACAACGGCGTGTGGAATGCACAGGTATTGGCCGGGCTGGAATTGGGTAAGATCCAGCTGGATCTGAGATATCAGTTTGGTTTGACCGATGCATTGGATGTGCTGAGTCTTCCGAATTCTGCGGTTGAAGCGTCTGCTACTCCAAGCCAGATCATCGTGGCCCTTGGCCTGGATCTGGGCTTCCTTATTTTCTAGCATCCTTTGAAGATCAAAGGGTCGGTCATCCTGCTCACGGGTGGGAGTTCCGGTATCGGTCGCGCAGCGGCCCAGCTATTGGTGGCAAAAGGAGCCAAAGTCTATATCACCGGCAGGGACAGCGAGAAGCTACTAAGTACGGCAAAGGAGATCGGTGCAGAACCTTTGCTGGCCGATATGACCTCGGATGAGCAGCTGGCCAAGGCCCTTGAACATATTCTGGATTCCAGTGGTCGGTTGGATGTATTGATCAACAATGCAGGCATAGGTTCCTTCCGTCCTGTCGATGAGTTGAGCCGATCGGATTTCAGAGAAGTGTTCGAGGTGAATGTCTACGGAGCGGGCATTCTGGGCTCTTTATGTTCCGCTCATTTCAAGGAAAGAGAAAAAGGACACATTATCAATATCGGTTCGAGTGCGAGCGTCAAAGGCTTTAAGAATGGCTCGGTCTATTCGGCTTCCAAGTTTGCTTTGCGTGCACTGAGTCAGTGCTGGAAGGACGAATTACGTCCCTACAATGTCCGTGTGACCCATATCAATCCGAGTGAAGTGACCACTGCTTTTTATCAGGAAGATCGAAAAGAGCGGGAGGAACAACCCAATAAGCTTCGGTCTGAGGATCTGGCCCAACTGATCCTAAGCTGCCTTGAACTGGACGATCGCGGCTTCATTCCAGAGGTCAGCCTTTGGGCAACCAATCCATTTTAAGTTTTCGCGAAACGGTTCATTCCACCCAATCGGCGATGAAGAGATTCGTTGCCCGGGTACCGCCATTCTCTCTGTTGGAGGCGAATACGAGTTTGCTGCCGTCGGGAGAGAACATCGGGAAGGCATCGAACTGCCGATCGAAGGTGATCTGTTCCAATCCGCTGCCGTCCAGACCGATCATGTAGAGGTGAAAGGGAAATCCTCTTGGGCTTGCATGATTGCTGCTGAAAATGATCTTTTCTCCGCTTGGATGAAAAAAGGGAGCCCAATTTGCTTGGCCGAGATCCGTGATCTTTCGAAGTTCGCTTCCATCTGCATTGCAGACGTAGAGTTCCATTTCTGTGGGTTTCACCAGACCCTGGCTGAGAAGCGTTTTGTATTCATCGATCTCTTCCTCGGTCTGTGGTCTGCTCGAGCGGAAGACGATCTTGCTTCCATCGGGCGAGAAGAATGCGCCGCCGTCGTAGCCGAGTTCTGAGGTGATCTGACGCAGATCAGAGCCGTCCAGTGCGCAGGTGTACAATTCTAGATCGCCGCTCCGTGTGCTTGTAAAGACCATTCGGTCGCCTTTGGGAGAGACCGTAGGCTCTGCATCGTATCCGGGCGTATCGGTCAGTTGGCTTTTGATGTTTCCATCGAGGTCGGCCACGAAAATGTCGAAATCCGGATAGATCGGCCACACATAGGCTCCGTCCTCCCGCGGCTGTGGTACGGGCGGGCAGCTGTCGTGGGCCAGGTGGGTGCTCGAATAAACGATCAGGCTGTCTCCGGGCAGGAAGTAGGAGCAGGTGGTGCGTCCCTTTCCCGTGCTGATCATGGGCGGACGGATCTCTCTCAGGTCGTCCTTGTCCCAGTCAAAAGCAAAGATCTGGTCGCAGCCTAGCCCCCACTCGGGATTGGAGATCTGACAGACGAGCTGGCTTCCGTCAAAACTGAAGTAGGCCTCGGCATTGTCTCCACCAAAGGTGAGCTGCCGCACATTGGCCAGATGGACTTCCTCTGGGTAATGGAGCATGCTTTCGTAGGTGCCACCGCTCCAGTTTTCTGAGCGTTCCTCCGCTTGATCGTTGGATTCACCTTCGCTGGATGGGGCACTTGGACCCTGACAGGCATTCAGAATAAAGAGCAATGCTCCCATGGGATAGATGCTGCGCATGCATGAAATTTTAGAGCTAAACGGCGGCAAAGATAAATTGTGCGTGCCGTGCTTCATTGATCTTCCAATAGAATCGAATAGGCTGCAGGACCTTCGTTGAGCAAGAGGTCGAGGATGCTCAGGCCGGCGACGAAAGAATGTGGGTGTTCATAGGCCATTTGCCGGTAGGGCGTGGCCTTCAACACCAGGTCTTTTTTGGGGTGAATATCGAATCGAAGGTCCGATGGAGCCGGTGCTGTGAATTCTGTGGTAAGACCGATCGGCTGCTCAAGTCCGAGCCATTTTTGGCACATCTTCAGGATCCTCATGTTCCAGTTCCATAGAGGTTCCTCGATCGGGCGTTCGTACAGTTCTTTGATCTCGGGGCCGAGGGCCGAGAAAAAAGCGGCGTGGGCGTAGGCGGATTCAATGGCTTTCCAATGCACCCGCCACCAGTCTTCCCTGAGGCTGATGCCGATCTCCTGGATATGCCTGCTTCCGCTGCGGTCCAACGGGATGATCAGTTCCTGAACGCCCTGTCGCGTTTGTATTCGACAGCGGTTCCTATAGGACTGCTTTTGCAGATGTTCCTGCGCCTCCAGGGTCAGAGAGCCATTGCGCACCCAAAGAGCGAACCATTCCACAGGCGGCCAATAGGCTGTGGACAGAACGAGGGATGACGATGGATCAGGCAGCTTTCTGTTTTGCTTTTCGCCTTCTGGACCAGAAGGAATATCCAAAGACCACGATGACAAATGGCCAGAAATAGCTTATGCGCTTGCCTTCTCCATTGACCGTGGTGAACACACGCTCAGTACGGATCTTCTTGACGCCTTCCGCATACTTGTCCCAGCTCATCCAGATAAAGACCGGTTTGCCCACGATGTGGTCTTCCGGAACAAAGCCAAAAAAGCGGGAATCCTGAGAATTGTAGCGGTTGTCCCCCATGCCCCAGTAGTAGCCCTGATTCCATCGGTAGGTATCGGATCGTTTGCCGTTCACATAGAATCCATCCTGTCTTTTTTCGATCCGCTGCCCGTCGAAGAGGTTGATGGTCTCCGCATAAGTATTGAAGTTTCGTTCGTTGAGCTCCATTTCATCGCCTTCTTTGGGCAGGTAAAGAGGTCCGTAGTTGTCCTGAGAATAGGAGAATAGGGCTTCCTGGTGCGGGTCGTCCGTATTGGGGAAGAGTGCTTTCTCTGTTCTCAGATTCATTTCATAATACTTCTTCAGCAGTCCGGGCAGTTTTTTATCGATCGGCAGGCCTTTCTTATTGGGCAGATCGATGGGGATGATCTCTTCGATATTCCCCAGTGTGCGGAATTCATCGATGGCCTTATCCGAGATCGTCATGATATACTCCGTTGCCGAACCGGTGATCACATCTCCCTGATCCTGATGGCTTCTTATCTGTTCGGCACTGAGAAAGTTGATGTCAAAGCGTTCCTTCAGCTGCCTGCGGTTGAATCCGTTCCCATTGGTACGTACATAGTAGTTGAATTGCGGATTGGCCCGTTCTGGGAAACCTGTGGGCACTCCGTTGATGTATACCTGGGCACCGATCACTTCCAGGCTGTCCCCCGGGATGCCCACACAGCGCTTCACATAATTCCTTCGCTTGTCGATGGGCACGCCCACATCCTGCGGTGTATTGAAAACAAAGGCTTGTCCGCGCTGAATGCTTTGGAAGCGGGGCAGACGCAGATAGGGGAACTGCACTTCGCTTCGATAACTCTTTCCACCGACAAGGGGAATGTCCGCATGCAGGAGCGGGATCGTCACCGGCGTCATGGGCAGCCGGCATCCATAATGGCTTTTGCTGACGAAAAGGAAGTCGCCCACCATCAGCGATTCTTCCATTGAGCTGGTGGGTATGGTGTAGGCCTCAAAGGTGAAGGTTCGAATGATGGTGGCGGCCACGATGGCAAAAAGGGCGGAGGGAATGAACTCGCCCAACTGCTTCTTCATTGCGGCTCGGTCGGGCGCTGAATGCTTCAGCTCCATTTTTGCATTCGAAAGCAGGGGAATGATGCCGAGCCATAGCCCAAGGGTGAAGATGCTCAACAGAATGTCGGTCCAGCTGCGGCGTTGAAAGACGTGCAGCAATTCGTAGGCGGAAATGATCCACATCACATGATTGACGATCGGAATGAAAAACAGCAGAGTCTGCCATTTTCTTCGTCCGGTCAGTTCCATCAGAACCAGCGTTTTATACACGGGAATGAAGGCCAAAGCAGCCTTTTTTCCTGCAAGGCTGAAGTAGCGGAACAGGAAGAGGGAAGAGGCTATTTCAATCAGCAGGAGGTACTGCCACAGATTCAAACTCATGATCCTTTTGGATTAAAATTCAATACATCGCTCATGCGAAAACACCCGGTCCGCCCCATGAGCCATTCAGCGGCCAGCACCGCTCCTTCCGCGAAGACAACGCGGTCTTTGGCCACATGTTGCAGGCTCAGTACTTCCGTGGCACTGCGGTAGGTCACCCGATGGGTGCCGGGCACTTCGCCTTCTCGCTTGGCTTCGATCGGAAGAACCGACCCATCTGTTGCATGGCCGAGCTTCCAGTGATCGATGCGATCGACTCCCTGAATGAGGTCTTCGGCCAGACGGATGGCTGTTCCGCTGGGCGCATCCAGCTTGTGTTCATGGTGGATCTCTTCAAGCTCGGGAGCGAATCCGGCCTGTCCATCCATTCGCTCAGCAAGCCACTTGTTCAGGGCAAAGAGAAGATTCACGCCGATGGAAAAGTTGGATGCAAAAAGAAAACTCCCGCCCAATTCTTTGCAGAGCTTCTCTGCGTCCGGGATCTTGTCGTTCCAGCCGGTCGTTCCGCAAACGACAGCCACACCGGCTCGAAGGCATTTTGTAACGTTTTCGAAAGCAGCTTCCGGACGGCTGAACTCGATGGCCAGATCCACTCCCTTCAGGGAAGCGGAGTTCCATTGGCCATTGGCGATCATCTGTATGGAATGCCCGCGTTCGAGCGCACAGCGCTCCACCTGCTGTCCCATTTTACCATGACCGATCAGCGCTAGATTCATGGCCAATTCATTTGAAGGCACAATCCGGTACCAACGCCCGATCCATCGGCCCATCCTGAGTTGGGCAGAAGGGTGGGTTGCCATTGCAGGCTCAGGTCATCGGTGATGTCAAAGTAAAAAAGGTGCGCGTCGATATGGGCATCGAGAATATTCAGTGCGTAGGCCGCTACCGTCAAAATGATAGAGAGGTCGCGCCATCGCCGATAGGTCGTTTGAATGGTGATCAGCTGGCTCGAGGAGTAGATCCCTTCGTAGATATCGGTTGTGTTGGGATCGTTGTCGATCCGAACTTCATAAGCGGAACGAAAGTGTTTGTATTCGCCATGGTTGAAAATGGCAAAACCGATCGTTGTTCCCATGCCTGCCCAGACCACTGGGGCTTTCCACCATTTTCGGTTGTAGAGCTGGCCCCATCCGGGCAGCATGACGGAGCGCCATGTGGCTGTGGCCGTGCTGTGGGAGCGGATCTGTTCGGCCAAGGCAGAGTCAATGGGCAATGCTTGGCTGGTATCCAGCTGTGCAGCACCATTCAAAGTACAGGCCAATACAAGGAATAAAGAGGCGAATGCCTTCATTCAGACCGGAAGGATGAGAGGATCCGTTCGAGTTCCTGATCGTCCTTGTAGGAGATGACCAGCTCGCCACCGGAGTTGCCCTGCCGTTCCTTGACCTTTACTCCGGAACCGATCAGCTTTGTCAGCTCTCCGCTCAGCGGTAGGTTCGTGCGCAATGCCGTTGATCTGCGCCTTCCTTTCCCCGAGTTTCCATCGTTCAGACGCTGCACTTCATCTTCTACCTGACGAACATTCAAACCTTTTGATATGAGCGTTTTATATATGCTCAGTTGATCCTTTTCATCATCAATATTCACCAGGGCACGGGCGTGGCCCATGCTCAGCATCTGGTCCCGCAATCCGGCCTGAATGATGGGTGGAAGTTTCAGCAACCGCAGGTAGTTGGTCACTGTGGAGCGCTTCTTTCCCACACGCTGGCTCACTTCTTCCTGGGTGATCCCGCACTCGTCCATCAGGCGCTGATAGGAGAGGGCGACTTCGACAGCATCCAACTCCTTTCGTTGTATGTTCTCGACCAGAGCCATCTCCAGCATTCCCTGATCATCGGCCAGCCGGATGTAGGCCGGTATTTGAGAAAGCCCGGCCATCTTGGAGGCACGCAGACGTCGTTCGCCCGAGATCAGTTCGTATTTGTTCTTTTTGATCCTGCGCACTGTAATGGGCTGGATCACGCCCAACTCCCTGATCGAATCGGAGAGTTCATTCAGGGATTCTTCATCAAAGAATGTCCTCGGCTGATAGGGATTTGCCTGAATGCGGTCCAAAGGCAATTCGGAAATGGAACGGATGACTTCCTCAGCCCCTTTCTCCTCTGCAGTCTGAACGTTCTCTTGCGGATCCTTCAGCAGGGCGGCGAGCCCTTTGCCCAATGCTTTTCGCTTTTCTCCCATGGTTCGTCCTTATGGCTGTACGGCCTCCGCAGGTGAATTATTCTTTAAAAATTCCTGAGCCAAATTAAGGTAATTGACTGCGCCCGTGCTGGTTGCATCGTAGGTGATGATGTTCTGTCCAAAGCTGGGCGCCTCACTCAGCCGCACATTTCGCTGAATGATCGTCTTGAAGACCATTTGCTGAAAGTGGTTCTTGACTTCTTCCACGACCTGATTGGAAAGACGCAAGCGACTGTCGTACATGGTCATCAAAAGGCCTTCGATCTCCAGATCCTCATTGTGCAGATTCTGAACGCTGCGAATGGTGTTCAGCAATTTTCCCAATCCTTCCATGGCAAAATACTCCGACTGGATGGGGATCAGCACCGAATGTGCCGCGGTCAGTGCATTGAGGGTGATCAGACCGAGCGAGGGCGCACAATCGATCAGTATGAAATCGTAGTTGTCATGACACTTTTTGAGTGCCTTCTTCAACATGTATTCCCGCTTCTTGAAATCTACGAGTTCGATCTCTGCTGCCACCAGATCCAGGCTGGTCGGCAGGATGTCCACATTGGGTGCGGCGTTTCTACGGATCGCCTCTGTTGCCTTGATCTGATGCTCCAGGACCTGATAGGTTCCTTGTTCCACACTTCCAGGATCGATCCCAAAATTGGAGGTGGCATTGGCCTGAGGGTCTGCATCGACGATCAAGACACGTTGTTCCAACACGCCCAAGGCCGCAGAAAGGTTCACCGCTGTGGTGGTCTTTCCAACGCCTCCTTTTTGATTCGCCACTGCGACGATCTTCGCCATTGATTTCTAAAAAATTGGTTCACAAAGCCTTAGGAATACCGAAATCCCTTCAGCTTCAACCACTAAAGCTAATGAAACCTGAGGCTTATCAAAGCCTCGGTGATAACTTCCTTAAAGAGCGGCTGACGTCCTGATTATCAGAGGTCTTCGAACTCGATCTGGGTGAAGCCGTCGTCTGATGAAGGCTTGGATTCCTTCTCCTCAGCCCGTCGTTCCTCGTAGGCCTCTCTGGATGGTGGCGGTCCCTGTTTGTCCTCGATGAATTTGAGCACATCGTCCAGACTGTCACGGAAATTCTCAAAGTCCTCTTTGTACAGGAAGATCTTGTGCTTCTTGACAAAAGACGAACCGTCAGAATTGTTTTGTCTTCGACTTTCTGTGATGGTCAGATAGTGGTCTTCGGCCCGAGTGGTGCGCACGTCGAAATAGTAGGTGCGCTTGCCCGCCTTGACCACCTTTGAATAGATCTCTTCTCTGTCGTATCCCCTGTTGTCTTCCATGATCATGTACTTGCTCAAAAATAGAAAAAAGTCATGTCTGCTCTTCTTCTCTGAGTTGCTTCTCATGCAACTCGAAGTAGGCCCCCTCTTTTTTCATCAATTCTTCGTGTGTTCCGGCTTCGCAAACCTGCCCGTCATCGAGTACCAAAATGTGATCTGCGTGTTTGACGGACGACACGCGGTGGCTGATCAATAGGCTGGTACAGCGGCTGGTGACCTCATTCATATTCCTGAGAATGTGCTCTTCCGTTTCTGTGTCCACGGCGCTGAGACAATCATCCAGAAGCAGGATACGGGGGGAACCAGCGAGGGCACGTGCAATGCTGATCCGCTGTTTTTGTCCTCCGCTCAGGGTGATCCCACGTTCTCCGACAACGGTGGCATACCCCTCAGGGAATTCGCGGATGTTCTCATCGACTTCTGCATCCTTTGCGGCCCGTACAGCTTTCTCTTGGGAACGATCGTCCGAAGCAAAAAGAATGTTCTCTTCGATGCGCTCCGAAAAGAGAAAGGCCTCCTGCGGAACATATCCGATGCGTTTTCTCAGTGTGCCCAGATCCACTTCATCCAGCGGAATACCGCCCACGCGAATGCTTCCGGAATCCGGAGTGTAGAGGCGCAGGATCAGATGGGCCAATGTGGTCTTCCCGCTGCCCGTTCGTCCGACCACGGCCAGTGTCTTTCCTTCTTCCAGAGTGAAACTCACGTCCTTCAGGGCCTGTATGCCCGTTTCGGGATAGGTGAAATCTACATTTTGGAATTCGATCCGATCGCCAAAGTTCTTTTCTCCCGGAGCCGTTGCATCGATCTCTGGATGAGTGTCGAGGAATTCGTTGATGCGTTCCTGAGAAGCCTCTGCCCGCTGAACGATGGAACTCACCCAGCCAATGGAGGCCACGGGCCAGGTGAGCATATTGACGTAGAGCACGAATTCAGCGATGTTCCCGGCGGTGATCCTTCCCGCGATGGCCTCGACACCTCCGATGTATACGGTGACCAAAGTGCTCAGTCCGATCAAAAGGAGCATGGTCGGGAAAAAGAGTGCATTGACCCGGAAGAGTCCTTCATTCACATCCTTGTAGGCGTTGGACAGATCTGAGAACTTCTCACTGCTTTGCCCTTCCCGTCCGTATGCCT
Source organism: Flavobacteriia bacterium (assembly GCA_038150465.1). Lineage (GTDB taxonomy): Bacteria > Bacteroidota > Bacteroidia > Flavobacteriales > Schleiferiaceae > RFXV01. The sequence goes on along the minus strand of JAYOTP010000017.1, from coordinate 29,683 downwards.
TGACCACCCGGATGCCCGAAAAAGCCTCCTGCACATAGGTGGAGATCACAGACAGTTCGCGCTGTACGCGCTCACTCTTTTTGTTGATCAGCTGCGAGATCCGATAGATGATCCAGGAAAGCAGGGGCAGAGGAAGCAATACATAGAGCGTCAGTTTGGAATTGATGCTCAACATGGTGCTGATCACGATGATCAAAGTCACCAGCACATTGACCGAATACATGATGGCCGGGCCCGCATACATACGCACACGGCTGACATCTTCGCTGATCCGATTCATCAGATCGCCCGTATTGTTTTTTCGGTAAAAGGAAAGGCTGAGTTTCTGGTAGTGGTCGAAGACATCATTCTTCAGATGGTATTCCACCTGTCGCGAAACGACGATGATCGTCTGACGCATGAGAAACATGAAAAGGCCAGACAGCAGAGAGGAGCCAATGATCGCCAGTCCGTAGAAGAGCAGGCTGTTCCTGAGCTCGCCTGCATCGATACTCCCATTTTCCTGCGCCCACTGGATCTTTTCAGCCACGGTGTCGAAGGAGGTTCGTACCAGTTGAGCCGGATAGACCCGGAAAATGGCCGCAATGGTCACAAAGAGGAAACCGACGGAAAGTTTCCACTTGTACTTCAGAAAATAGGGATTCAGTCGGCGAAGTGCTTTCATGCGCGGGACGGCTGCAAGAGGGGTATTTTTTCGATACTTTCGCTTCGCTCCTGAGCCTTGGTAAAAGTAGGGCACAGGAGGTTCTTTAATTCACGATCGAACGAAGTGCCATGCCAGACACAGACGCGTCTTTAGTTGCTGATCCCTCTGTTCTTTTTGAACACCCAGAGTTCCATGCACACGAACAGATCGTCTTTTGTCACGACCGTGCCACCGGCCTGAAGGCCATTATTGGAATCCACGACACCACACTAGGTCCAGCCCTTGGCGGGACGCGTATGTGGAATTATGCCTCTGATGCAGAGGCGCTCCGCGATGTACTTCGCCTCAGCCGGGGAATGACCTACAAGGCCGCCATTTCGGGCCTGGGTCTCGGAGGCGGAAAAGCGGTCATCATTGGTGACTCCAGAAGAGAAAAAAGCCCGGAGATGATGGAGGCTTTCGGGCGGTATGTCGATAGTCTGTCCGGACGCTACATCACTGCGGAAGATGTGGGCATCGATCCACAGGACATGATCGCTGTGGGTCGTCAGACGCGACATGTCACGGGCATCCCTGAAGAAATGGGCGGAAGTGGAGACCCTTCTCCGGTAACGGCTTTTGGGGTCTATCAGGGGATACAGGCGGCTGCAGCCTTTCACTGGGGCAATGCATCGCTGAAGGACAGGCGCATTCTCGTGCAGGGAGTCGGTCATGTCGGAGAGACCCTTGTGCGCTATCTGACAGAGGCCGATGCTGAAGTTTTGGTTTCGGATATCCATGCAGATCGCCTTGAACTGATGAAGGATACATATGGTGCGCGCATCGTGGAGGCGGATCGTGTCTATGAGACGCCCATGGATATCTATGCTCCTTGCGCTCTGGGGGCTACATTGAACGATGCGAGTATTTCCTCATTGAGATGCTCTGTGATCGCCGGGGCCGCCAACAATCAATTGGCCGAAGAAGAAAAGCACGGCCATATGCTGATGAAAAAAGGCATTACCTACGCACCGGATTTTCTGGTCAATGCCGGGGGGCTCATCAATGTATACTCAGAGATCGCCTCCTATGACCGCAAGGAGATCATGAGTCGAACAGAACAGATCCGAAGAACGACCTACGAGGTTTTGGAACGCAGTGCGCGTGAAGGCGTTCCGGCTCAGAACATCGCCAAAAAGATCGCAGAAGAACGCATTCATTCCATGCGGTCCTCACAGGGCGGCTCAAACTGATGACATGCTGAGCAGAAGACACATCCGGATCAAGGTCTTGCAGGCCCTCTACACCAGCACCCGGCAGGGAGAACTCGATGGGGCAGTTCTCGAGAAGAATCTGACCAGTTCGATCGAGCGCATCGAAGAACTGTACGGATACGAGCTGAAGCTGCTCGATGAACTCAGGAAGGCCTGTGCCCATTTCATGGAGCTCGCCCAGAACAGAAAGCTGGCCGCCAATGTGGAGCGGAATCCCAACCGAAAGATGCTGGAAAACCGCTTCCTTTTGTTCATTGAAGAGAATGATGCCTTTGCATCCCTGTGTCGCTCGAGAGGGATCAATTGGACCGAAGAGCGGGACATCATTCGCAGTTTGTTCCTGCAGATCAAGGAAGATGAACTCTACAAGGAATACCTGAGCAACGGCGAATCGAGCTGGGAAGACGACAAGCGCTTCATTCGAAGGCTATACGACGCACATGTGGTGCACAATGAAGATTTTCACCAGATCTATGAAGACAAGAATCTCCATTGGGCCGACGATCTGGATGCCGCGCAGATGATGGTGGAGAAGACCCTGAGAAAAGCCGGCCCCGAGGCTCAGAAGAAGAAAAGACTCCTGGTGAAATTGTACAAGGACGCCGAGGATCGGGCCTTCGGACCAGATCTGCTGCACAAGACCTTGAAGTCCATGGACGATTCCCTGAAGCGGATATCTGCCAAGGCAAGGAACTGGGAGATGGATCGGATCGCTGTTCTGGATGTGCTGCTGATGCAGATGGCCCTGGCCGAATTCCAGTTTTTTCCGACGGTCCCGCTGAAGGTGAGCATGAACGAATACATCGAGCTCTCCAAAGGCTATTCCACGCCCAAGAGCGCCATGTTCGTCAACGGAGTCATGGACAAGGTGCTCCTTGACCTGAAGAAGGAAGGCAAGATCAAGAAGATTGGACGGGGATTGCTCGACCATTAAATTTGCAAACACTAATCACCCAACAATGAAAAACACCCTAGGATTGGCCATCGTTCTGCTGGCCGCATCAGCATGCGACGATGCTGCTTCACGCATACAAACAACGGAAGAAGGCAGCCCAGCTGTTGAGGAGGCTGTCGGAACCGAACTTGTGGAAGGCACTCCGGCCTTTAGTTTCGATAGCGAATTCCACGATTTTGGAGAGATCACAGAAGGCACCTTGGCCGAACATATTTTCCGCTTCACCAACACAGGTGATGCGCCTTTGATCATCTCGAATGCCCAGGGAAGTTGCGGCTGCACCGTACCTGACTGGCCAAGAAATCCCATTGCCCCAGGCGAGCAGGGCGAGATCAAGGTTTCCTTCAACAGCTCAGGCAGACAGGGCAAGAACGACAAGCAGGTCACCCTGAATGCGAACACCATTCCCAACACACGGGTGCTGAAGATCACTTCTTCGGTGCTTCCCAACCCGAACAAGGCAAACACTGCTCAATGATGCATTCGATCCTATTGCAGGCAGGGCCTCAAGGCGGTGGAATGAGCAGCATGCTCATGTTCGGTATGGTCCTTTTGGTGATGTACTTCTTTTTCTTTCGTCCGCAGATGAAAAAGCAAAAAGAAGAGGGCAGATTCCAGGATGACCTGAGCAAGGGAATGCGTGTGGTGACCAATTCGGGCATCCACGGGAAGATCCTCGAGGTACAGGAGAAGCAGTTGGTCATTGAATCTGAGAATTCGCGCTTGCGCATCGACCGTACAGCGGTATCGAAGGAATTGAGCGCTCAGTATCAGTCGTCCACTTCCGATAAAAAGCCCAAGAAGGACAAGGAGAAGCAGGATTGATATGGATGAAAGAGCTTGGAGATGAAGTGGATCCTGAAGTATCCCCGGGCTTTTTTTCTCATCCTTTCTGTGTTTTTCTGGATAGGCAACCGTCTTTCCCAGCAACGGGTACAGGTGGAGTTGGGCTACCAGCTCCAGTACACCGGTTTTGACCCTGAACTGGTCAAGGCCATGCCTCAGCGCCTGCAGATCAGATGGGCGGGGGCGGGTTATTCCAGCTGGAAGGAATGGACCAATCCCTTTCGCTCCCTTACACTGGACAGAAAAAGTCTCGATCGCGAGCTTCCCAACTGGACCAGTGGTTTTTATATCGATCAGTTGCGGACGGTCCTTCAGAAGGCTTCGCCTGAGGACCTGGAGTTGCTGGGTCTGGCCGATGGCGATCGCTTTGTAACGCTTCCAGATTGGAAGGCCGAGTGGTGGCCGGTGGACAAGCACCTGCCGGACGGATTGCTGCAGGAAGGCTTGATCGTTGAACTGTCTGAACTTCCAGATTCCCTGAAGGGGCTTCGTCTGGCCGATTTTCAGGAGCAGGAAAAGGGACGGATCCAATTGGAATATGACGGTGCCTTCCCCGAAGTGGGTTCGCATTCCATTCGTCTGCGTGCCAGCGTTCCCGCATCCTCTACTTTTCAGTTGTCCGAAGAATTCGTACAGGCTTCAGTGAAAGTCAGTCAGGTGACCACCCTTTATCGACAGGTGCCCATTGAGCACAGTGGATCGGCGGATCGTCTGGTCGTTCCCGCACAGTTGCGCATGGCATTCACCATTCCCCTGGAGTTGTGGGAACGCTTCGAGACAGAGCCCATTCGCGCTTATCTCGAACCAGGGGAGGCTTCCACTTACATCATCCGAACCGAGATGGATGAATTGCTCGCTCGGCATTTGACCTACAGCAGCCACGAAGTGGCTCAGCTCATTGAGATCTCCTCGTGAAAAAGATCGGACTGACAGGTGGGATGGGCAGCGGGAAGTCGACCGTGGCTTCGGTCTTTTCTGCATTGGATGTTCCGGTGTACGATTCCGATGCGCGTGCCAAGCAGCTCTATTACGTACCCGAGGTCAAAAAACAGCTGGTCGACCTGCTTGGAACCGAAGCGTACAGGGCCGATGATGGATCATTGAACAAAGATTGGGTCGCTCAGCAGGTCTTTTCCGATCCGGACAGGCTGGCTCGGCTGAATGCGCTCATTCACCCTTTGGTGGCAGAGGATTTCTCCGACTGGTGTTCCAGGCATCGGGCATGTACATATGTGCTGAAAGAGGCGGCCATTCTCATCGAATCGGGAGCACATAAAGGCCTGGACGCCCTCATTGTCGTGGAGGCCGATCGCTCTGCCCGTTTGCAACGCATCTCCGAACGGGACGAAATGGACATCCAACAAGCAGAAGCGCGGATGGACCAACAGATGAGCGATGAAGAACGGCGTTCGTATGCCGATCACATCATTGTGAACGATGGAAGTGCCGATCTGATCCCACAAGTTCTACAAGTGCACAGGAATTTGCTGCAGCTGGACTGATCGCTCAGCTGCGCATGCAGCCCAGGACTTCTCCAGGCAGCCTTTGGCCGAGAAAAGGGAAGTTCGAGGAGGTGGAATGCCAGTTTTCCGTTGCGTACTGCGTCTTTGAATCTGGACGGTACAGGGTGTACCCGCCTGGGCCGCCGGGCTGAAAATCGGGTTCACTCAAACCGAGGATCCGCCGGGGTCCGCTGCTCATCAATTCAACAAAGCGTTCTTCACTCAGCCCGGGAACAGAACGCAATAGGGAATGCGTCGCCTGTATGCAGGAGATCCCTTCTTCAGCCTCTTGGTAGGTACAGACTTTTTGTTCCACATTGACCGGATGATGATCGCTCACCACGGCATCTATGCTGCCATCGCAAAGACCTTCAATGAGGGCTTTTTGATCGTCTTCGCTGCCCAGCGGCGGCACCTGCTTCCAATTCGTATCAAAATCCAGGAGACCTTCTTGTCCCAGTGCAAGGTGGGCAATGGCCACATCTGCAGTCAGAGGATAGTCTTTGCCTTTGTATTGCCTAAGACGGTCCAGGCCCTCTTTTGTGCTGATCGATGTCAGGTGAACCGAACAGGAAGTGTATCGGGCCAATTCAGCGATCCGATCGATCCCGATCACCTCCGAGACTGCCGGGATGCCTGCCATCCCAGAGCGAAAACTGTTCAGGCTTTCACGGGCTGCACCCATACCGAACAGGAAGGGGTCATCGGGGCGAAGTATGAGCGGTATATCCAGCATGGCCGAATACTCCATAGCGACCTTCAGGAAATGGCCATTGGCGATGGGTCGGCCACCGTCAGAGAAGGCGACTGCACCACTTTCCTTGAGTTCTTGCAGTTCTGCGAGTTCTCTTCCTTCCATTCCCCGAGACAGCGCACCAATGAACAAGGGACGGCTGTGCGTGCCTTGTGAGCGATTCTTGGCGTATTCGATGACCGCGGAATGGTCTGCTGTCGGTTCGGTGACCGGTAAGATGCCCACTTGTTCGTATCCACCTGCATCTGCAGCATGCAACAAGCTGGTAAGCGTTTCTCTTTCCGGCATACCTGGATCGAAGGAACGGGCACGAAGGTCGACCCAGCCTGCAGAAACAAAACAGCCTTCAGCCAGGGTGTCCACATCATCGCCGCTGGGCTTTGTCGGGGGAGAGATCAGCGCACCATTCTCGAACCACAGATCCCTGATCACTCCATTCAATGGGCCATGAGGCTGGACGATCCGGGCTTTTGGTAGGTGCACTTTCATTCGGTCTGCGAACTTTTAGGCTGTGCAAACTTAGGGACAACGCCCTCAATGAGCAGAAAGAGAAGCCCAAGACCCAGCAGGATCACCCAGAGGTCCGATTCCTTCGATACAGCTCCGAACAGCTCCAGCTCTTCCCATTCCACAAGCTGACTTTGCCATTCTGCAGGCAGTTCGGCCCGGTCGAAAAAGCGCAGGTCACGTTCTTCAAAGGAAGGATTGACAGCCAGTAGGCCAAGGGAATCCTGATCGTCCACAAGCGCATACACCCCGGGCTGGCTGAATTCTGGGCCGAACACGATCTGAGTGGAGCCCGCCATGCGGCGTTGCCCGGGAACGAATATTCGTCCCGCATCGTCAACTGCACGGATCGCCTGCTCCATATTTCCCTTCGGATGGGGAAGCGTCCAAGAGGCTGCGGGCCGGGCTTTCAGTTCCAATGAGTTGCTGGCCTGGGTGCGCCAGGAGGCCTGATGGAGCAGGGGGAGGGTCAGATCCTCCTGCGCCCAGTGGCTCCATTCGGGCGAAAGGGCAGAGGCAAAGAGAAGGATCGAAGAAGAACCCAATTGGCGCTGGGCCAGCTGCAGGTATCCGTCTTCGTACTGGATCATTCCCCTCCAGCCATTGGTTTCCTGCAGCAGATTCCTCTTTCTGTCCACTGGCAGTGCAGGGTTTTCAGGGATCCGCGAGAAGACCGAGCGAAAGAGCGCATTCTCTTTATCGATCAAGTCGCCTCTGAAGCGCCCTGAATCCTGCCCGTTGCTCCAATTGGAGAGGCTGCTGAGGAAACGGGGATAGGCGCCCGTCTTGGAGGGCCAGATCACCAGGTCAGCGCCCGATTGCGCCATCTGCTCCACTTGCTCCATCAGACCCGAGCCGGGTGTCCAGTCGGCCAGAACGATCAGATCGGCCGTTGTGCCTGTTGCATCTTCTGTTTTATCCTTCCATAGCTCGCTTTCGAATTCTGTCTCCGGAAAGATCCTGGGCCAATCCGTCTCTGCTTGTCCGTTGTCGTAAATGAGGACATGCGGTATTTGGCCCTGATTCCATGCGATGTGAAAGATGTTGTCGAAACGCCAGCTCCTGTCGGTCAGCTGTAATTGTGCATGTCCGCTCCCGCCCGGAATGAAATTCAACGAAAGGATCTCCACGGCGCCCGCATCGAGTTCGATGGATTCAAAGTTTTCCACCCGACGATCCTGAAGGAGTTCAAGGGTGCTGCTCACGGACTTGGAAGAGTGATTTCTGACCTGCACCTGAAGGCGCTGTTCCAGCCCGGGACGTGTGAAAGGGACTTCTGCCCAAACGCTGTCGATCGATAAGTTGCGCTGATCGGAAGAATGTTCGACAGGCAGGATCATGACCCTGCTGTGTACAGAATCCTGAAACAGCTCCTCCCATTGATTCCTCTGCAGGTCAGAGACCATGATCAGCTGCCCTTTGGATCCTTCGTTTTTCCATTTTTGATAGACAGAAAGGGGAGAGGCTGCACCTATGTGCGGCTCGATTCCACTGAGCATCTTCCATGCCTCTGAAGGAGAACGCGCCGCAGAAAAGTATCCGGAGGCATCGGAAATAAATAGGCTTTTGTCCTGAGTGGCAGAAGAAAGCCAGGCATTGAGCGAACGGAACATCCCGTTCCACGAATTGCCCTCTTCTTCCTGGGCATCCATGCTCAGGGAAGCATCTACAAAGAGGTAGATCTCCGATCCGTCCTCATTTTCAACAGATGCAAGGCCTTCCTTCTTGATAAAGGGCATGGAAAAGCCAAGAACAAGGCAGGCGATCGCCAACAGTCGCAGCAGGAGCAGAAGGATGTCACGGAGTTTGTGCATACGCGCCTGTGTCGAGGCGGTCTCCTTGAGGAATCGGATGTCGCTGAAGTAAAGGGTCTGACGCGGTCTGAATTTCAATAAATGCACAACAATGGGAACGGCCAGGGCCGTGAGCATCCAGAGAAACAGGGGATAGGAAAAACCCATTGTTCAAAGGTAGATTCTCTACTGCCTTCTCTGGGCAGTTCTGCAGAAGAATGTTCGAAAATGCATTCAGATACTCACAGCCGTGCCCGATGCGCTGACCATGAGCATACTGCCGCCTTTTCCGACCACTTCGTAATCCAGATCGACGCCGACCACCGCATTTGCCCCTCTCTCTTCTGCACGCTCCTGCATCTCCCTTAGAGCGGTTTCCCGGGCTTCCTGAAGCACCTCCTCATAGGCACCGCTTCTTCCGCCCACCACATCCCTGATGCTTGCAAAAAGATCCCGAAAGAGATTGGCGCCAATAATGGTCTCTCCGGTAACGATGCCGTGGTGAACCTTGACTGGATGTCCTTCTATTTGGGGCGTGGTGCTGATGATCATATGTATATTTTTTTGAAAGCTACGATGCCCCGAAGGATCGAACAAGATGACCGAACTTTGAACGGCCATGGAGGAAAAAAACGAATCGTTCTGGAAGAATTTGGAAGAAAAGCTGAAGGCTCAGGGAAGCTGGCCGCAGCTCTATATGTTCAAATTCATCGTTCCGGCGGACAACAGCAAGATCGCGCGCGTGGAAAATCTCTTTGATGCTGAGGAGGCACAGATCAACCGTCGCAGCTCGAGCGGTGGTAAGTACATCAGCATCACGGCGAAAGAAGTGATGACCCATCCGGACAAAGTGATCGAGCGGTACAAGGAAGCCAGCAAGATCGAAGGCCTGATCGCCTTATAGATCGAGTTTCTTTCTCAGACGAGCAGGCAGAGCTTCAACGTTCACTACCAAGCTAATGCTCTTGTGGGCAATGAAGGATTCAGTGGCGTACAGATGACCTGATCGATAAGGGTTCTCCCGATCGCCCCATGAATTGCGCACCGCGTAATAGGCTTTACCTGTCTGATCGGTCACTTTGCCTACGATCTGCATGCCGTGGTCGTCCGTGGTCTTCCAGGCATCAAAATCAGCTTGCCGCAACTCCTCACTGACCTTGATCTCCGGACAGCCAGCAATGAAGGGGTCATCGAGTCCGAGCAGTTCGAGCTGTTCCCTGTCCGGGTTGATGGCCAATCCGTTGCGAATGCTGAATCCCTTTTCACTGACATCCGTTGCCCAGGCGAGGGTGTAGCCTTCTGAGAGAGAGGCATCGAGAACACTCATGAATTCATCGAGTGGCAGATTCCAGCTGCTGCCCCACATCCAGTTGTCGGGAACTTCGATCATCATGGGGGCGTAGTAGGGTTGGTAAACGAAGCTCGTGACCTGCAGATAGTCGTCTGCATTCAACTTCAGGAAGTCGTCTGCAAAGCTCCTTGGCGTATAGGTCTTGCCCTCCCAATCGAAGGATTCAGGAACCGGACCGAGGTAGGCATCCAACAGACCGCTCACGGCCTCTTTCCAGTTGCTTTTCAGCGCACGACCTTCCCTTTTCAAAACGGCATCCAACAGACTGCTGAGGGCATCTTCCAGCTCACCGTGATCGATCCGCTGTCCTTTGTCCGGTCTGCCGCTATAGATCTCCTCCGGAACAGCACCGTGCTCTTTGAGAACGAAGATCGCATCAGGCAGGGCGCCTCCCTGCCCAAAATTGAGGGCACCGTGCAGGCGTATGTACTTCTCAGCTTTCTCCTCGTAGACCTTGCGAACGACATAGAGTGCACTTAGATCCACCCGATTGCCTTTGCGAATGCATTCGCTTTCGAGGAATCCGGTGGCGGAAAAACTCCAGCATGTACCCGATCGGCCTTGGTCTTCGACCTCCAGTGCTTCGATGTCGTATACCGTGGTGAACTCGATGTCCTCGCTTGAACTGCCGTTGTCCTTTACTCGATTGATGAGATCTACCTGAGCCTGAATGCTTATCGCTCCAAAAAGCAAGGCGAGAGAAAACGTCTTTTTCATTCCTTCAATTTTCGCGGCCTGAAAATAGGGAATGAATGAAGAATCAGAAAATTTTTAGTAGGATTCCGCCTTCTTTTTCGATCGGCGTTTCAGCGGTAGATGCTGTCCAATGCACCAGACAATTCAGAATGCAGATAGGTGAACCCATGGCTCTTGATCTTTTCATCCGATGTGTTCTGGCTCATAAGTGCCAGCGTGGCCTTTTCCCCAAGCATCATTTTCAGCGCCCCGCCGGGGACACCCATCCACGAAAAGGGATAAGGCCGTTTCAGTGCCGATGCCAAAGCACGGCTGAAGTCTGCATTGGTGA
>JAYOTP010000017.1:0-18949 GCA_038150465.1 Flavobacteriia bacterium | reverse complement strand
GGATAAGGCCGTTTCAGTGCCGATGCCAAAGCACGGCTGAAGTCTGCATTGGTGATCGGTTCAGGTCCGCCTGCATTGAATATGCCCTGCAGCTTTTTCTCGGCGCAGAAGTGGAATTGGCGGGCCAGGTCGTCAGCATGGATCCAGGACATCCACTGCTTACCATTCCCGAGCGGCATGCCCAAGCCCCATTTGAATACGGGCTCCATTTCCTTCAGGGCACCGCCCTGTTTGCTCAGAACAATGCCGATGCGAAGAAGGCAGACGGGGAGTTGTAGATCGGTTGCCATATCCTGGACCTTTCGCTCCCAATGTTGGGTGACGCTGCCCAGAAAGTCATGGGCGGGTTCGGCGTCCTCCCGGTAAAGGGTCTGCTCAGATGTGGGGTAGATGCCCACAGCGGATGCACTCAGCAGCTGCTCGACCGAATGCTCTACTGAATTCAGCGCGTCCCAGAGGGTTTGCGTGGATCTCAATCGGCTTTGAAGGATGGCCTGCTTGTATGCGGGTGTCCATCTTTTGGAAACGGAGGCTCCGGCCAGATGGTAGATGACATCGACCTCTTTGAGGATCTCGGCATCCATGTGTCCATTTTCCGGGTCCCAGTAGGCGCTGCGTACCACATCTCTTGTGGGCTGATAGTTCTTGCGGGTGGAGAGATGGACCACCTGCTGACCCTGCCCGATCAGCCAATCCGTCAGGTGGGTGCCAACCAACCCACTGCCTCCTGTGATCAGCGCTGTCTTTTTCACTGTTGCTGTTTCATCAATTGAGCAAATGCCCGATCCGTTGGAAGTTCGAACAAGTCTTCATGGAAATTGTGCAGGCTGATCCATTCCGCACGATGGTCTTTCTCTATGGCCTGAAGGTCTTCGAGCCTTTCTTTGGTGCCGTCATCAGGAATGGCTTCCATGTAGATGCTGATCACCTGCTCATTCGGACGAAAAGCCGAGCGCTGAAAAAAGTCGGTCGTATAGATATGCGCTCCGGCCTGAACAGGCAGATCGAGTTCTTCCAGAAATTCACGCTGCAGGCAATCGCGCGTGCTCTCTCCCCACTCGAGTCCGCCGCCTGGGAATTTTCGGTAGGTTCGGCCCTGGATCTTTTCTACAGAAGTAAGTATCCCCAGGTCCGGATGGGTCAGACAGCCATAGACCCGCACATTGAATCTTTTCATTTCTTCCATCCGCGGAGCATTTCTCTTTTTCCTGGTGGGCCTTCGAGGCGTTCCACAATGAATCCGGCCGTCTGCAGATCCCTTCGCACTTGTCCTTTTGCGCTGTAGCTGACCCACGATCCGTTCCCTTTCAAGGCTGCATACATGCTTTGGAAAACGTCCAATGTCCAGAGTTCGGGTTCAGAATCGGGAGAAAAGGCATCGTGGAATACGGTGTCGAATGCTTCGTGATGGCCAACCAAGCTGCGTATGTCGCATCGTTCTTTTTTGAGGGAAAAATACTTGTCGATCCGTATCTCTTCTCCCCATGGGCCATCGAGGAGCTGATTCCAGACCGCCTTTTCAGAAGGATCTGCTGAATCGATGAAATCCCGACGGTCCAGCGGATAGAGATCGCAGCTCAGGTAGCGAACCGGCATTTGGTGTTTTTGGGCCCAAATGCAAGCCAGCAAGGCATTCAGTCCGGTACCGAATCCCAATTCAAGGATGCGCAGATCTTCTTTTCCCAGGAAAGGGTCGAGGCCATTTTTGATAAAGACATGTTCCGACTCGCGTCTTGCGCCATGAAGGGAATGATAATGCTGTCCGGTGCGCTCATCCCAAAGTGTGAGGCTTCCATCTGCTGTGGGTACGACCGGCCGTTCGATCATGAGGCGCTGTCGGAAACAGGCAGATAGAGTTTGCGAATGGACGAAATGGGTCCGGGACATCTCGAACTGTGGCATTGTATGCAGGCGTCGATGCTCTTGTTGAATGCTTCGATCCTTCGCGTCTTGGCCCCGGAATGCACGCTGTCGTTCCATTGGATGAAGTGATCGGCCAATTCGTGGTAGTTGCCCTCGAGCTCCCGGCTGTCTGTGGCCTGTGCTGAATGCAATCGAGCGAGATCCATGGGGTTGTTCGGCAATTGAGAAGCGCCTGATCGCACAGAGTCCCTCAGAACCTTTTGATAGGCTTGAACGCCCAGCATCAGTCCGGAAAGTTCAGAGTAAGTACGCATTTCAGACTCGGTCGCTGCAGGCGGATCCTCGTTCTTTTGGGAACAAGCGAGCAGCAGCAAAAGAAGGCCTGTACGGAGCAGCAGATGCATGGCGCTTACTCCAGAATCACCCCGTCGGCCATAAAGGTCACCGAAACAATGGGTTCAGTGATGGCTGCGATCTCTTCTTCTGATCGGCCAGCGTCCTCGGCCTTGTGGCGCAACCAATCAACGCCTTGTGTATCGACCTTGGCCACTCCTTCGATCACCGCTGTCCGTCCGGCAGAATTCATGGGCACAAAGAAGCCATAGTCCTTGAACCGAACGGTCATGCTTTGGTCCTCTGAGAGGTCCATGTCCATCCAGCAACCTTTTTTCTGACAGCAGGCATTGATGACACCGCGGAGTTTCACATTCACAGAATCTTTTCCCTCCATATAGGCGAGCAGGTCGCCGACTTCCAGAGCGTTATCGGGTGTCATGCTGCTGTCTCCATAGACCTCCAGGCTGGGGGCCTCTGATGCCTCTGCAGCAGACTCGGTTTCAGAAGTTTCCGCGGCGGTACCATTTCCGGTGCATGCGGTGAATAGGAAAGACCCGAACAATATGAGGGAAAGTGCTTTTCTGTACATGAGAAGTGATTTGATCCGGTGCAAATATACTGGCACAACAGCATCGACTTATCAGATTGTATTTTCGCACAAAATCCCCCGGAACATGATCCACATCCAAAAGGCAGAAGAGAGCAGGAGAGATCAGCTTGAATTGGAAGGACTTGAATTTGGAAAGGAATTTTCTGACCACATGCTCATCTGCAACTATTCAGGCGGGCGTTGGGGCGATGCGTACATCAGGCCGTACGAGGAACTGAAGTTTCCGCTGTCACTGCACGCACTGCACTATGGTCAGGCGGCATTTGAAGGCCTTAAGGCATACCGGCAGCTCGACGGTTCTGTGGCGATCTTTCGTCCTGAAGAGAATTTTAAGCGCTTGAATCGCTCGGCCGTTCGACTGAATATGCCCGAGGTTCCTGAAGACGTGTTCATGGATGGATTGAAAGAACTCATCCGATTGGATTCGGCCTGGGTTCCTGATGATGAAGGGATGTCGCTTTACGTACGTCCATTCTTGTTCAGTTCTTCTCACTTCATTGCGGCCCGTCCAAGTGAGGACTATATGTTCGCCATCATCACATCACCGGTTGGGCCTTATTATGCAGGGGATGTTCGGGTCAAGATCGAGCAGGAATTCGCGCGTTCCACAGCGGGCGGCATCGGATTCACAAAGGCAGCAGGCAATTATGCAGGTGCCTTCTATCCAACATCCAAGGCCAAAGAGCAGGGATTCACCCAGATCATCTGGACGGACAGCAAGGAGCATAGCCTCATTGAGGAATCGGGCACGATGAACATCATGTTCCGCATCAATGGCGTGATGCGAACACCTCCCTTGAGCGACCGGATCTTACCGGGCATCACACGCGACTCCATTCTCTTCCTTCTAAAAGAGTGGGGAGAAGAGGTTCAGGAGGGACCGATCACGGTGGATGAATTGATCGCTGCAGCCAGGTCAGGAGATCTTCAGGAGGCCTTTGGAATGGGCACTGCAGCTGTGGTGAGCCCTATATCGGGCATTGGGTTTGGCGACGAGTTGTTCGAGGTTCCCACACCTGAAAAGGGAATGGGAAGCCGTATCCGAAAGGCATTGAGCGATATCCGAGTGGGCCGGACGGAAGACCGGAACGCCTGGATGCTCAGAGTCTGAAGCCCCTATTTGGTCACGGAATGAATCGCCCCATCCAGCTTTCTTTCAGCGGGCGTTCAAAACGAAGTTTCCATTGCTTCCAGCGATCTGCTGAAAAATCGATAGCGGTGGCGTAGGGAATTTCCTTTCCCGTTCGTGCCTCAGCGAGTATGCCATGAAGGTCTCGTTCTTCGATCGATCCAGATACACTTCGAAAAAAGACGCGATTTCTGTCACAGAGATCTGTTCCGAGCTGTTTGCCAAGCCTCCTTATGAAACTGACGCTGTCGTCAATGCTGCATCCTGTGGCGGCTTGCTCGCGTTCATCCACCCAGAGAATGAGAAAGCGGTCTTCCAGGATATGAAATCCTGCATCTAGTCTTTGGCCATGGGCGGCCCATCCGCTGACAAATGCTTCGATCTCTTCCACAAGGACTTTTCGCTCTGTTCCACTGAGTTGTTGTGGCAGGCCATAGGTCCAAATGCGCGCCTCTTCAGGGATCTGCAGACTTTCGTACCGGGAATTCATGAACGGGTGCTTTCATTCAGCAGTTCACTGACATCGTAGACCTTGACCCGCGCTTCTTCTTCTTTGTTCTTCACGCCATCGGTCATCATCGTTGTGCAAAAGGGGCAGCCCACCGCGACGATCTCAGCACCCGTATCCAGCGCTTCCTCAGTACGTTCAATATTGACCTCTTTGTTTCCCTTTTCTGCTTCTTTGAACATTTGGGCACCTCCTGCTCCACAGCAGAATCCACGATTCTTGCAACGCTTCATTTCGACCAGATCGGCTTCCAGATCGCGGAGCACCGAACGCGGCGCTTCAAACTCATCGTTTGCACGGCCCAGATAACAGGGGTCGTGAAAGGTCACTTTTCTTCCCTTGAAGGCACCGCCCTCCACTTTCAGCTTTCCTTCATCCAGCAGTTTCTGAAGGAACTGTGTGTGGTGCAGGACCTCGTAGTTCCCGCCGAGTTCCGGGTATTCGTTCTTAAGGGTGTTGAAGCAATGCGGACAAGTGGTGACGACCCGTTTGACCTCATAGGCATTGAGGGTTTGGATATTCATCGCTGCCTGCATCTGAAACAGGAACTCATTTCCTGCTCTTTTGGCCGGATCCCCGGTGCAACTTTCTTCCTGCCCCAGCACGGCAAATGAAACCCCGGCCTTTTGGAGCAGTTCGGCAAAGGATCGGGTGATCTTCTTGGCCCGGTCGTCAAAACTTCCCGCACAACCTATCCAGAATAGGACATCGGGCTTTTCGGATCGGGCGGCCATATCGGCCATGGTTTGAATGGCTTCCATTGTTCAGGGGTTTACAAGTTGGTACAGGCGTGCATTGCTTGTCTTGAAGGCGATGAGTGCACCTGTAGTGTCGCATACTGCTTCAAAATCAGACAATGGGCTGCTCAGTATGAAGTGGCGGTCGAGCGTCAGTCCATTCCAATCTGTGCTGTCGGTGACAAACTGACTTTTACTTCCATCGGTCCAGACGGTGTCCTTGAGCTGTGGGAAGATCTGAATGTAGCTGCTCAGCAGATCGTTGCTGCCCGATTTTTCCATGAATCGAATGCGGACAAGGTCCGTACGTCCGCCAAATATGTCTGTCCCTGAGGATAGGGGATAGGCCACGGCCCGGAAATAGAGTGAGTCGAAGAAATAGCGCGTATCGATGATGAAATGTTGAGCGGACCCAATGCGATCGAGACGTTCCCCTTCGGCCAGGGAGGTGATGGTGTCATTGAACTGATCGTACCAGGTCTGAACGGCCCCCATATTTTGTGCAAACCCGATGGCATCTGCTCCAAGCGGAGTGAAATACAAGTCACTTTCCTTCGCACAGGATAGGAGGATCCCGCTCAAGGCCAATGCCAGTATCCACGATCGGAATCTCAATCCTGTGCCCAATTGAGCCGGTCTGCCTGTGCAAATTGCCAGGGGGCGCCGTTGTTCTCTACATTGGTCATCATCAGGTTCAGTTCCTGAGGAGCTGCCGATTCTTCCATGACCAGATACCGACGCATCTCCAGAATGATCGAAAGAGGATCGATGGCCACGGGACAAGCCTCCACGCACGCGTTGCAGGAAGTACATGCCCAAAGTTCCTCCCGGCTGATCCGGTCATCCAACAGACTCAGGCCGTCGTCCTGGAATTCACCATTCTTGTCGATGTTCTTTCCCACTTCATCCAGTCGGTCCCGAACATCCATCATGATCTTGCGCGGCGATAATTTTTTGCCGGTTTCGTGCGCCGGACATACCGAAGTGCATCTTCCGCATTCGGTACAGGTGTAGGCATTCATCAATTGCACTCGGTGCAGGTCGAACACATCCTTGGCACCGAAGCGTTCAGGTTCGGCTGCGCCCTCGGCTGGTGCAGCAAAAGGATCGGCATTCGGGTCCATCATCTTCTCTACCTCCTCTTTTACCGAGGCCATATTGCCCATCGATCCTTTGGGGTCGAGTTTGGAATACCATACGTTGGGAAAGGAGAGAATGATATGGAAATGCTTGGAAAAAGGCAGATAGTTCAGGAACGCCAGGATCCCGATCAGATGCAGCCACCAAAATCCCCGCTCCGCCATGTGAAGAGCATCCTGTGACCATCCGTTGAAAACGAATCCCAAATGCTGGCTGATCACAAATGGCCCTGCCGGGCTTCCTTCCATTTTCGACTCCGCGGCGTTCATCATGAGTAGAGCGCCCATCAGAACCAACTCTACATAGAGGATCAGTTGTGCATCCCTGGTGGGCCATCCCTTCATTTCCGCTGTGTGAAAACGCTTGATGCGCTGAACATTCCTGCGCCACAGGAACACCAGACAGGCGAGGATGACTCCGACGGAGAGGATCTCAAAGAAATCAATGGCCGCCGTGTACAATCCGCCCAATGGTCCGGAGAATATCCGATGGGTACCCAGCAGTCCGTCGATGAAGATCTCCAATACTTCGATGTTGATCAGGAGAAATCCGGCGTAGATCAGAATGTGAAAGAAGCCGGCCACCGGACGAGCGACCATTTTTGATTGTCCCAAAGCCACCCGGCCCATGATCTTCCAGCGTTCGGACGCCCGATCGTTGCGATCCACATCACGACCGAGCTGTATGTTCCTGCGGATGCGTCCAGCGTTCTTTTGGAAGAAGAAAACGGCTGTGCCAAGGGCGAGGACGAAGCAGGCGATCTCGATCATTTTAATGGTCTCCATGTCTTATGATCACTGAGTCCCTTTGGAATCCTTCTTGTCCTTCTTCTCCTGTTCCCGTTCCATTTGTTTTTGCTTTTCGGCCTGGTCCACTTCTTCCTTGTCAAATTTCTTGCTCGATCCCCAAAGAGAAACGTGCACATAACGCTTCGGGTTCAACTGCACGTCCAGCAGCAGGCGCTTGAGTTCTTCAGAAGCCTGTACGAGTTCTTCATAGAGCTCTTCGTCGTTGATGAGTTTTCCGACAGTTCCCTGACCACGGTTGATGCGCCCGAGGATGGAATCGGCCTGGGATAAGGTGGCATTCAGCGAGCGCAGGGATCTGCCCAGTTCGGCCTGACTCAAGGTGTCTGCAATGGCCTCTGCATCAACGATCATTTCTCCAATTCCCTCTGCATTTTGGCCAAGAGCCTCTGTCACCGCATGGATGTTCTTGATGACTTCGTCCAAGCGGCTCCGATTCTCTGTGACGATGCCGTCCAATTCAGAAGAAGTGTGTTCGATGGATTCAAAGCTCTTGCGAACACTTTCGAAGGTGGCGCGAAAATCATCGCGCGTCTGTTCGTTCAGGAAGCCGGTCAAAAGGATCATGGCGGTATCGATGCTTCCAAAGAGGTGTTCTGCCTTTTGCTTGAGCGGCAGTACCTGCTTGTTCACTTCGTCGGTCAGGCTCAGTGTGATCTCGGATCTGAGGGTGTCGCCTGCCAATACCTTTTCGGTGGCGTCACCGAGTACTATGTCTACGGTTTTGTCGCCCAATAGGCTCTGTGCATTGATCTTGGCGATCGAATTCCTTGGAATCGCAAAATCGGTGGTGATGCTCATCTCGACGATGAGGCTACCATCGCCCGATGGGTGAAAGAACACTCTGTTCACCTGTCCGATCTTAAAACCGTTGATGTTCACTGGCCGGGCAGCACTCAGGCCATCCACCCGGTCGTACAGAGCATAAATAAGGGTCTGCTCGGAGAATACATTCTTTCCCTTGAGGAAATTGATGCCCCAATAGAGCAGAATAAGCGCTATTGCTGCCACTGCACCCGCACGTACTTCCTTTGGGATCTTCATGTGCTCAAGAATATCAAGAATGCTAAAATAAGGACTGCGTCCCTTCAACGGGTCGTTCTGCGGGCCTGTGCAATGTCCATACGCTCGCCGTTCTGATAGGCGACGACAAAAGCACCTTTGAAACCGTCTTTCCTGAGTCTGAGTGCCTCCTGACGAGCGAGATCGTAGTCTGAATAAGCCCCGATAGAGTACTTGAAGTAGGCTCCGGAACGGTGCATCACAATGTCTTTTTCACCTTTGAAAAAGGGATGGTCGACATCCATTTCCCTCGAGCTGGTCTTGACCTGAACACGGAACACAACGGAGGACATTTCGTCGGTCTCTATGATCTCCGTTGCCTCACTTTCTTTATTGGCAGATTGTAAGCGGTCGATCTCCCTCTTGTAGTCGCGAACTGCCCGGAAGATGCTCTCTGCCATTTTCTGCTGGCCCTGATCGCTGTTCAGGAATTGTTCTTCTTTGGAGTTGGTCAGAAAGCCGAGTTCGATGAGTACGGCCGGCATCGCCGCCCGCGAAGTGACATACAAGGGTTGCTGCTTGACCCCGCGGTCTCTTCGTTCAGCGTGATGAGTGAATTGGTTTTGCATTTTCTGCGCCAGTGAAATGCTCTGGTATTGGAAGTGATTCTGGTATAGTGTCAATGCGATATAGGTCTCGGGGCGGGAGGGATCGAATCCTTCGTAGTTCTCTTCGTAGTTCTCCTCCAGGAAGATCACGGAATTCTCTGTCTGCGCCACCCGCATGTTTTCATCTCCGTGATTTTTCCCCATCACGTAGGAAGAGCTTCCCTGAGGAGAGCCCGAGGTGAAGGCATCACAGTGCACTGAAATGAACAGATCTGCATCTTCTTCATTGGCCAGAGCCGTTCGCTCCCGCAGTTCAAGGAATTTATCGGACTCCCGTGTAAAGACCACTTCCACTCCACGAAGTTCTCTTTCAATGAGCTGTCCTGCACGCAGGGCCACCTCCAGGGCGATGTGTTTTTCGCTGGTTCTGTATTTTCCGGTGCCCAGATTGCCTGGGTCGTGTCCTCCGTGGCCCGCGTCAATGATGACCTTTTCGATGCTTTCGGCCCGAAGTTTTTCACCTCCAAACACCCGAAAGTCCCATGCGCTGCTGAACAGACATCCCATCAGAAGGAAGAGTGCTGGATTTTTATGTGAAAAGAGCTTCAAGTGAGGAGAAATATTAGGTCCGCTTTTTGAATAGCTTTGGCTGTCTGTTGCTTTAAAAACAGGCTTTAATCAAAAATAGTACGCCTTGTTGCTGCGTTTTTGGATCCTTTTCTTCCTATTATCAACAGTCAAATGTGTCTATAGTCAGGCGGCTGACAGCCTGGCTGTAACAGAGCCAGACAGTGTGAAACTGTCTCCTGGCCCTCCTGAGTTGTTGCGTTCTGAGGTGAAGGGCAGGGCAGAGGACAGTCTGGTGGTAACACCCGACGGAAATCTGAGTTATTTCTACAATCAGGCCCAGGTGGATTATCAGGACATTGGCATCCGAGCGGGCTACATTCAGATCGATTGGGCCACCAATGAGGCGCTTGCAACAGGGATCATCGACAGCACAGGCAGTTTGGTGCAACGGCCCATATTCATGGAAGGGGGTAAAGAATACCGAACAGACACCATTCGGTACAATTTCGAATCCAAGAAGGCCCGCATCAAGAAAGTGATCACCAAGGAAGGTGAAGGCTACCTGCATGGGGAACGCGTCAAGAAGATGGAAGAACGTGTCTTTTACATCCGCGGCGGTTCTTTTACGACCTGCAGCCATGAACATCCTCATTTTCGCCTGCGTACTGGGAAAACGAAAGTGATCAGCGGAGATAAGATCATCACTGGGCCCGCCTATCTGGAGATGCTGGATGTGCCCACACCCCTCGTCCTGCCTTTTGGCTTCTTCCCCACGGAAACCCGTCGTCGTTCAGGGATCATCATCCCGACCTACGGAAACAACTTCGAGCGGGGATATTTCCTAAAGGATGGAGGCTACTATTGGGCCACCAATGAATTCATGGACATGACCTTCCGAGGTGAGATATACACCATGGGCGGCTGGGGACTGAGGGTCCAGAGCAACTACAGGAAGCGCTATCGGTACCGGGGAAATATGGCCGTGAATTTCAACAGGATCAAATATGGAGAGGAGAGTTTCCTGGAAAATGGTGGCTCTTTCCGCAATTCAACAGACTTCAACATTCGGTGGTCACACAACCAGGACCCCAAGGCCAGACCGGATCTTCGATTTTCAGCCAATGTGAATCTGGCTTCCGCAAGCTATTTCCAGAATACACAGCAAACAGCGAATCAGGTCCTGACTTCTCAGATGCAATCCAATGTCTCGATCCAAAAGAGTTGGCAAGGCAGGCCGTACAGCCTTTCTATGAACCTCAGGCACAGTCAGAACAATCAGCAGAAGACCATCGCACTGACCCTGCCGCAGCTCTCCTTCAATGTCAACCGTTTCTATCCCTTCAAATTCGGCACGCAGATCGGGGAAGATGCCTGGTATGAAAAGATCGGAATGAACTATTCATTTCAGGCGGAAAACCGCATCGATGGGCGAATGGATGAAGATCTTTTTTCGGCCAGATCCTTCAACAGGAATGCGCGCTATGGAGGGCAACATTCGGCCAGCTTACAGACCAACGCCAAATTGTTCAAATACTGGACGTTCAGTCCATCCATTCGAATGAACAGCAGATGGTATGGATCCCGATTGAGGTACCGACTGATCGATTCGACCAACAGCGTGGCACAGGATACCATCCGTGGGTTCAATAATGCATTCAACTTTTCCGTCAATGCCAACATGTCCACGAAGGTCTATGGCCAATTCAATTTCAGAGGAAAAGTGAAGGCCATTCGCCATGTGCTGACGCCCAATATCGGCATGAGTTACACCCCTGATTTCAGTGATCCGGTATGGGGCTATTATCAAACTTATCAGTCCGATACTTTGGGAACGATGCGTACATCTTCGGTGTACAACTCGTATTTGTATGGATCACCGGGAAAAGGGATGCGGGCAAATGTCAATTTCGGCCTACAGAACACCTTGGAGATGAAGGTCAAAAGCAAGAGGGATTCCACGGGTGCCACCAAGGTCAAACTCCTTGAAGGATTGAGCCTCAATACTTCATGGAATGCTGCAGCCACAGCTTTCCAATGGAGCCCGGTTCGGATGAGTGCGCGTACTTCGGCTTTGAATGGCCTGGTCCAGTTCAATTTCAATTCGAGTTTTGACTGGTACGGCATCGATCAAAGCGGGCAGCGAATAGATGTTTTCTCCTACGACGCGAACGGTCCCTTGCTGCGCAGAACACAAAGCAGTTTCAATATTGGATTTTCATTGAATGCGGATCGTTTCCGGCCCGATAAGAAGAAGGAAGAAAAAAGAGAGCAGGAGACCGCTTCAGATGAAGCGGAGCAGGCGGCTTTGCATGCGAATCCACTTGGCCTGACCCCCGGGGATGTCGATTACTACCTCATGCGTCAATACGCAGATTTTGATGTGCCCTGGAGCCTGAATTTCAACTTCTTTTATACCAACAATAAACCTGGATTACAGGTGCTTGAGACCCGTTCACTGGATGTGAATGGAGACATCACCCTGACCGACAACTGGAAGATCGGTTTTCGCACGGGTTATGATTTTGAACGGAAGGCGCTGAGCTATACCACGATCAACATGTTCAGGGACCTGCATTGCTGGCAGTTGAATGTATTCTGGGTGCCCTTCGGATTCCAAAGAAGTTACACCATTGGAATAGGGGCCAAGGCCAGCATTTTGAATGATCTGAAACTCGACCGCCGAAGAGGGATCGGCGATTTTGACTGAGCATAAAAAAAGCGGCGCCTTTTGGGCTCCGCTTTCTCATATCGGTCAACAAATTGAGCGTCCAATCGATGGGCACTTATTTTTTACTCACCGAGTATCCGAGATCCTCGAGTTGCTTTTTCAATTTGTCCACTTCTGCTTGCTCTCTGTTCTTCAGCTCTTTGTCAATATTCTTGACCATTCCATTGAGCTCGTGAACGTCCAACTTACCCAAAAACTGAGAGGCAAAAAGCGATCTCATGGTTCCGTTGTTGTTCATGTTTTCTCTGAGCTTTTTTACGAGCATTCCGGGTGTGATATTATCTGCCATTTTTATAAGTATTTGTTGCATAAATAATACAAAAATCATTATGGTCAAAATGGAGGCTTGCGATAAACGGTTCGGGCTTCATTTAAAAATTGAGCAGAGAAGACTGCCCATGAATCTGTAAATTGCCATTCCGTTTTCTTAGATAGATGATCAGAAAATTCGTTGATAGTTACTCCGACCGTTTTTTAAGTCGTTGGATCATTCTTGGACTGGACATGGGCTTCGTGTTCTTTTCCTATTTGTTCGCTCATCTGCTGACCACCGCCTACCAACTCAGAGATTTCTCTTTCACTCTTGTTGACAGGGAGATCTTTTTTAGTCTGGTCTGCTACCTCATCGGTTTTCTGATCGCCCGCTCGTACGCGAGCATCATTCGGCATACTGGTCAACAGGATGCGTATAAACTCCTCAAAGGAGCCACCATAGCCTTTGTATTGGAGTTCTTGTTCTCTGCGACCACTCTTTTTTCCAGCGAAATGTTGCCGGTACATCAGATCTCAAAAGCAACCCTTTTGGTACATTTTCTACTTGTCATCTTCTTGCTTATCGGCAGTCGTTTGGTGATCAAGGCACTGTATTATAGGATCGTGAGTACCAAGATGACTTTAAAAACAAATGTGCTGATCTATGGTGCGGGCAGCAGTGGGCTCATCACCAAACAAACACTGGAAAATGAAATGTCCAGTAAATACAATGTGGTCGGATTTATAGATGACAACCCATCTAAAGTGGGGAAATCGCTGATCGGTGCGCCGGTTCATTCTCCGAAAAAGGCATTGGATCAGAAGTTTTTGCTCAGAAATGGCGTCACCGAGGTGATCCTGTCCATTCAGAAATTGGATAGCCAGAAAAAAAGAGCCATCATCGATAGTTGCCTCGAGCTCAATTTGAAGACCAAGGTCATCCCACCTGTGGACCGATGGATCCAGGGAGAACTGAGTTCAGCCCAGATCAAATCGGTTCGAATCGAGGATGTGCTCAGCAGAGAGCAGATCAAACTGGACAGCAGCAATATCGCACGGGAATTGAGCGGAAAAGTGGTGCTTGTAACGGGCGCAGCGGGTTCCATAGGATCCGAGATCGTCCGGCAGGTATTGCACTTCAGACCGTCCAAAGTGGTTTTGGTAGATCAGGCGGAAAGTCCATTGTACGAGTTGGAATTGGATGTCAAAACGCACTATTCACTCTTCTTGCCACTGTTGGAAGTGGTGGTTGCCGATGTTTCCGACCGAAGCCGGATGCAAACAGTATTCGAGCGATTTGGCCCACAAGTGGTCTTCCATGCGGCCGCCTACAAGCACGTGCCTTTGATGGAAGAACATCCCTACGAGGCCGTTCGGGTGAATGTCGGGGGAACGTCCAATTTGGTTTCACTTTCACTTGAGCATAAAGTGGAAAAATTTGTGATGGTCTCCACAGACAAGGCCGTGAATCCAACCAATGTCATGGGCGCGACCAAAAGGGTGGCGGAATTGATCGTTCAAAGCCGGTATAGAAGTGGCGGTGCCCGCACCCAGTTCATCACGACCAGATTTGGCAATGTTTTGGGCTCCAACGGTTCTGTTATCCCTGTATTCAAGAAGCAGATCGATGAAGGTGGCCCTCTGACCATCACCCATCGAGACATTACGCGCTATTTCATGACCATTTCAGAGGCTTGCAATCTGGTGCTGGAGGCAGGGGCAATGGGCAATGGCGGTGAGATTTTTGTCTTCGACATGGGTCAAAGTGTCAAGATCATCGATCTGGCCAAAAAAATGATCCAACTGTCTGGCCTCGAGGAAGGAAGAGACATTGAGATACAGGAGATCGGACTCCGGCCAGGAGAAAAATTATTCGAGGAGCTGCTGGCCACAGAAGAGAACACCAAGGAGACGCACCACGAAAAGATCATGATCGCTGATGTTTTGCCTGAACCAGCCAGCGAGGTGGATCGTGGCATCGAAAAACTCATGACCGAATTGAAAAAGGCGGGCAATGAAGAGGCGATCGTTCGGCAGATCAAGGAATTGGTGCCGGAGTTCATCAGCAATAATTCACCCTATTCACAACTCGATCCGACCGAGGCGGTCAACACCTGATCTGTGCGATTTACATTGACTTTATTTCTTGTCGGCGCCTTCACGGGCCTCTTCGGGCAGTATGAATATGAATTCATGAATGCCTTCGACCTGCGGTTTCAGGAAAAGGAGGCGATGACGGTCGGGAAGGACCGCGTGCATACTGGAGTGAAGCCGCTCCGCAAGGATGATGTGATCGACATGGATTCTCTGAATGTGCAGTACCCGATCGGCGGCTGGTGGACGGGCAATGCCTGGGGCCGGAAGCTGTTCAATGAGCGTCTGGTGCAGGTTGATGCGAAGGGCTTCAAATGGCGATTGGATCCAGTCATGAATTTTTCCGGTGGCAGAGAATACGGCCCCGAGGCCACGGATGCGGTGAATTACGTGAACACCCGAGGTTTCCTCATGGAAGGATCCTTCGGAGAACAGGTGAGCTTTTTTTCCACCTTCCGCGAAAATCAGGCGCTGTACCCTAGCTGGATCGATGCGTTCGTACAAGCACGAGGAGTCGTTCCAGGTCAGGGGAAATCACGGGCCTTTGAAAATGGGGTGGGTTTTGATTTCAGTCAGGCAACGGGAGCAGTCAACTACAGACCGAGCGATTATTTCAATTTCACCTTTGGTCACGGCAAGAATTTCATAGGCGAAGGACACAGATCCTTGTTTTTGAGTGATAATGCCTTTAGTTATCCCTTTTTGCGCATCGAGACGACGGCCTGGAAGATCAAATACGTCAATCTGTTCAATTACATGACGGATGTGCGCAATGAGGTAAGAGGGGGCGGAGTGTTCAAGAGAAAGTATGTGAGCATGCACTACCTGAGCATCAACTTGGGCAAGCGATGGAATATTGGTTTTTTTGAGGGCATCGTGTGGGCGGATTCAGCCAACAGCAGTGGGTTCGACATCAATTTCTTGAACCCCATTATTTTCTACCGCCCCATTGAATTTGCCCGGGGCTCGGATGCGAGCAATGCCCTTTTGGGTTTTTCGGCCTCCTACCTGATCAAGGATCGATGGCAATTGTACATGCAGTTCATGCTGGATGAATTCGTGGCCAACGACATCACCGCGGGCAATGGATCCTGGACCAATAAATACGCCCTGCAGATCGGGACCAAAGCCTTTGATGTGTTCCATGTCAGGAATCTCTTTGGTCGGTTTGAATTCAATATGAGCAAGCCCTATATCTATTCCCACAAACGGGTCTTGACCAACTACGGACATTACAATCAGGAACTGGCCCATCCATGGGGCGGTAATTTTTATGAGTTCGTCGGCCAGATCGCCTACGACTACAAGCGATTTGGATGGGAGTCTCAATTCACCTTTGGCCTGCAGGGAAACGATATTGGAGGTTATTTCGGAAGAGGGATCTACAGCAGCTACGACGACCGGCCTTTTGACGAGGGTCATTTCATTGCGCGCTTCAATAGAAGCGAATTCTACATGTTCAACCTGCGCAGCTACTGGATGGTCAATCCGGCCATTCGCCTGCGATTGGAATTGGCCTATACCTACCGTGGATTGTTCTACGTCAATGAGGAAGTGCGTGTCCTTCAACCGGATCGAAGCGGATCGACCTTTCAATTGGCCCTGCGCACCCAGCTCTTCAATCACTACTACGATCTTTGAGGGCCATGCTTCAGAAATTCCTGCCGACCCTGTTTTTCCTGCTGCGCTTCCTGGGGGCCTACATCATCAGCTCCGTGGCTTACGGTCTGTACATCGCTCATTTCGATGAGACCGAACGCACCGATCCCTTCACCCGTTCGATCGTTTTTCAGGTGGCAGAGATCAGCGAGGCCATGGGCTACGAAACCCGTATCCGGATGAATGCACATCTGGATTATCCAGAATCTGGACTGGAGCAAACCTTCGATACCTTGTATTTCGACGGGAAAAGAACGGTATCGGTGGAGGAGGGCTGCAACGGGCTGAATGTCATGTTTCTGTTTGCGTCTTTTCTGTTTGCTTTTGGAGGCCAGTGGAAGCGCATGCTGTGGTTTTTGCCCGCGGGTCTGCTCTTGATCCATTTGGCCAACCTGATGCGCTTATACCTGCTGGCCATTTTGAACATCACTGCAGACGGACGCTATTTCCATTTCTTCCACAAGTATGGTTTTACCTCGGTGCTCTACTTGATGGTATTGCTCCTCTGGGCGCTTTGGGTGGGCAAAAAACCCGCAAAGGATGCATGATCGGCTCCGGTCGGCTCTTTATGTCTCCACAGGGGCCATCGGTCTTTTTTTGGTCTATCTCTTCCAGGATCGGCTCAACATCCACAATGCCTTTTTCGGTTCCGGTGACTGGACGCTTCCCTATCAGGGAACCGATTATCTGACCAATATGTCCGTGCCGGAATTCATTTCGGCCAAGGTGCTGCGCTATCTGCTGAACGACCTGTTCGCCATCTGCATGATCCACGGGCTTTTCAGGGACAAAAGCTTTACCCGATTTTCCTTTTTGGTGATGGGCTTCGGTCTTGTTGTCCTGTTGCCTCTGTATTTCTTCCTCTATCTATCTGCTGTTCCAGGATACAGTTCCATGATCAGCCATTTGCATCGCCTGGTGCTCAATCCGGTTTTGATGATGCTGCTCATTCCGGCCCTTTGGCATCAGCGACGTTTGGAAAGACATCGGTAAAGAAAGTTGGACTCAATCCTGATTTCGCGGATGGTATTTCTTTACCACAGCCGCTAGGTGTTTTCTGTCCAAATGGGTGTAGATCTCTGTGGTGAGAATGCTTTCATGGCCCAACAGTTCCTGAACCACACGCAGATCGGCACCATTCTGCACCAGATGCGTGGCGAAGGAGTGGCGGAAGGTGTGCGGGCTGACGTTCTTGGAGATCCCGGCAGATTCAGCCAGTCTTTTCACGAGCTGGAAGACACTCACTCGGCTGAGGGCACCGCCTCTTAAGTTCAAAAAGACCAAGTGTTTGGAATCCGTCTTCACCTTCAGCTGGCTGCGGCACTCGCTGAGATAGAGCATGAGATGCTTCAGCGCTTCCTCGTGGATGGGAACCAGCCGTTGTTTGTTGCCTTTACCCGTTACTTGGATGTATCGCTCGTCGGGATGCAGGTGATTCATCTCCAGGCCAGTCAGTTCGCTCACCCGCAGTCCGCAGCCATAGAGGGTCTCGATGATGGCTCGGTCCCGATGACCTGAGGGTTTACCCAATTCAATGCAGGCCATCATTCGGTCGATCTCATCAATGCTCATAACCTCGGGTAGGTAGGCGCCGAGCTTGGGTGCTTCCAAAAGGGCGGTCGGGTCCTCGCTCAACAGGCCTTCCAATATCAGGTAGAGGTAAAAGGCCTTCCAGGAAGAGATCATCCGGGCGACACTTCGGTGGCTCTTTCCCGCATCCAGTTGGCTTTTGATACAGGCTTCAAGATCCTGAAGACGAACGCCCAATACCTTCAGCTCCCGTTCCTCGGCAAAACCGATCAACAAGCCGAGGTCCCGAACATATGCCTGAACCGTGTTCCTCGACAAGCCTCGCTCGAATTGAAGATGACTGCTGAATTCTTTTTTGGCGCTCTTCCAGTGCATGTCAATTGCATCCCACCAACCGAAAGTAATCGAAGAGCACCTGTTCTGCCCGCTTTCGTTCCTCTTGGTCCAGTAAAAAAAGCAAACTGTCGCCTTCGTGCGTCATCAAGAGCGCTTCTTCCGAAAGGACTGAGGCATAAATGGAGGCCGCCAGCTGCCAGTAGGACTCAGAATCGGCCTGCAACAGATCCACTTCATGTCCCTGGGCCGTTCTGCCTAAAGCATGAATGCTGCTGTCCCGCACAAAGGGCCGGATGTGCCATTCACTCGACACTTCTTGTTCGATGAGCAGGAATTGAAGCGGGTCTTCCAGTGATCGTCGGTAGAGGAAGTGATTCATTCCTTTCTCGGGATAAGCGGTCTTTTGGTATCGGTAGGAACGCAGGTTGTGGAAAAAGATGCGGGATGAAGCCATTGCGGAGAACTGGGCATCTGGGCAATTCGCCGGCCGGGGAGAAGGTTGGAAAAGTATGCTGATCCCCAGCAAGACCAGCAATGAGAGGACAAAAAGGCGAACAGCGGTCGATTTCATATGCGAAGGACAAGAATACAGACAGAAGGACATCTGCTTTTGTTCCCGCTTCAGTAGTAAACCAGCTTGTTGGAAATATGAATTCTGTTTCTATTGAAAATTCTTCTGATCATTCTGTTTTTTTACCTGATCATCACGATCGTGAATACGAACTTTGAGAGACAGACAGAAATAAAAAAGAGCAGCATGTTCAGAGCCATAACTGAAGTTTTAAGATCGCGTGTCCTTTTTTTCTTTCTCTGCGGTTCATTCTCTTTTACAGGTGTTTACGCACAAGAATTCGATCGGCAGTATTTCGATCGCTATCTCTCGGTCCTCGATTCCGCGCAGCGCTGCATGGTCTCTGTTGCGGTCCAGAAGAATGGGGAGCCGGTCTACTCATCTGCCATTGGGTACGCCGATGCGCAGCAAGGCATTCAGGCCACAGGGCAGTCGTCCTTCCGTCCTGAAAGCAGTGTTCAAAATGTATT
>JAYOTP010000016.1:50726-52013 GCA_038150465.1 Flavobacteriia bacterium | reverse complement strand
TTGGAAAAGAGAAAACTCTATAAACAACACAAAATCAATCAATAAGGGATATTTCCTCGATTATCGACACAGCGTTAATTCTCAAAGTGTCCAAAATCGAGAAAATATGTGATGGCATATTCGAACATTTGCATCAGTGATTGAAAAAACCCATTGATTCTATTCGATACGATCATTCTATTCTTCTTTATTCTTTGTGGGGTTTATTCTTTCTGGTTTTTCGAGCAGGCGGCGGTTTTTACCGCCGTTTGTTCGTAAAGACCCTCAGGATTCGCTCACTTTTTCTTCAAAACGAATGCCCTGGCCCTCGAGTTCCTTCAACATGGGCTCATAGATCTCTTTTTCGATCGGGATGCACACCCCAGGCGTTTTGATCACTCCCTCTGCGATGAGTCGGGTGGCTATTCCCACCGGCAAGCCCACTGTTTTGCCCATGGCCGTTTCCTGAGCGTCCGTCCCCAAAGTCACCATATGGCTCTCCCAGACCTTGTCCACTCCATTTTCTGTGAAGCCAAAACGATGGTACATCACGATCATGTCCTTATCGTCTTCGCCCAGCGACCAGCGCTCTTCCAATTTTTTCTGCAGCACCTGAGCAGGAGTGGCGTTCTCCAGCCCAATGGGTTCATCCTCTAGGAGCCCGAGCCACTGGATCTTCTCAAGAACTTCGCTCGTCGCATCGATGCGTAAAAAATGCATCAGCTTGAGTTCCACACTGTCGGTTGCGTGATAGGGCAGGAACATATTGGTGAACTGCCTGTAGGTCATCGACTCTAAAGACTCCAGTTGGTAGGTATCATCGGTCATTCCCAATGCGATCAGTGCATTCCATGCTGAACAATAGCCCAGACCGCGCAAGGTTCCACGATATATGGTGGGAATCCCCTGCAGGCCGTAGACCTCTCGATACTTTAGGGAATCTCTGTTCGCATAGCCCTCAAAGCGTCCATAACCAGGGATATCGATCAACTGGATGCGACGAAAAACCTGTGGATAAGGAATGTACTTGTATTTACCATCCCGGATGAATTTCACAGCTCCTCCGCTCCCCGCCAAGACCACATTTCTTGGATTCCAGGTGAATTTGTACTTCCAAGGATTGTCGTCACTGCCTGGAGCAGGAAGCCCACCGGTGAACGATTCGAAGGAGTTCATGACTCCGCCGCGATCCCGGATCTCATCAATGACCTTCATGGCACTCAGGTGATCGATCCCCGGGTCGACGCCGATCTCATTGAGCAAGATCACACCCGCTTCTTTTGCCCGTTCATCCAGCGCCTGTATCTC
>JAYOTP010000016.1:28290-50626 GCA_038150465.1 Flavobacteriia bacterium | reverse complement strand
GACCAATCGTTCGACTGCGCATGAGACAATAGATAACGAATCAAACTTCCGGTCGAACGACCCGCACCGATCACCAGGATATTCTTCATAATTATGAGGATAATGCCGTCCAAAGGTATCATTTCACCCATGTGGCGCCGAAGTATTTTTGTGGCATGCGTTGGCTGGTTCTCTTCCTACTCAGTTTGCCCGCAACGGCCCAATCCAGCCTGTCTGTTGAACTCACAGACGGGATCTATGACATCGTATGGAACGGATATTACCTCGGTACAGCAGAAGGTGGTTTTCGACTGAACGGAGTTGTTACGGACACGCATCAATTGGACATGAGGAAGCAGACAGAGGCCTCCTTATCCATGACGCGTAGGTCTATTTTTTTGGATGGCAAAAGCGCCTACAGCTACAGAATGATCGAGAAGAATGGACGCCCACGCCTTCGACTGAGCAGCCGTTCGGCTTCGGCACCCTTCCCCCTTCTTTCGCTGGATTCCGATTCACTTTGGGATAAGCCAGCCACTGCATCTGTTTTGCCTGAACATGATGCAACTCACTCCAATATACCAGGCTCGTCTACTGAATGGGACGAGGACCTTTTGCCATTGTGTTCACTGGAGAATGAATTTGACAGGGTGCAGCACGCACGAAAACTCTGCATGCAAGGATTCGTCCCAGAATCCACACTCATTCATATCCTCTCCTGCCTGAAATATGACAGCAGCCGTTTGATGCTCTTATCTGAGGTCCACAACACCTACAAAGAGCTTGAATGGTTTCGAAAAATGGGTGAACAACTCGAATTCGATGCAAACCGGCAGCAATTTGAAAAACTCTTCCGTCCATGAACAACCCCTTGGTTTCCAGATCTCATCTGTACATCCTTGCTTTCCTGGGTTTTTCAGGCATTGCGATCGGCGCATTGGGTGCGCATGCGCTTGAAGACCTATTGGACAAAGACAAATTAAGCAGCCTGGAAACAGCTGTGCGCTATCAATTGCTGCATACACTGGCTCTTTTTTCCATTGCCCTATCCACCCATCATCAAAGGCTTCTTTGGACGCGACGGCTTTTTGTGGCGGGTATTCTTTTGTTCAGTTTCTCCATCTACGGGCTCCTGCTTCTCCCCTTGATCGGTGTACCTGCCCGCTGGCTGGGTCCAGTCACGCCCATTGGCGGATTGCTGCTCATGGGCGGGTGGGTCGCCATCCTCTCTTTATGTGCAAAATCTCCAAAAGATTGAAGCGCAGCCACTTACTCTGTTATGTACCTTTGACCCCGTGTAAATCCTGAACCCCCTGACTATGGATGCCACCACACATATCCGCTCCGTGCATTCGGACCTATCTCTTTACGGGATCGATAGAGCCAACGAGCACTGGAATCTGCCCACTGACGAACTTGAAGAAATAGCGCTTGCCAAGGGAATAGCCACCCGATCGGATCAAGGCGCCATAGCGGTGAATACGGGTAAATTCACTGGCCGCTCTCCAAAAGACCGCTTCATCGTTGCGGATGATCTTACAGAGGACACTGTATGGTGGGGAGACATCAATCAAAAGATCCGTCCAGAAGCTTTTAAAGAATTGGCCGATCAGATCGCTGGACATTTCTCCGGGCAAGATCTCTACATCAAGGACGTTTATGCCTGTGCGCATCCCTCCCATCGGGTTCCCGTCCGGGTGATCACCGAATTGCCTTGGTCCAGTCACTTTGTGGACAATATGTTCATCGTCCCCACCGATGAAGAATTGAAGGATTTTGAGCCGGAGTGGGTGGTCTTGAATGCACCAAGCTTTGAGGCCGCGGACCCCAAACACTATGGCCTGCGGCAGGGCAACTTCTCCATTTTGGATTTCAGCCGGAAGATGATCCTCATTGGCGGGTCTGGCTATACGGGTGAGATCAAAAAAGGGATGTTCTCCGCACTGAATTTCATCCTGCCCCACGAGCGCAACACCCTGAGCATGCACTGTTCAGCCAATGTGGGCGAGGAAGGTGATACAGCCATTTTCTTCGGGCTCTCTGGAACGGGAAAGACCACGCTTTCCGCGGACCCTGCCCGAAAACTCATTGGCGACGATGAGCACGGCTGGAGCGATGACAATGCGATCTTCAACTTCGAAGGCGGCTGCTATGCCAAGGCCATCGACCTGAGTGAAGAAAAAGAGCCCGACATCTATCGCGCCATACGCAAGGGAGCGATCCTTGAGAACATCGTCTACAAGGAAGGCAGCAGGACTGTGGATTACACAGATGGATCGATCACAGAAAATACGCGTGTAAGCTACCCGATCGACCACATTGCCAACATTGCAAAACCCTCGCTCGGCCACAATCCCAAGAATGTGTTCTTCTTGACGGCAGATGCCTTCGGCGTATTGCCTCCCATCAGCAAGTTGACGCCTGGTCAGGCGATGTATCAATTCATTTCTGGATACACGGCAAAAGTGGCCGGAACCGAGATGGGCGTTACCGAACCCCAGCCCTCATTTTCTGCATGCTTCGGAAAGGCCTTCATTCCACTGCACCCGTCGGTCTATGCCGAAATGCTCGGAGCCAAAATGCGGGAAACAGGAGTCAATGTTTGGTTGGTGAACACCGGCTGGTCTGGCGGATCCTACGGGGTCGGAGACCGGATCAAATTGAAGTACACCCGCGCCATGATCACCGCAGCTCTGAACGGATCGCTCAAAGGAGCTTCCTACAAGCAGCATCCGATTTTTGGCCTGCACTTCCCGACCTCTTGCCCCGAAGTACCTGACGCGCTTTTGGATCCGCGACAAACCTGGGCAGACAAGGATCAATACGATGAGGTCGCAAAGGATCTTGCCAAGCGTTTCCATGCCAATTTTGAGGAATTTGCTTCAGGTTGCAGCCAGGAAATACTGGCGGGCGGACCGATCGCCTGAGGAACTCGAACGCACCGTCTTTAGTGCTGCTTGTCCTGCAGCATAGGGACGAAACGAAAAGCGCCCAGATCCTTTTGGACGATGGTCGACTGCTTGGTTCTTGACAATTGAAGCATTCGCTGCTCCTCGCCTTCGGGTCCGACTGGGATCAGCATGTGTCCGCCAACCTTGAGCTGACTGAGCAGTCCCTGCGGCACTTCTTTCGCGGCAGCCGTGACAATGATGCGATCAAAAGGCGCATAAGCCGGCATCCCTTTGTAGCCATCTCCATAACTGATCACTGGACGGTATTGAAGCCGTTCGAGCAGCTTTTTGGTCGTTTTGAACAGATCGATCTGCCGTTCGACCGAATAGACCGAGCAGCCCATCTCCAACAGGACAGCGGCCTGATATCCACTACCCGTTCCCACCTCCAGGATCTTCATTTCCTTCTCTACAGCGAGTTGCTCGGTTTGGAATGCGACGGTATAGGGCTGGGATATGGTCTGGCCCGAACCTATGGGAAAGGCCTTGTCCTGGTAGGCAAATGACTCAAAGGAAGAGTCCAGAAACAGGTGGCGGGGCACCCGATTCATTGCAGCCAAAACACGCTCATCGGATATGCCTTTGGACCGCAATTCCTCGATGAGTTGACGGCGCATTCCCTGATGTCGAAAGGAGTCGTTCACGCGATCCTAAAAATACGGCGCCTGTTGCCTCGACCACAAGTGTTTTGTTCCTTCCAACTGCCTTACTTTCGCACAAAGCATCACCCCATTTCCATATGCTGCGCATTGGTGTTTTAGGAGCCGGCCACCTGGGAAAGATCCATTTGAATTGCCTGCAGCAACTGCCTGCATCCTACGAACTCATCGGTTTTTACGATCCGGACCCCAAACTTGCCGAATCGGTGAGCCAGGAAAAAGGGATAAAAGCCTGGGAGAAACTCGATGAGCTTGTGGACGCATCGGATGTGGTGGACATTGTCACGCCCACACTCTCCCATTTCGAATGTGCGCAGACGGTTTTGCAAAAAGGCAAACACCTGTTCATTGAAAAGCCCGTGACCCACACGCTGGAAGAAGCGGAGCGACTTCTGGAGCAGGAACGCGCGGGCCAGAGCAGAGTGCAAGTGGGACATGTGGAACGGTTCAACCCCGCTTTTCGGGCGATCGAATCGGACCTGGATCGACCCCTGTTCATAGAAGCCCATCGCCTGGCTCAATTCAATCCGAGGGGAACGGATGTGCCCGTGGTCCTCGACCTGATGATCCACGACATTGATGTGGTCCTCCACAGCGTGAGATCGAAGGTTTCAAATATCCATGCAAGCGGAGTGGCCGTGGTGAGCGACACACCGGATATCGCCAATGCCCGGATCGAATTTGAAAATGGCTGTGTGGCCAATCTGACGGCCAGCCGGATCAGCATGAAGAACATGCGGAAAGCACGCTTCTTTCAACGCGATGCCTACATCACCGTGGACTTTCTCGAGAAACAGTCTGAACGGGTACGCATGCAGGAACATTCAGGCGAAGATCCCTATGCTCTTTCGCTGGATCTGGGCGACGGCAGGAAGAAACAGATCTTGTTTGAGCAGCCTGAAGTTCTGGAATCCAATGCAATACAAGAGGAGTTGAAATCTTTGGCAGAAGCCATCAATAAAAAGCAAGATCCTGTCGTTACTCTTCGGGATGGATACGAGGCCCTTCGTGTGGCCACCGCCATCCTTGAAAAGATGAGCCAACAACCGACCGCCCCCATTGGATGAGATCACTCGGACCGTCCCTCCTTCTTTTTGGGCTATGTCTCGCTTCCGCTTGCAAGAAGGAAAGTCATCGTGCACAGCTGCCGGCCTATGTGAAGATCGACCAGTTGGATCTTCAGACCGATCTGAATACCGAAGGCAGCGCAGCCCACAAGATCACCACGGTTTGGGTACAGGTGGACGGCGCCTACGCAGGCGTATTTGAATTGCCCGCCATCTTTCCCGTATTGGCATCGGGAAGCACAGAGATCCGCATCCAGGCAGGCATCAACGAGAATGGAACCAGCGCCACCCGACTCGCCTATCCCTTCTATGAAGTGTTCGAGACCCAGCTCGATCTGACACCATTGGACACCCATTCGATCCAGGATCCGCAAGGCGGACCGCCCTCGGTCTCCTACAGAGCCTTCAGTGAGGTGGAAGTGCTGGAAGATTTTGACGGCGTGGGACTGTCCATGGAAAAAAGTCCGAATGCCGACACTCTGCTCTACCGTACCAACGACAGCAGCCACCTCTTCCGCTGGAACAACGAGCCGAATGACTACAGTGGAGTGGCCTATCTGGGCGACCGAAACACCATCTTCGAGGTGCGTACAGAAAAGGAATTCAGCAACCTTCCCAAAGGAGCACCGGTCTTTTTGGAGATCAACTACAAGAGCGATGTGGCCTTTGTTGCCGGAATGTATGTCAACAGTGCGAGCCAGGGGATGATCCAGGCCGTCACGGCGACCATCAATCCGAGTGACGAATGGAACAAGATTTACATCAACCTTTACTCAGAAGTGAACGGCTATCCGAATGTATTGGGGCATAAGGTCTTCATCGGAGCGATCAACTACGAAGGACAAGGAGAGAAGACCTTGTTCCTGGACAACATCAAGCTGCTGTACTGAAAACAAAGAACACAGGCAGGCAAAGGGCCAAGTATGTGCTTTCCGACGCGCTTTTTGCATGGTGGGCCTATACGGGCCTGTTCGTGTTCCGCAAACTCTACATTGAGTCAGGACAGGCCAGCAGTCTGTTGGAAGTATCCCGCGATCCGCGCTATTTGACCGGGAGCATCTGGGTGGTTTGCTTTTGGGGTCTGCTCTACTACATCACTGAGTTTTACAAAGACCCCTACCGACGATCCCGCATCAAGGACCTGACAAGCACATTGACCGGGGCACTGAGCGGTTCGATCATCATTTTCTTCGCCCTGATCCTCGATGACTTTGTACAGGATTACCGGGACTATTACCAATCCTTTCTGGTCTACTTCGGCTTGCACTTCATTGGAACGGCACTGGGCAGAACCCTGATCACCAGCTTTGCCGCCTACAGGATCAAGAACCGGATCATCGGTTTTCCCACCCTGATCGTTGGATCCAATGAGAAGGCGGTCGAACTCTATCAGGAGCTGCGCACACAAAAGAAATCGCCCGGATTTCAGTTCGTCGGATTTGTCAGCGTCAACAACAATGTGCGCTATCTGATGGAGCAGGATCTCGAGCATTTGGGCGAATACCCCGAGCTGAATACCTTGATTCCCCAGCACGGCATCGAGGAGGTGATCATTGCCATTGAGACCAAAGAACACGGCAAACTCGAACGCATCCTCAACGAACTTCGGGCCCATGAGCAGTTGCGGATCCATGTGATCCCGGACACCTACGACATCCTCTCCGGTCAGGTCAGGCTGCAATCCTACGGCACACCGCTGGTGGAGATCCAGCACGAACTCATGTCGGTCGGACAGCGGCTGGCCAAGAGGATCTTCGATCTGCTCTTTGCGCTTTTGGCCATGGTACTGCTCAGTCCGATCATGCTGCTCTGCGCACTGATGGTGCGGTTCAGCTCACCCGGTCCGATTTTCTTCCTCCAGGACCGCATCGGGCTGAACGGACGTTCGTTCCGCATCATCAAATTCCGGAGCATGATCGCCAATGCGGAGGCGAACGGACCTCAGCTTTCCTCAGAGAACGACAGCCGCATCACCGGTTGGGGCCGCTTGATGCGTAAATACCGCTTGGATGAACTTCCGCAGATCTTCAACGTGCTGGCGGGCGATATGTCCGTCGTCGGTCCAAGGCCGGAACGTGCCTACTATATTGAGCGCATTAAGGAATCCGCTCCCCATTTCGTCCATCTGCAAAAAGTGCGACCGGGCATCACTTCCTGGGGAATGGTCAAGTTCGGATACGCTGAAAATGTAGAAGAGATGGTGCAGCGTGTGAAGTACGATATCATCTATATTGAGAACATGAATTTCCTGAACGATCTCAAGGTCTTGATCTACACCGTCCTGATCGTATTGCAGGGAAGAGGAAAATAACCCCCAACTAAAATGAAGAACATCAGTGTGATCGGAGCGGGAACCATGGGAAATGGAATTGCTCACGTCTTTGCCCAAAATGGATTCGAGGTGCAGTTGATCGACATCTCTCAGGAGGCGATCGACCGCGGATTGTCGACCATCAAGAAGAACCTGGACCGAATGCTCGCCAAGGAAAAGATCGATCAGGCCACCGTAGATGCCACCATAAGGCGCATTCATTCATGCACAGATCTTCCCAAAGGCGTGGCACATGCCGATCTGGTTGTGGAAGCAGCCACAGAGAATGTGGATCTGAAGCTCAAGATCTTCCAAGAGATCGATGCGCATGCGCCTGCAGCCTGCATTCTGGCCACCAACACCTCGAGCATCAGCATCACCCGGATCGCAGCAGCAACGAAGAGGCCCGGTCGGGTGATCGGTATGCATTTCATGAATCCTGTACCCATCATGAAGCTGGTGGAGATCATCAATGGCTACTCCACGGAAGAGGAAGTGACCAAGGCCGTTGTGGATCTGAGTACATCGCTGGGTAAGATCCCCGTGGCCTGCAACGACTACCCCGGATTTGTAGCCAACCGCATTCTGATGCCGATGATCAATGAAGCGATCTGCAGTTTGCACGAAGGCGTTGGTGGTGTGGAAGAGATCGACACCATCATGAAGCTGGGCATGGCCCACCCCATGGGTCCGTTGCAGCTGGCTGACTTTATTGGATTGGATGTGTGCCTGAGCATTCTCCGCGTCCTGCACGACGGCTTTGGAAATCCGAAATATGCCCCCTCAGCACTGCTGGTCAATATGGTGGCAGCCGGTAAGATGGGCGTGAAATCTGGCGAAGGATTCTATGACTACAGCGAAGGGCCCAAGGCCGCAAAAGTGAGTACTCAGTTCGCATGAACTGGAACATCAGCGCATGAAAAAGGCCGCTTATGCGGCCTTTTCTTTGGACTAAAATCACAAGCCTTCAGGACTGCAACTGCGCCATCAGATCAAAGTCGATCTCGATCTTGTGATCGATGAGCTTTTCTTTGGTGGCTTCTGTGATCCCTCCGATCCAGCTTTCACTGTCGTACATCACATTCCACTCAGTACGATCGATGGTGAAGGTCTCTGCCTTGATGTGCAGTTTTTGATCATGCATCATGACCATGGCTGGAAATGAAATGTTCTTGGTGATGCCCCGCATGGTGAGATTCCCGCTGATCATGTGCGTCGCCTTCACAGCATCACCTTCCATTGCCTCGACACGCGTTATATCGAATGTGGACATGGGGAATGAATCCACGGCAAAGAAATCGTCGCTTCTTAGATGACCAATGAGCCTCTTGGATTTCTCCTCACTGTCTTTGAGCGCGTCTGTCAGTACAATGCTGTTCATATCCATGTGAAAACTACCAGCGACCATATTCTCGCCTTCCAAATTGATCTCACCACCTGCGACCTTGATCATGCCCGTGTGATCCCATGGAACATGGGTCTTGAACCCTCGCCAGTTCAACGTGCTGCCTTCCTCTACCTCATAGATCACCGAAGCTTCAACAACGGGAAGGTCCTGCTCTTCAGTGGTTTCAACAGCCTCCTGCTGGGAACCTCCGCCACAAGCCACCATGAAAGTGGACGCAGCGAAGAGAATCAATACTCTTTTCATTTGTGTGTTTGTTTAAGTTTTCGAGTGCAAGAACAAGCAATGATCTGGAAATGTTCGCAGCACTTCTATTTCATTGCCTGCGCCGCTCATTCTGCGCTAAATTCGAACAATGGATCCAAATAACATCATCTAATGAGCGAAATATCACTGGAAAAAGAAGTGAACGGCAGCAACGGATATCTGCATCTTTTGTTGAACTTTTCACTGATCGGACTGACCATCTACCTGATCACCCAAGGCAGTCTTTGGGCCATAGCCTCAGGAGTCCTTTGGCTGGGCCATCTTCCTGGGTTTTCGATCATCGATCCGAACATGAGCCGCGTACTCACCCTCTTTGGAACCTACACAGGCACGCTGAGAAAAAATGGATTCTTCTGGCTCAACCCTTTTCTGAGCAAAAAGAAGGTCAGTCTGAAAGCCCGGAATTTCGACAGCGAGCGGGTGAAGGTGAACGACAAACTCGGCAACCCGATCCTGATCAGTGTGATCTTGGTCTGGCGTGTGAAAGACACCTTCAAAGCCGCCTTTGAGGTGGATGATTACGAGCATTTTGTTCGCGTCCAGACCGATGCCGCCGTTCGTAAAATGGCCGGCCACTATCCCTACGACGATTTTGACGACGATGAAGAGCAGATCACCCTTCGGTCTGGAGTGGAAGAAGTGAACCATGTACTTGAGCGCGAACTCGATGAGCGCCTGTCCATTGCCGGTATTGATGTGATGGAAGCCCGGATCGGATACCTCGCCTACGCGGAGGAGATCGCCGGATCCATGCTCAAGCGGCAACAGGCCACTGCAGTGGTTTCGGCTCGGCTCAAGATCGTGGAGGGGGCCGTAGGAATGGTGGAAAAAGCACTCGAACAGTTGAGCGAAAAGGCCATCATTGAAATGGACGATGAGCGCAAGGCCGCCATGGTTTCAAATCTGATGGTGGTGCTCTGCTCAGACAAGGATGCAAGCCCCATTGTCAACACCAGCGGAACCCAACCCTAAAGAGCAAATAAAGCCTGATCGGCGCGATCCTTTTTGGCGCATCGGTCGTTACTTTGTACCTGTTCATTTCAATAAACAAGCTGCATGGAATACGTCACCACCGGACATTGGATCTTCGCCGGAGTCACCTTTCTGATCTTCATCGGGGTGATCGTTTGGAGCTACCGAAAGGACATCAACATCCACAGGGTGCACTTCAAAGGGGCATCCATATTCACACTGGTCTCCCTGGTCGCCTTTTTCCTGATCTTTATTTTCAAGCGGATACTCTAGCCCGTCTTAAGATCACCTATTTGCGCGGCGTCTTCTGCGTGCCCGCATCCTTAAGTTGAGCAATTCCACCCCTAAAGAAAAAGCCAGGGCGAAGTAGATGTAGCCCTTGGGCACGTGAAGGCCTGTTGCTTCTGCCAGGAGAACGGTACCGATCAGGATCAGGAAGCTCAGTGCCAAAACCTGCAGGGTCGGCCGCTTTTCCATGAATGCAGATATCCTGCCTGCAAAGGCCAGCATCACCATCAAACTGACGATGACCGCTGCGATCATGATCGGCAGCTCATCGGTCATGCCTATGGCGGTCAGAATGGAGTCGAAGGAAAAGACCAGATCGATCAGTCCGATCTGCACGATGGTGGCCCAAAAACTCCTGTGCTCCTGCTCCTCTTCCTCATGACCATTTCCCGTCACTTTGTGATGGATCTCGGATGTGCTCTTCCAGATCAGAAATACACCGCCCGCAAAAAGAATGAGATCTCGTCCGGTCAGTTGCCATGAAGAGATCTCCAAGAGCGGCTGAGTGAGGCCAATGATGTAGCTGATGCCAAAGAGCATCCCCACGCGGAGCACCAAAGCCAGTGCGATCCCTGCCGTGCGGGCCATGGGCCGTCGCTCCTCTTCCAATTGATTGGTAAGCAGAGAAATGAAGATGATGTTGTCGATGCCCAGAACGATCTCCAAAAAACACAAGGAGCCAAAGGCGATCAGCATATCGACGGTAAAGAATTCCATGTCCCGAAAATAACAGAAGCCTGGCTTCCTTTCCGTTGGTAATTGGTGGATTACATTCTCTTTTCTCACCAAGTGCGCGCTGGCGGAGCGGTTACATTTGAATTTGTTCAAACCGATCAAAGACCCCTTATGGAACTCCAACAACTCGAATCCACTGCCACCCAAATACGGCGGGACATTGTGCGCATGGTCCACGGAGCACAATCTGGCCATCCAGGCGGATCTCTGGGCTGTGCTGAGTTCTTCACGGCCTTGTTCTTCGATCAGCTGGACCATCGTCCGGATGCCTTTGATATGGCCGGCTCAGGGCAGGATCTCTTCTTCCTTTCCAATGGACATATTTCTCCGGTCTATTACAGCGCCCTGGCCCGTTCGGGTTATTTCCCCGTGGAAGAGCTGGCAACTTTCAGGGCCATCAATGGCCGACTGCAAGGGCACCCGACCACCCATGAAGGGCTTCCCGGAGTGCGCATTGCTTCAGGTTCTTTGGGCCAGGGACTGTCCGTGGCCGCCGGAGCCGCATTGACCAAAAAACTGAACAAGGACCCAAAGATGGTCTACAGCCTGCATGGAGATGGCGAATTGCAGGAAGGTCAGATCTGGGAAGCTGCACTTTTTGCTGCGGCACACGGGGTGGACAACCTCATCGCGACGATCGATGCCAACGGACAACAGATCGACGGTTCGACCGATGAAGTGATGCCGCTGGGAGACATTGGCCGGAAGTTTGCAAGCTTTGGCTGGGACGTCATGGAGATCGCCAAAGGAAACGATATGAAAAG
Source organism: Flavobacteriia bacterium (assembly GCA_038150465.1). Lineage (GTDB taxonomy): Bacteria > Bacteroidota > Bacteroidia > Flavobacteriales > Schleiferiaceae > RFXV01. Next base: position 39,228 of record JAYOTP010000016.1, on the reverse strand, counting down.
TGTGCGTGAAGGTTTGGCCGAGGCACGGAAGCGAACAGGCAATGGAAAGCCCGTCTGCATCGTGATGCACACCGACATGGGCCACGGAGTGGATTTCATGGCAGGCACCCACAAATGGCATGGGATCGCCCCGAGCGACGAAGAACTGGAAAAAGCGCTTGGCCAACTGCCCGAAACACTCGGAGACTACGCATGAAGAAAGCCCTACTGGTCCTTTCACTGGTTTTGTTCGCCCTCACACTAAGTGGTCAGAGGGAGCCCGAACTGCCGCCTCCTCCCACCACCCGAATACTGTTCGTCTTCGACGCCTCCAAGAGCATGTATGGTCGCTGGCAGAGCGGAACCAAGATCGAGGTGGCCCGCCGGCTCATGACAAAGATGCTCGACTCACTCGCTCAATTGGAGAACCGTCCATTCCAACTGGCGCTTCGCGTGTATGGCCATCAAAAGCCTTCGCCCCCGCAGGACTGCAACGACACCAAGCTCGAAGTTGGTTTCGGACCAAAGAACATCGGTAAGATCAAAAAGACCCTGAAGACCATCAAGCCACGCGGCACTACGCCCATTGCCCGCTCGCTGCTCCGCTCGTCCACGGACTTTCCCAAATGCGACAATTGCCGGAACATCATTGTCCTGATCACCGACGGCATCGAAGCCTGCGACGAAGACCCCTGTGCAGCCTCTCGGCTGTTGCAAAAAAGAGGGATCGCGCTAAAGCCCTTTGTGATCGGTATCGGCCATGATCTGGATTTCAAGAACACCTTTGAGTGTGTCGGTCAGTATTTCGATGCCAGCGATGAGAAGACCTTCCGAAAAGTTCTGGACATCGTGGTGTCTCAGGCGCTGGACAACACCACGGCCCAGGTCAATCTGCTCGATCTCGAGAAAAGACCCTCAGAAACAGATGTGGCCATGACCTTCTATGATCGGGTTTCGGGAAGAGCAGTGTACAATTATGTCCACACCATGAACTACGCTGGCGTTCCGGATACGCTCATCCTGGATCCGCTGATGAGTTACCGACTGGTGGTGCACACCATTCCTCCCGTCACTCTGGACAGCGTTCACCTGGTGGCCGGGAGACACAACCACATCGGACTGCCTGCAGCTCGCGGTCAGCTGGAGATCAAGCAACCCGGGGTCCGGGGCGTCTCCGATGTGAAATGCATCATCCGAAAAGAAGGCGAAGGACAGACCCTGCACGTTCAGGACATGAACAGCAGCCAGAAGTATCTGGTCGGAAAATACGAGGTGGAGATCCTCACGCTCCCTCGGTACCGACAGGTGGTGGAGGTGGGCCAGGTGACCACCACAACGCTGAAGATCCCGCCACCTGGAAAGGCCAGTTTCAGCAGCCCAAGTGCGGGCTATGGAGCGCTCTTCGAGGAACAGGGCGATGAACTGGTCTGGGTAACCGACCTCAATCCGGAACTCAGTCGTTTTTCCTACGATCTGCAGCCAGGGAACTACCGCATCATATTCCGCTCGAAGAGCGCACAGAACACCCTGTACAGCATCAACAAATCATTCTCCGTCCACTCTGGGGAGAACGTCATCGTGAAACTGAAATGATCATGAAAGGATTTGAGAATTCCGGCAACAAGGACACCCGATCCGGATTTGGAGCTGGCCTCCTTGAACTGGGAAAAACCAACCCACAGGTCGTTGCCCTGTGTGCCGATCTCACCGGATCGCTCAAGATGGATGCCTTCCGGGATGCCTACCCCGACCGATTCTTCCAGGCGGGAATTGCCGAGGCAAATATGATGGGCGTGGCCGCCGGACTGACCATCGGTGGCAAGATCCCATTCACAGGCACTTTCGCCAATTTCTCCACGGGTCGCGTGTACGATCAGATCCGGCAGTCGATCGCCTATTCAGGGAAGAATGTAAAGATCTGCGCTTCCCATGCAGGCTTGACCCTTGGAGAAGATGGTGCCACCCACCAGATCCTCGAGGACATCGGCTTGATGCGCATGCTGCCAGGAATGACGGTGATCCATCCCTGCGACTTCAACCAGACTAAAGCGGCAACACTCGCCATTGCTGAACTGGACGGACCCGTCTACCTGCGCTTTGGACGCCCCAAAGTGCCCAACTTCACAGCCATCGATGCCCCTTTCGAGATCGGCAAGGCGCAGCTGCTCTGCACGGGCAGCGATGTGACCATTGCGGCAACGGGCCATCTGGTCTGGAAGGCGCTTGAAGCTGCGGAGGCCCTGGATAATGAAGGCATCTCTGCAGAGGTCATCAATGTTCACACCATCAAACCCCTGGACGAAGACGCCCTTTTGGCTTCGATCTCGAAAACGGGCTGCGTGGTCAGTGCGGAAGAACATCAGCGCTTCGGAGGACTTGGCGAACGCATCGCTCAAATGCTCAGCACCCGGCATCCCGCTCCACAGGAGTTCGTCGCCGTAGATGACTCCTTCGGCGAGAGCGGAAAACCTGAAGAACTGCTCGAAAAGTACGGGCTCAGCGCCGCACATATCGGGCAGGCCGTCCACAGGGTATTGAAAAGGAAATAGGATGTGCCTCTGGCCGGGCAGACTTCATTAAACCATAAGGAAATGGGCAACTCCAATGGGAAGTTGCCTATTCGCCGAATCCATCCAATGCCCTCCGCCGAAAAACTCCTGGAAGAAGAGAAATACGAGCAGGCCTTCAATGTGCTTGTAGAAGAGCAAAGTGACTTCCTATTGAGGAACATCCTGCGGTGGGTGCGGCAGGAAGATCAGGCCCGCGATGTGCTTCAAAACACCTACATACGAATTTGGAAGGGGCTTGCCTCCTTCCGGGCAGAGGCTCAGATCAGCAGTTGGTGCTACCGGATCGCGTTCAATGAGAGCATGGCCTTTCTCAGAAGCAGGAAACGCATCCTGCAAATGGAACAAGCCGAAGCTGGAGTGGCCGTCGCCACCGATGAAGGTCCGGATGCCGAAGAGATACAGAGGAAGCTTCAGTATGCGCTGGAACAATTGCCCGAACGTCAGCGTCAGGTATTCGAATTGCGTTATTACGAAGAGATGCCCTACGAGGAAATGGCTGCACTGCTCGAATTGAGCGTGGGTTCTCTAAAAGCCTCCTTCCATCACGCACGAAAGAAAATAGAATCCCATCTTCGGGAAGGGAATTAAACCATTGAGCTGAAGACACGTCCATAGAGCAAGGGAATGAAAGATCGAGACGACATACAGGAACTGAAGGACGCCTGGCGTGAGGAGTTCGGCTCTGCCGTGCTGAAGGATGCTGCACAGCAGCACACACTCAGTGGATCGGATCTCGAAACTCTGCGGCGCATCCCGCAAGAAGTGTCTGCAGATGTGCAGGAAAGAACAAATCGCTGGCCCTGGATGGCGCTGGCCGCCTCCTTGCTTTTCCTTGCTTTCTGGATCCTCCGACCGGTGCAGACCGCCTCCGATCCCGCGATCAACTGGGCGGTTCTTGAAGAAGTCGATACCGATCTGATCGACCGGGAACTGGAACAACTCGAACTCGAAGAATGGGCAGCGCTCGAGATGGCGTATGCCTCCGAACACGAACTGAACCTCATCGAAGAAGAAACCTTAGAAAATTGGCTCGCCGAGCAAACCGAACTCTTAAACCACATCCAATGAAGATCATCGCCCAAACCGTCTTTCTGCTGATCCTGTGCACAGGCCTTTTGAGTGCCCAGGAGCCATCTAAGGAAGAAATGGAAAAGATCCAGTCGTTGCGCATCGCCTTTTTGTCCCAACAAATGGAACTTTCGCCGGAGCAGGCCCAGTTGTTCTGGCCCATTTTCAACGAATACGACGATGAGATCCGCAAGATCGGGCGCTCACACCGAGGCATCATGCGGACGCTCGAGGACGAAGAGTTGAACGAAAAAGAGACCACCGAACAGATCATGAAGAGCTTCGAACTGGAAGAAGCCGAGCTGAAGATCAAACAGAGCTATTTTAAGCGATTCAACGAAGTCCTTCCTGCCCAGCAATTGGCCAAGCTTTTTACCGCAGAACACGCCTTTCGCCGCAAGATGCTGAAGGAACTCCACAAGAGAAAGATGAGGCGTTCAAAAGAAGCCCCCGGCCGTGAAGGGAAGTGAACTCAAAAACCTCTTCTTGCACCACGTGGGGCAAACCAGTGGAGAACCCATGGGCATATCCATTGAAAGGGCCGAAGGCTGCATCATCCACAGTACCGACGGACGGGAATATCTCGATTGCATTTCCGGCATCTCAGTAGCCAGCCTGGGGCATTCGCATCCACGGATCGTTGAGGCTGTGCAGGAACAGGCGGCGTCCTATATGCACACCATGGTCTACGGCGAGCATGTGCAGGGCCCACAGGTCCGACTTGCCCGGGCCATCACCCAGGCCATCGGATGCGGCTTGGATTCGGTCTATTTTGTGAATTCAGGAAGTGAGGCCATCGAAGCAGCTTTGAAGCTGGCCAAAAGAGCAACGGGCCGAAGGCAGACGGTGAGTTTCAAAGGGGCCTACCACGGAAGCTCTCACGGCGCCTTGAGTCTGATGGGCGATCAGCACTTCAGCAACGGCTATCTGCCCCTGGTACCTGGAAATACCGTACTGGACTACAACGACATTCAAGGGATCCAACGGATCGGAGCGGAGCATGCAGCCGTTGTGGTGGAGGTCATCCAATCCGAATCAGGCTACTGCCCTGCAGAAGAGCAGTTCCTTCTTTCACTCCAGGAAAGATGCCGATCGGTGGGCGCCCTGCTCATCCTCGACGAAATACAAACGGGTTTTGGACGAAGCGGACCGCTCTTCGCCTTTCAGGACACCGCACTGCAACCAGATATGGTCGCCATGGCCAAAGCCATGGGCGGGGGCATGCCGCTGGGCGGGATCGCAGCTTCCAAAAAGCTGATGGATCATTTCACTGAACATCCTGTGCTTGGACACATCACCACATTTGGCGGACATCCTGTAAGCTGTGCAGCTGCCCTGGCTTCCTTGGGTGTTTGGCAGGAAGAGATCGACAAGGGCCGTGCTCAGGCGATCGAAAAAGGACTGAGGGAGCGACTGGCAGATATTCCGCAAACCCATATCAGTGGAAAGGGAGCGATGCTCGCACTGCACCTGGGAAGCTCAAAACGCATGTGGGACAACGTCCACAGGGCTTGGGAAAAAGGACTGTTGATCGACTGGTTCCTGTACAACGATGCCGCATTTCGCCTGGCGCCTCCACTGATCATCACCGATGAGCAGCTCGATGTCATCTCAGAGACCCTGCACGAACTCCTGGCCTAAAAGGAATCGTCCTTTTTGCGTTCGGAGGATCGCTTCAAACGGAGTTCCTCCACTCTGGTCTGTGAAGCCCTTGTGACCACGACGGTGAAGCCGTCGAGCGGGAACTGTTCGCCCTTCTCGGGAATGCTTCCGAGGTGGCTCAGTACCCATCCGCCCAAGGTGTGGAAATTCTCACTCTCCGGGATCTCCAGTCCGTATTTCTCGTTCAGGTCGTCGATCTCCAAACGGGCCGACAGCAGATATTCGCCTTCAGCCAACACCTTTTCAGTGAATTCCTCGGTATCGTGTTCGTCGTCGATCTCGCCAAAGAGCTCTTCGACCACATCTTCGACCGTGACCAGACCGGCCGTGCCGCCAAACTCGTCGAGCACGACTGCAATACTGCGGCGTTCCTTGATGAGCAGTTTGAGTGTATCATCCGCGGTCATGGACTCGGGAATGAAGGAGAGCGGTCGCAGGATGGAGCTCAGATCGCCCGGATTGCTGAACAACTCGAAGGAATGGACGTAGCCCAGGATCTTGTCTGCACTGCCCTCATGTATCAGGATCTTGCTCAGCCCGGAGGAGATGAACTCGCTCTTGAGGCTCTCGATGTCCGATCCTTTGTCGATGGAGACGATCTCCGTTCGCGGGATCATGAATTCGCGCGCCTTACGATCGGAAAACTCCAAGGCGTTGCGGAAGATCTGCACCTCGGTATCCACCTCCTGTTCGCTCGTATTGTTGTCCGTTCGTTCCTTGACGTAGTGGTCCAGATCGACCCGTCCAAAGGCCGGTTCATTCTCGCGCAAGCGGTCATTGAAAAAGAGGCGCAACAGACCTCCTGTGAGGTACATCACCACACTGACGATCGGATAAAAGAGCCAATAGAACAGGTAGGCGGGAAAGGAAAATACAGCGCTCAGCCGGTCGGCATGTACCCCAAAAATGCTCTTGGGCAGGAATTCCGCTAAAAAGAGAATGACCACTGTGGAAAGCAGGGTCTGTACGAGCAGAAGCAAACCATCGGTCGGGATCCCGCGGGTGATGGGTTCCAACAATTCAGGCATATACAGCCCAAATACGACCAGGGCGATGTTGTTGCCCACCAAAAGAGCCGAGAGGAAGCGCGCAGGCTTCCGATTCAGCAGAGAGAGCAGACGGTAGGCAAAGCGACCCTTCTTGCCCTCCAGTTCAATGTGCAACTTATTGCTGGTCAAAAAGGCGATCTCCATCCCGGAGAAGAAGGCCGAAAACAGAATGCTGAAAAGAATGATGGGAAGTACTTCCAATGTGGGCGATTAAGCGCTTTGATCCTGCTTGCGGGCTTCCATCTTGCGTCGCATCCGCCTTCGAAAGAAGAACATGAATACCCCGAGCACCGAGAAGCCTGCAAAGATCCAGAACAAGGTGCGCTCGGTTTCATCCTGCGTGCCCCAAAGATCGATGACCTTCAGCACCGACAGGACACTGACCCCGATCCAAACAAATTCAAATACTTTAAGGAGTCTGATCATCTTCTAAATACAATTCACCGGTCACTTTGGTGATGCGGTAGTTGCTGAAACTCTGATCGGCCTCAAAGCCTTCCCCCATGATCACCTGATTGCCCGTGGTGATGCGGACAAACTCTTCCGAAAATATGATTTCCTCGCGCTCATTCCAATTCAGGAATTCCGTTTCAAGCATTTCGCCCTCCTTATTGGTCACCTTCACATTGCCCGAAGCCTGCCAGAGATAGCGTTTTGGAAAGCGTATGGCATGATCGGCACGCAGGTGGGAATCTTCTTCCTCCTGACGGTCATAAAAGGTCACATCGATGCCTTTTGGAAAAACCAGCTTGGGGTCTTCGAGCTGCGGATAGCTGTGCACCTCAGCTGCCTTCAACAGCATTTTTTTACGCGCCGAATCGGTGTAGGTCAGTTCCACCCCGAACTGCTGTTCCATGGCCACTTCTTCTTCAGGCATGAACTCCTGCACTTCAGAGGCCTTGTTGGTGCAGGCATGCAAAAAAAGAAGCACCCCAACTAAAAGCAGGGTGCTTGATCGTAGACCTATGTGGGAAAACGGGCTCAGAAGAACTCGACGATAACGCTCTCGTTGATCCAGGAGCCAATGTTGATGCGATCTCCCTCCTTACTGCCCAACTGGAAAGCGATGGCCTTGTCCGGAATGCGCTGCTTGTAGGAGGCGATCAGCTTGGCTGCCATTGCCTTGGCTTCCGGATCGATGCTCGCCGCATAGTTGGCCTTATCGATGGCCGCCCAGTAGGAGGCTTTCTTCTCCACGGCATTCGATCCCCAAACGCCTTCCGCTGCTCCGTAGATCTGTGCAAGAAGCAAGTAGGGGTCGCCCCAGCGCTTTTTCAGTCCAGCTGCTTTGATCGCATGGGTTTTGCAAGATGCGTACTGCCCCAGTTTCTGATAGCTGATGGCCACCTTCAGGTAGTCGTCGGCTTTCTTGTTCGGGTCCACCTCATTGTCTGAAGCTTCCTTGAAATACTCGACAGCCTTGGCGTAATCTTTCCGACTCCATGCCAACTTACCCACTGCGCGGGCCGAAATAGCGCTTGGCTCCAGCTTGTAGTTCTCTTCCGCGATCTTGAAGAAGATAGGCAGCTCGGTGCAGTCTTCCATTTCGCCGTCGGTGTTTTTCCGCTCTTTGGAGAGCATCTTGGACGCGCGCCGCAACCAGTCCGCATCGCCTTGATTTTCGGCAAAAGTGGTTTCGTTGTAGAGCAGTTGAAGCTTCTCGCATGTAGCGATGGGTGCGAGGATCTTCTCGACATTACCATTGACCTGATCGAAGCGCACCAACTCCCGCGAGAGCGCTGCTGTGTCCTTCTGCTGCTTGGCATCCAGCTGTACACTGTCGGCGAGCATTTTGTCGTAGGAGGCCTGCTTGCGGTAGATGTTGTCTGTTGTGTTCTGGATGGCTTCTGATACCAGATTGTAGGTAGCGAATACCTCCTCCACACTGAAGACCTTCTTGTTGTACAAACGGGCCGCTGAAACGAATACCCCATTCAGGACCGCAGCAGGAAGATTGGCGGGATCTGCCGCGTAGGCCTTCATGAAGGCATCATAGGCTTCCTTCGGCTCCTCCTTCTTGTACTTCATCAGGTCCATGCCCTGCTGGCCGTACACATATCCTTCCTTGCCAGGGAATACATCCAACCGCTTCTGGTACATGGCGATCAACTGCCCCACCAATTCGGCTTGAGCTGCCGGATCGGTCGTGGCCTTGATCCGGCCCTCGATGATCTTGGGACCGAAGATGAAGGTGTTCTTGGTGGCTTCCGGGCAGTTCGTGTAGACGTAATTCCATCCTTCGTAGGCCGAGGCATACTGCTTGGATTTGTACATCTGATAGTAGATCTGGTAGTTTTCGTAGCACTGCACACTGTCGGCGCCCCACTTGCCTTGTCCGCTCAGCAGAGAGGAAGACAGAATCGCACCTGCCATCAGGATCAATTGTCTTTTCGCTTTGCTCATCATCTGTATTTATACTTTATGAACCAACGGTCGTTCAGGGTGACCCCAAAGACGAATTGGTTGATCTGTTCTCTGATCAGCCCTTGTTCGAGGGTGCCGCGTACCGAATAACTATACCCGACATTGATCGTATTGTTCCTCTCTTCTCCCGGCGCCAGCCCACGGATCCTCAACGGTATGCCTACGCCAAATGTCATGCCATAGGTATCGATGCCTTCGCCCCGCAACTCGATGGGTGATCGGTAAAGGAAGCCTCCCGCTCGGAATTTCCAATCGGCCAAACTATTTCTGCTCCTGTAGAGGGGGCGCAAAGCATAGCGCGGTGTCATCTCTCCGCCCAGCCCAATGCGAAGGCTGTTGGCCAGTGGCGTTTCCCCTTCTCTTCCCGATGCATCGGCCCAAGCCGCGCCATAGACATCCAAGCCGACCATCCAGGAGTAGTGATGGATGTCCGGATGCTTCCCACCGAGCACCAATCCACCCGACCAACTGCCGGGAAGGCGCAGATCGTCATCGAGGAATTGGCTGTCCAGAGTATCTCTTGGAAAAGGTGTGTTGCCCACAGGACTGTAGGTGAAGGCCGTCTGGCTGAAGGTTCCGCCCAGCGTATTCTGTCCTTCCCAGGTCAGGCCAAGCACGAATTCCTTATTTCCATCGTCCAGATCGCGTGCATACTGCAGGCCTAACTTCCAGTTCATGTCGCTGACCAGATAATCGGTCTCGTAGCGCGAACTGAAAAAAGAGGCATCGTCATAACGGATATCCTGGAAGTACTCGAGGTTTCCGAAATAATAGACCGCCTGAAGACCCAGATGAAAGCCATCGAAACATTCAAAGGATTGATTGAGGTAGAGTTTGTTCAGTCCGCCCGTGCCCTGATACTGCCGGGTCACCTGTCCGATCCCATCGATCTGTTCAGATTCGGAGAGCTGATAGCCCACGGCTGTAAAAGGAAGTGCTCCGATGGAAATGCCGTAGCGCTTGGATATCGGGATGCCAAGTGCAAAGTAGTTGAAGGAGGCATAGGTCTGCTCCACCGGACCCAGATCCTGAGTACGCTGATCCACGACGACCAGCTTGCCAGCCATTTCCAGTGTGGTCAGGCGCAAGGCATTGGAAGCCGCTGGATTGTTCAGATTCAAATTGAAGGGATCGCGCAGGGCCGAACTCAAATGGCCAGTGGTCAAGCCTTGCATGAAGACCGAGGTCACCGCATCGCCCAATGCAAAACGCGAATAGGGCGAAACCGAATTGGACTGCCCAAACAATCCAATGGGCAGCACAAGCAGCCAACAGATCTTCTTAAGATTCAAAGGGAGAAAAAGTGATGGTTGCACAATTCATTCAATCCGACGAGGGCCAACTGCGGGCGGGCAAAGATGCTATTTTCAAGGTGCTTCTCCAAAGATGGGGCGTCCCCACCGGTCAGAAGGATCTGCAGATCGCTGTAGCGCTCACTGAATGTGCCGATCAGGCCCTGTACTTCATGCAACAGACCAAAGAATGCACCCGATTGCAAGGCCTCTTCTGTACTGCGTCCAATGATGTCATCGGCTATTCCCTCCACCAGGGGCAGTCGCTCGGTGAACGAATGCATGGACCGCTGACGCATTTTCAGTCCCGGACTGATAAGCCCGCCTTTGTAGCGAATGCCTTCTTCCAACAGATCGTAGGTGACACAGCTTCCCGCATCGATGACCAAACAGTTGGTCTTTGGGAAAAAGACCTGGGCTGCGGCCACATTGGCCAAGCGATCCGCGCCAAGTGTTTCGGGCGATCGGTATTCGTTTTCAAAGGGCAAACGCATTCCTGTTTCGAAGGAATGAAAGGCATAAGGCAAGACATCGATGAAAGAGCGCCACGGCTCGGAGATCTTTCCTGTGGCCGCATACATGCCCCTTTGAATGGTTGCATTTTGTAGGAAGGCCAACAGATCCGGATCGTCCAGACTGCTCACCTCAACGATGGCCTTCATCGTACGCCCCTCAAAAAGAGCTGCCTTGACCCTTGTATTTCCAATATCTACGATCGCTTGCATCGGTCGATCCATCATTTCGCAATTAACAAAGGACAATTATATTTGCGCCCCTGAATTCTAGGTGCCATAGCTCAGTTGGTAGAGCAAAGGACTGAAAATCCTTGTGTCCCCGGTTCGATTCCTGGTGGCACCACTTCAGAATCTGTAAACCCCTCCTTGTGAGGGGTTT
>JAYOTP010000016.1:0-28190 GCA_038150465.1 Flavobacteriia bacterium | reverse complement strand
AAGAAAGTCACGATGTTCAGCTGGTCCCTTGAGCCCGAACTGAAGATCTGATTCATATAACCCAGTTCCATCCGCAAGCCATCAGCAATGCGGTATCCCAAACCGGCATATACCCGGTTGCGGTCAAAAAGTGCTCTGTCCGTATTCACGAAGATCTCGTTGTAGGCCGAGCCGTACCAGCTCCCCTTGACCAATCCGCGCTTGCTCAAAGGCACATTGATCGCCAAGAAATAGCGCAAACGCATGCGGTGGTCGTCTTCAATGAAGCGTTGCTCAAATCTGTAGCGGTGCTGAACAGATATGGAGCCGATCGCGTGCCGTGTGATGAATTGCTGGAAGATCCGGTGTTCGTTGACGCTTATCTTATCCTCTGAGCGATCCGAATAGTTCTCGCTGAGAATATAGCCGTAGCCCAGCAGGAGGTTGTTGTTCTTTTCGGTGAGGTTGTAGCCCAGTCCTGTTCGGAGCATCAACTGTTCGAGGTCGCCTCCCCAGTCGTAGGTACGGTATTGCACTTCATTGTGGATGTTCCAGCGCGTATCGATCTGCTTGTTTCCAAAGTAGATCAGCCAGTTGCCAAATGCGCTCTCCTGGGCATACAGGCCGCCGAAGAGGAAGGTGCAGGAAAGAAGGAGCAGGAGTCTTTTCATGGGAAATACCGGAATGAATGAGCCATTCCCCTGCGTTCGCAGGAAGTGGCTCGCCAAATGGGTAGCGATCACTTTTCTGAGGACACCGCTGAGCTCAGGTACTCTCGGTTCATCCGTGCGATGTTCTCCAGCGAGATGCCTTTGGGGCATTCCACCTCACAGGCTCCGGTGTTGGTGCAATTGCCAAAACCTTCCTCGTCCATCTGCTGAACCATGTCCAGTACGCGTTCCTTGGCTTCTACCTTACCCTGAGGCAAAAGGGCGAACTGCGATACCTTGGCCGACACAAAGAGCATGGCCGAACTGTTCTTGCAGCTGGCCACACAGGCCCCGCATCCAATGCAGGTAGCCGCGTCAAAGGCCTTATCGGCGTCTTCTTTTGGAATGGGAATGGCGTTGGCATCCAGCGTATTTCCCGATGTATTCACACTGACGTAGCCACCGGAGGCGATGACCCGGTCGAATGCGCTGCGGTCTACCATCAGGTCCTTGATCACGGGGAAAGCCTTGGCCCTCCATGGCTCGATGTAAATGGTATCACCGTCCTTGAAACTGCGCATGTGCAACTGACAGGTTGTGATCTCGCGTCCCGGTCCGTGCGCCTCTCCGTTGATGTAGAGCGAACAGGAACCGCAGATGCCCTCCCGGCAGTCATGATCGAAGACCACGGGCTCTTCTCCCTTACTCACCAACTGCTCGTTGAGCACGTCCATCATTTCCAGGAACGACATATCGTCTTCAATGCCCGACACCGGATAGGTGACCATCTGCCCCTTGTCCTGCGGTCCGGCCTGACGCCATACTTTGAGTGTGAGATCCATCCTCCTTGCGTTTTAAAGATTAACCGCTATTTGTAGCTTCTTGTTTTGACTTCTATGTGGTCGTAGACCAGGTCTTCCTTGTTCAATTTGGCCTTGCTCGGGTCGCCGGTATATTCCCAGGCTGAAACATAGGTGAAGTTTGCATCGTCCCGGAGCGCCTCTCCTTCCTCTGTCTGGTATTCCACTCGGAAATGACCGCCGCAGCTCTCATTCCGGTCCAGCGCATCCAAACACATCAATTCGCCCAGCTCCAGCAGATCGGCCACGCGTAGTGCCTTTTCCAGCTCGGGATTCATGCTCGATGCGGAACCTGGGATGCGTACATCTTTCCAGAATTCGGCACGCAGTGCCTGAATGTCCTTGATGGCCTGCTCCAAACCTTCCTTGCTGCGCTCCATGCCGCACTCGTTCCACATGATCTTGCCCAGGCGTTTGTGAAAGGAATCCACTGTCTGTGCTCCCTCGTTCGCTATCAATTGCTCAATGCGCGACTTGATCTCCTGCTCCGCCTTCTCGAATTCGGGCAGATCGGTGGAAATGGCGCCTGTACGGATGTCGTCGGCCAGGTAATCGCCCACCGTATAGGGTGCCACAAAGTATCCGTCTGCCAGACCCTGCATCAGAGCGGAAGCACCGAGTCGATTGGCTCCGTGGTCGGAGAAATTCGCCTCTCCCAGGGCATAGCAGCCCGGGATGGAAGTCATCAGGTTGTAGTCCACCCACAGACCGCCCATGGTGTAATGCACCGCAGGGTAGATCTTCATCGGCGTCTGATAGGGATTGTCGTCGGTGATCTTCTCGTACATCTGGAAGAGGTTGCCGTATTTGGCTGCGACGATCTCACGGCCCAATTTGAGGATCTGTTCCTCGCTCGGATCGTTGATGCCCTGCACATTGGCCTCTGTACGGCCGTATCTGCGGATGGCATCGGAAAAGTCGAGAAAGACCGCTTCGCCCGTACTGTTCACACCCAGTCCGGCATCGCAGCGCTCCTTGGCCGCCCGGGAAGCCACATCGCGTGGAACCAGGTTTCCGAAGGCCGGGTACCGACGTTCCAGATAATAATCTCTGCGGTCTTCGGGAATGTCCACAGGCTTCAGGCTGCCCTTGCGAACGGCCTCTGCATCTTCTTTGTGGGCGGGAACCCAGATCCTGCCGTCATTTCGCAAGGACTCCGACATCAGCGTGAGCTTGGACTGCAATTCCCCATTGACGGGGATGCAGGTGGGGTGGATCTGAGTAAAGCACGGATTGGCCATGGCAGCGCCCTTCTTGTGGGCCTTCCATGCAGCAGACACATTGGATCCCATGGCGTTGGTGGACAGGAAAAAGACATTCCCATAACCACCGGTGCACAAAAGCACGGCGTGGGCACTGTGGCGTTCCAATTCTCCTGTGATCAGGTTGCGGGCGATGATCCCTCTCGCCTTTCCGTCGACCACCACGAGGTCCATCATCTCGTGCCGCGCATACATCTTCACCTTGCCCTTGGCGACCTGCCGCTCCAGTGCAGAGTATGCACCGAGCAGCAGCTGCTGACCGGTCTGTCCTTTTGCGTAGAAGGTGCGGCTCACCTGAACACCACCGAAAGAACGGTTGTCGAGCAGACCTCCATAATCGCGGGCAAAGGGAACGCCCTGGGCCACACACTGGTCGATGATGCTGGTCGAGACCTCCGCCAGGCGGTACACATTGGCTTCCCTGGAACGGTAGTCACCGCCTTTGACCGTATCGTAGAACAGCCGGTAGGTGGAGTCTCCGTCGTTCTGATAATTCTTTGCGGCATTGATGCCGCCCTGAGCCGCGATCGAATGCGCTCTTCTGGGCGAGTCCTGAAAGCAGAAGGCTTTCACATTGTAGCCCATTTCACCGAGCGAGGCGGCGGCGGATGCACCGGCGAGGCCCGTTCCTACGACGATCACATCGATATGTCGTTTGTTGGCTGGGTTCACCAGGCGGATATCCGCTTTGTGTTGCGTCCACTTCTTGTCGATCGGTCCTTCTGGGATCTTGGCGTCTAGTTTCATAATTCTCTTCTGAATTAGGTGAGCATCAGGTACACTGGAATGATGGCAAAGGCCAGCGGTACGAGGATGCTGAATCCTGCGCCCACTTTTTTGATCAGTGGCGTGTACTGTGGGTGATTGATCCCAAGGGTTTGAAAGGCACTTTGAAAACCGTGGTAGAGATGAAAAGCCATAGCGGCCATGGCGAAGACATAGAAGACCGTGCCCACAACACCGGTGACAGGCGCTCTAAAAAAGGAGACCACCACCGAGTAGAGGTCCTTGTAGCCGGTTGCCTGATCCACCTCGAGCTCCCAGTGCATCACATACCAAAAGTTGTACATGTGCGTGGCAATGAAGACCAGAAGAATGGTTCCCAAAAGGCCCATATTGCGGGACGCCCAGATCGAATTGGCCGAGGCCTTGTTGTATGCATACTTGACGGGCCGCGCTTTCCGGTTCTGTATCTCCAGCATGATGCCCCAGACCGCGTGGAAAAGGATGCTGAAATAGAGCAGATAGGAAACGATCTTGATCACCGGGAAGGTGGTCATGAAGTGCGCGTAGGCATTGAATTTCAGTTGGGCCTCTTCTGGTGGTCCCAAAAGGGTGAGG
The DNA here is from genome assembly GCA_038150465.1 of Flavobacteriia bacterium. GTDB lineage: Bacteria > Bacteroidota > Bacteroidia > Flavobacteriales > Schleiferiaceae > RFXV01. The sequence continues at coordinate 24,098 of JAYOTP010000016.1, read as the reverse complement.
TTGCCCAGTAGATGAACCAGCAGGAAGCTGCAGAGGAACAGGCCCGTCAGGGACATCCACACCTTTCTGATGATGGAAGCGTTGAATACTCCAGAATTTACAGCCATGGTCTGTGCGTGATTTTGCTAAGCAAAAGAGGACTCTATCTTTGGATACAAAGTTAAAGTCGGGACGGCATTCTTCCCACTTCGCAAACTATTTAGAAAGATTCTTAATGCGCTACGAACCCGCCCCCGCAGACTTGTACATGGAAAACCGGAAACGCTTCTGCGATTCCATGGAATCCGGAGCACTGGCCCTGTTCACCTCCAACGACATCCTCCCGACCAATGCAGACGGCACCATGCCCTTCGTTCAGAACAGAGATCTGCTCTATCTGACCGGTATCGATCAGGAGGAAACCCTGCTTGTCCTTTTCCCCGATGCCTTCGAAGAAAAGCACCGGGAGATCCTCTTTGTGCGCGAGACCAATGAACAGATCGCCATTTGGGAAGGAGCCAAACTGAGTAAGGAACAGGCCACAGAGCGAAGCGGGATCACAACGGTGCTGTGGAACGATCAGCGCGATGCCCTGCTGAAGAATCTGATGAGCCAGGCCAATAAGGTATACCTCAACCGAAATGAACACCTCCGGGCCTCGGTGGCCATCTCCACTCAGGAAGACCGATTGGCCGAAGAGATCCAAAAGACCTATCCGCTGCACGAATACAGACGGAGTGCGCCGATCATGCATCAGCTGCGCAGCGTCAAACAGGAGGGCGAAATGAAGCTGATCAGACGATCGGCCCAGATCAATACCGATGCCTTCCTCCGCGTATTGAAAGCCATGAAGCCCGGCATGATGGAATACGAGATCGAGGCGGAATTCGTCCATGAATACACCCGCAACGGCAGCCCTGGTTTCTCCTACACTCCGATCATCGCCAGCGGCTACAACGCCTGTGTTCTGCACTACATCGAAAATGATGCAGAACTCAAGGATGGGGATCTGGTCCTGCTCGATGTCGGATGCTGGTATGGGAATTATGCCAGTGATGTGACCCGGTGTTTCCCTGCCAACGGACGCTTCACCGACCGGCAAAAAGAGATCTACGAGGCCGTTCTTCGGGTGCAGAAGGCCTGCATCGAAATGCTCCGACCGGGCAACCAGCTGCATGCCTACCACCGCGACGTGGGCGATCTGATGGAAAAAGAGCTTCTCTCGCTCGGGCTGATCAGCCAGAAAGATGTGGACCATCAGGACCCCGACTGGCCGGCTTACAAGAAGTATTTCATGCACGGCACCTCTCATTATCTCGGTCTGGACGTACACGATGTAGGACCCTGGACCCGACAGATGGAAGTCGGCAATTATTTCACGGTGGAACCCGGCATCTATATTCCGGAAGAAAGCATCGGGGTGCGCATCGAGGACAACATCCTGATCACTGAGGACGGATACGAAAACCTGACCTCCGGCATCCCCAAGGAGGTATCGGAGATCGAGAAAATAATGTCGGCTTAAGCAGGCTGTAGAGCGGTTGAAGTACGCAGAATGAGCCTTCCGATCGCCCATCATTGGAAAGGATATGGCAGCGAGCGCCTGATGCTCTGCCATGGATTCCTGGGCTCGAGTGCTGTTTGGAGTGAGCTGCTGCCCCATCTCGAGCCGCATTTCAAATTGCTCTTACCCGACCTACCGGGACACGGAGCCACAACAGCACTTCCAGGCGATGCATCCATCGACGCCTATGCCGACTGCCTGATCCATTTGCTCGATACTGAGCACATCGACCGCATCGATCTGCTGGGCCACAGCATGGGCGGATACATCGGACTCAACCTCTTAAGGCGCTTTCCCGAGCGCATTGGCAAACTGATCCTTTTGCATTCCACCTGCTCGGCAGACAGTCCGGAGCGGGTGCACAACCGCCTGCGTGCGGAGTCACTGGTCCAAAGGAACCGGGAACTGTACGTCCGAGCTGTGATCCGCGGTCTCTTCCCCTCGAGCTTTATCGATGAACAGGCCGCGCAACTGACCCGCGCCGAGGAGATCGGGATGCAGGTCCCGGCAGCAGCCGTTGTGCATGCTTTGCAGGCGATGCGCACACGGAGTTCCAGCTGCGATCTGATCGAAAACGAAAAGGTCCATCTCATCAGCGGGACCGCGGACCCCGTGCTGCCCTGGGCGGAACTGGAACCGATCCACAGATCTGTCGGCACAGATCGTCAGACCACACTGCCCTGCGGACACATGGGTATGCTGGAATGCCCAAAAAAACTAACAGAAGTTCTGATCGGCTTTCTTCAGCGCTGAAGGCTGCGCTCGGATCGGACCACTGAGACCATGAGCATGAGCTCATTCAGAAAATCTTCGCTGTCCTTTTTCAGTCGTTCATCGACGATCTGACCTTCTGCACCAAAGGCATTTTGGACCGAACTGACGAGCAATCGCTTTCCGCAGAGCCAGCCGCCCACATAGCTCACAAAATCCACCATCTGGTGCATGGCATTGATACCGCCCATGGTGCCTGCGCTAACGGAGACCAGTCCGAACGGTCGGCGCACATACTCGGCCCTGAAATAGTCGAGGGCATTTTTCATGCTGCCCGCCATGCCGCCATTGTACTCCGGACTGACCAGGATGACCGCATCGGATTCCAACAGGCTGCTGCTGAACGCATGGAGCCGTTCATTGAGTTCCTCGCTTCGCTCTGCTCCGTCGATGTAATTCGGAAAATTGAACTGCTCCACATCCAGAAAATGGATGCGGCCAACATCTTCACGCGCCCGCAACTGCTTTTCGATATTCCTTGCCACACGCACCGAGTGCCGGCCCTTGCGGCTGGCGCCTGAAACGATGCTCACATTCCATTTGCTGTCCATAGTGTGGTAAACCTCAGTCTTCAGGATTGTTCGACAAGGCATTCCATCCTTGCGCCTTCAAGGGAAGTTCCTGACCCTGATTGGTGATGAAACTCCGGTCCTTTTCGTCCGGGGTGACGTGACCAACGACCCTGAAGAAGGGATGGCCCTCGAATTTGGCGTGGTCGGAAAGTGGAATACTGAACAGCAATTCATAGTCTTCACCGCCATTCAGCGCCACCGTGGGTGCGTTCAGACGAAACTCTTCACAGGCCTTGAAGGTCTCATCGGCTATGGGCAGCTTGTCCTCATACAAGCGCACGCCTTTCCTGGAAGCATTGGCCAGATGCAAGGCCTCGGAGGACAATCCGTCGCTGATATCGATCATGGCCGTGGGGGTGATGCCAAGATCTGACAAAGCATCTATGGCATCTTTTCGCGCTTCGGGCTTGAGCAGACGGCCCACCACATATTGATAGTCATCCAACTGCGGCTGCGCATTCGGGTTTTCGAGAAAGACCGCCTTTTCGCGTTCGAGCACCTGAAGGCCGAGAAAAGCACCTCCCAGATCGCCTGTGACCACCAGCAGGTCGTTGTCCTGGGCACCTGAGCGGGTGATGTGCTTGCCCTGTTCCACCTCACCTATGGCGGTCACACTCAGCACCAGCCCACGGTTGCTTGAGGTGGTATCTCCACCCACCACGTCCACTTCATAGAACGAGCAGGCCTGTCGGAAACCAGCGATCAACGCATCCACTGCCTCTTTGCTGAAGCGATTGGAAACCGCCAGCGAAAACAGCAGCTGTGTGGGCCTTCCTCCCATGGCCACGATGTCTGAAATGTTGACCACGGCTGCCTTGTATCCCAGATGGGTGAGCGGTGTATAGCTCAGATCGAAATGCACTCCTTCCACGAGCATATCGGTGGACAACAAGCATTGTTTTTCGTTGAAATCCAGCAAGGCTGCATCGTCGCCAATGCCCAAAACACTGCTCGCCTGTTGAAGCTCGAACTGAGAGCGAATGTGCTCGATCAGACCGAATTCTCCCAGGTCACCCAGGGATGTGAAGGAAGCATCCTGACTCATATCAAATGGGGGTTTGTGTTCATCAAAAGAGCCGCAAAGGTCGGAACTATTCAAGGAGTAATAGCTCCAGCGAACAAGAAGAACATAGGTCGGCTTCCGTGTGGTACTTTTGTTTTTAGAATTATTCCAAATAAGCCACGTACATGGTGCACATAAGCGAAGCCGCACGGACGCAGCTCCTGCATCTGATGAAAGCCGAAGGTCAGGATCCGGAAACGACCTTCGTGCGTGTGGGCGTTGAGAGTGGCGGCTGCTCCGGTCTTTCGTACAAGCTTGATTTCGATGCGCAGAAGGGCGAAGAAGACAAACTATTCGCAGACGGAGGGGTTAAACTCATAGTGAATAAGAAAAGTTTTTTCTACCTGGTCGGAACAACTCTGGAATACTCCAGCGGGCTGAACGGCCGGGGCTTCCAGTTCATCAATCCGAACGCGAGCCGCACCTGCGGTTGCGGAGAAAGTTTTGCTATCTGATCATTCGTCATGGAGCTTCTCGATAAGATCACCCGTTCAGAATACGCCTACGGCTTCACCACCGACATCGATTCGGACAAAGCGCCCAATGGTCTGAATGAAGAGATCATTCGGTTCATATCTGCCAAAAAGAACGAGCCGGAATGGATGACGGAATGGCGACTGGACAGCTATCGGAAGTGGAAGAAAATGCAGGAGCCCGACTGGGCCAATCTGCAGTACCCGCCTCCAGATTTTGATGCCATCTCCTACTATTCGGCACCCAAGCCCAAGAAAAAACTCAACAGCCTCGACGAGGTGGACCCGGAGTTGCTCAAGACCTTCGACAAGCTGGGCATCAGCCTGGAAGAACAGAAGCGACTGAGCGGAGTGGCCATGGATGTGGTGGTCGATTCGGTGAGTGTGAAAACGACCTTCAAGGAAAAACTGGCCGAACTTGGCATCATATTCTGCTCCATGTCTGAGGCCATACAAGAGCACCCCGATCTGGTACGGAAATATCTGGGCACGGTCGTTCCCAAGACCGACAACTACTACGCTGGCCTGAATTCAGCCGTATTCACGGACGGCTCCTTCTGCTACATTCCCAAGGGCGTGCGCTGCCCGATGGAACTGAGCACCTATTTCCGCATCAACGAGGCGGGAACCGGTCAGTTCGAGCGCACCCTGCTCATAGCAGACGAGGGATCCTACGTGAGTTATCTCGAAGGATGCACCGCCCCCATGCGGGACGAGAATCAGCTGCACGCCGCCGTGGTGGAACTCGTTGCTTTGGAAGGTGCGGAGATCAAGTACAGCACCGTACAGAACTGGTATCCCGGAGATGCAGAAGGGAAAGGAGGTGTCTTCAATTTCGTGACCAAACGTGGCATCTGCCACAAAAAAGCCAAGATCAGCTGGACACAGGTCGAAACAGGCTCTGCCGTCACATGGAAATATCCTTCCTGCATACTCAAAGGAGAGCATTCAGTGGGCGAGTTCTACTCCGTGGCTGTGACCAACAACCGCCAGCAAGCGGATACGGGAACCAAAATGATCCACTTGGGAAGGAACACCCGAAGCACCATCATCTCGAAGGGCATCTGTGCCGGAAAGAGCAATGGAAGTTACCGAGGGCTTGTACGGATGGGACCCCGAGCGCAAAATGCCCGAAACTTCAGCCAATGCGATTCATTGCTGATGGGCGACGCCTGCGGATCGCACACCTTCCCGTACATCGAGATCAAGAATCCGACAGCGCAGGTGGAACACGAAGCCACCACCTCCAAGATCGGCGAAGACCAACTTTTCTACTGCAACCAAAGAGGCATTGGCGCGGAGGAGGCGATCGCCCTGATCGTCAATGGATATGCCCAGGAAGTCTTGAGCCAGCTGCCCATGGAATTTGCAGTCGAAGCCAAAAAATTACTCGCCGTCTCGCTCGAGGGATCGGTCGGCTGATGAAACCCATTTTTTGAATAGAAAGGCCCTATGCTGAGTATTAAAGACCTGCATGCATCCGTCGAAGAAACGCCGATCCTGAATGGCGTTCACCTGGAGGTGAAAAAAGGAGAAGTCCATGCCATCATGGGCCCCAATGGTTCGGGCAAAAGCACCCTCTCTTCGGTCATTGCAGGACGCGAGGAGTATGATGTGGAGAAGGGCAGCATCGATCTGGACGGTCAGGACATCCTGGAACTCTCCCCAGAGGAGCGCGCCCATTTGGGCATCTTCCTTTCCTTTCAATATCCGGTGGAGATCCCCGGTGTGAGCGTGACCAACTTTCTGAAAACCGCCTTGAACGAGACCCGCAAAGCAAGGGGGCAAGAACCGATGTCCGCCAAGGAACTGCTTCGTCTGATGCGGGAGAAGATGGAGCTGCTGGAAATGGACAAGAGCTTCCTCAGCCGATCTCTGAACGAAGGCTTCAGCGGCGGGGAAAAGAAGAGGAACGAGATCTTTCAAATGGCGCTCATGGAACCCCGTTTGGCCATTCTGGACGAAACCGATTCCGGACTGGACATCGACGCTCTGCGCATCGTCGCCAACGGCGTGAATCACCTTCGCTCAAAAGAGAATGCCGTTGTGCTCATCACGCACTACCAGCGTCTGCTCGAGTACATCAAGCCTGATTTTGTGCATGTGCTCTACAAAGGCCGCATCGTGAAGAGCGGCGGAAGTGAACTCGCACTGGAACTCGAAGCCAAGGGCTACGACTGGATCAAAGAAGAGGTGGAGGCATGAACTCGGATCAACTCCGCGACAAGCTCAGTTCTTCATTCATCGTCTTCGAGAACGAACTGAACGGCGAAAGGCGCAGCCCGCTGCACCAAAAGAGAAGAGCCGCCATGGAGCGCTTCGAAATGAAGGGCTTTCCCAGCACCCGTGACGAAGAATGGAAATACACCAATCTGAAACCCCTGCTGGGAACAGACTACAAGATCTTCCATGAAGGAGAACAGTCACTGGAATTTCGCGAGATCAAGCGGTTCTTTTTGAACGACATCGATACCTACAAGATCGTTTTCGTCAATGGGAAATACAGCAGCTGGCTGAGCGAAACCACCCATCGCGGATTCGATATCTGCACCTTTTCAGCGGCCTTGCAGCGCCACCGACATGTACTCGATGAATACTTCGGAAGATCGGATGACGAACCGTCGTCCACCATGGACCTGAACACGGCTTTCGCCCAGGAAGGCGCCTTCATTCGAATCGGCAAGAACGCGCATGTGGACAAGCCTGTCGAGATCGTCCATTTTACAACGGCCGATGCCGGACCGAGTTTCAATCAACCGCGGAACCTCATCGTACTGGAGGAAGGCAGCTCGGCGGAGGTGATCGAACGGCATCGTTGTTTGGGCGAACAGGAAACCCTGACCAATGCCGTCTCGGAAGTATTTCTCGGGGCACAGGCACGTCTCTCCCTGTTTCGCATTCAGAACGACGCCCCGCAGGCGGGACTGATCGATCATACGAACATCCATCTCAGCAGAGATGCGCATGCACACACCGCCACATTCAGCATGGGCGGGCGATTTGTTCGGAACGATCTGGCCTTCTTCTTCAATGAGCCCAATGCAACGGCCCAGCTGGACGGACTGAGCCTTTTGGACGGTGGAGAATTTGCCGATCAGCACACGCTGGTCGATCATCGCGTGCCGCATTGCGAAAGCCGGGAATTCTATAAAGGCGTTTACGGAGGAGCCGCCAAGGGCGTGTTCAACGGAAAGGTGATGGTCCGACCCAAGGCACAGAAGACCAATGCTTTCCAGGAAAACAAAAATCTCCTGCTCTCCGAAAAAGCAGCTGTGGACACCAAACCTCAGCTGGAGATCTTTGCCGATGATGTCAAGTGTTCGCATGGCTGCACCGTGGGTCAATTGGATGAGGAAGCGCTCTTCTACCTGCGTTCCAGGGGCATACCCGAACACGAATCCAAGGCGCTTTTGCTCTATGCCTTCGGAGATGAAGTCATCCAAAGGGTTCCGTTGAAGGCTCTGCGTCAGCGGTTGCACCGCCTGATGGCCCAAAAACTGGATGTCGACTTCCAGCTGAATCTTTGAGCTTCTTTCTGAGAATCTTTTTTAATACTGGCTTCACACAAAATGGAGCATCTTGCAACACCTTGCAGTTGTTTTCAAATGTCTAGTTATGTACCCATCCGTTTTCGCTCTCAGCCTTCCGGGCTTTTTGATCTCATTGATGTCCATCGCCCCCATGCATGACACGCCCGTCCAGGAAGCGTCAGATGAAAAGCGCACCCGACTGAATGAGTATATCGAGGAACGCATAGCCTCTTTTGGATCGATCACCGAGGAACGCCGATCGAAACTCATCGAACTTTCAGATTACCTAAAGGAAGAGCCCAGTGCTTCTGACCTCATCTTCATTTGCACCCACAACAGCCGGCGGAGCCACCTGAGCCAGGTCTGGGCACAGACAGCCGCGGACTGGTACAGCGTCCGGAACATCACCACCTACTCTGGAGGCACAGAGGCAACGGCCTTCAATCCTCGCGCTGTGGCTGCATTGAAACGGGCAGGATTCGACATCCACCGACCAGAAGGAAGCAACCCCAAATACATCGTACGCAACGGCATCAACCGAAAAGAGCTGATCTGCTTTTCCAAGAAATACAGCGACGAATCCAACCCACAGAGCGGCTTTGTCGCGGTCATGACCTGCTCGGATGCCGACCAGAGATGTCCGGTGGTCAGCGGCGCCAGGGCGCGTTTCAGCTTGCCGTATGTCGACCCTAAAGAGGCCGATGACACAGATCAGGAGCAAGCGCGCTACGACGAACGCTGTGCACAGATCGCAACGGAGATGTTTTTCGTGATGAGCCGCATTGGCACTCCCTGAAAGGAGCAATAAAAAAGGCCCGATCGATCGGGCCTTTGAAAATTCAAGACTTTTTTCTGGTCATTTTCTGACCACCAGTTTCTTCTTTTCGATGAGGCGGTCGCCCTCATAGATGCCGTACAAATAAACGCCTGAGCGCAGGGCATCGAGCGAGATCGACGTGGAACCAAAAGATGCATCGAAACGCTCCGAATGCAGGATCCTTCCCAAGACATCCGTGAATTCAATGTGTGTATCCTTTGCTGCGCCGTCAAGGGCTTCGATCCAAAGAAGGTCAGAGGCCGGATTTGGATAGACCGACCAAGTGGCCGACTGTTCCTCGAGCGCACTAATGTCTGCAATGACCTCGTAGTACACCGTATGTGCGGCACTGTCGCTGGGATCGTCTTTGTCGTAGAAGATATAGGTGATCCCTCCTGAGAAGGCCATGCCGTCGCCATCAGGATAGACATGTCCAGTGAAATCCGAAGGGGCACTGCGCTCTCCGGGAGCCAAAGTGATCTGCGTACTCGAAGTATCGGTTCCTGTTCCAAAACATACGACCCAGCAAATGGCGTTGCTGTCCAGCAGCGCATTGGTACGGTCGAATCTTCGGGTGACTTTGATGTCCACATCGGCTGCCCCATCGTTGCGAACTTCGATGTAGGCCGCGATGTCCGTGGCATTACTGGCGTGGCCTTGCACCAAAGAATCGCCAAAGGCAATGGCCAAACCTTGAGCAGAGCCCGCGAAAGGAAGTGTCAGGAAAAGTGTTCCCAGAAAAAGTAGTGTTTTTCTCATTGTTGTTTTGTCTCTCGGATCGATGACAAAAATAGGCAATATGGGGTTTGCCCGATGCCGGCTAACGATTCACCGCTCCATTTCATCTATATTCGGAGTCCGAAAAAATAAAACCCCATGAAAAAGACTACAATTTGGACGGCCATGTGCCTGATCGCCACTCTGGGCTGGTCGTCTCTGCATGCACAGGCAACCCGACTGGTCCTGGCTGAAGAATTCACGCAGGCTTCCTGCGGACCATGTGCCTCACAGAATCCGGCATTCAATACGCTGCTTCAGCAGAATCCGACGAAGATCATTGACATCAAGTACCAGACATCTTTCCCCGGTGTCGATCCAATGAATGCGCACAATCCAAATGAAGTGGCCAGCCGCCGCAGTTATTACGGAGTAAATGGTGTTCCCCATGCGCTGATCGACGGAACTTCTGTGACGAATGACTGCAATGCGTATGCTGGAGCTCCAGCCTGCCTGGATCAGAGCGAGATCGATGCGGCCTTCAATATGTCTACGCCCATCTCACTCTCCGTAACACATACCCTGTCTTCTGACCTGACCACGGCAACGGTCAATGTGACCCTGACGAACTCCGGTGCAACGACCTTCACCCCCAACGGAAATTTCTACCTCCGACTGGCCCTTGTGGAGTCAGAGATCAACTTCCCTACGGCCCCGGGATCCAACGGAGAACTGGACTTCTACGGAGTGATGCGCAAGATGGTTCCGAATGCCACGGGTACGGCCTTGCCCGCCAGCATGACCGCCGGCCAGCAATGGACCAATCAGTTCACTGTCCAGATTCCGTCCTACATCTACAACTACGGTGAGATCGCATTTGTCGCCTTTGCGCAGTCGGACGGAGACAAGATGATCCACAATGCAGCGCATTCGGCCAAACAGCCTATTCCTTCAGGTTTTTCCGATGCGAGCATCACTGGAAACAGCACGGCGGGTTCTGACATTTGTGACGCCACCTTCAATCCAGCCGCTTCGATCAGCAACCAAAGCAGCACGACCATTACTTCAGCTGATGTGCACTATGTCATCAACGGTGGAAACCCCGTCACTCAGAGCTGGTCGGGTTCTTTGGGTCAGGGCGCATCTGCCACGGTTTCATTCCCCGCCACTACGCTGCCTGGAGGATCGAACTCCGTTTATTTCTACGTAGACAATGTGAATGGGCAGGTGGACTACAACACCCTGAACAACCAAACGGCCCCGCAGAATTACAGCGTACTCGACCCCACTCCTCAGTCTGCACCGTACACCAAGGACTTCGAAAGCAACAGCATCGGCGACATTCCGTCGGAGTTCATCGTCGAGGACCCCAGTGGACGTGTGTTCATCGTTGACAATCAGATCAACTCCTCAGTGAGCTGGCAGCTGGGTGCTTATGAGCAGTCTGCCCTGAGTCTACGAGTGGATTGGTGGTCCATACAAGCTGGTACCGTTTCGAACATCATCACTGAAAAAGTGGATCTGAGTTCAGTTACGGGAGGAACGCCGAATCTGTATTTCGACCACGCTTACTGCCAGTACCAGTCAGAGAACGATATGCTGGACGTCTCCATTTCCACCGATTGTGGCGCGACCTGGACCAGTCTTTGGAACAAGGCGGGAGGAGCTCTTTCCACACGTTCGCCATCGACCTCTCGTTTTTACCCAAGATCCAATGAATGGACACTCTCAACGATCGACCTTTCAGCCTATGCCAGTTCTTCAGACGCTGTTTTTCGATTCAAGGCAACGAGTGATTACGGCAATTCCCTCTATTTGGACAACATCCATGTGGGTTCCATGCCCGTCTCAACCGAAGAACTCGAGTTGGCAGAATTGAAGCTTTATCCCGTCCCCACAAGAGATGAACTCACCATTTCTTTTGATGCGAACGGATCAGAAGAAGTAAAGCTTCAACTGGTCAACCCATTGGGCGCAGTGGTCCTCGAGCAGACAGAGATCGTCCAGCAAGGACCCGCTCAGCTCCGCCTGCAACTTGGCACTTTGGCCGAGGGGATGTACACCCTCGAGATCCAACAAGGAGACAGAAGAAGCTTGAAGAAGATCTCTGTACTGCACTGATCCCATTCATTTTGAATAGAATTGAAAGGAGGCACACGCCTCCTTTTTTTTGCCCGTCTTTAATTGAGGCTCAATCGGTAAATTAGCCTTGGCTTAATCCAAAAAAAATCATCACATGAGAAAAACTACCCTCTGGGCACTCGCCCTTGCTTTCGCCACGACTTCCTGGCAGGCCATGTATGCCCAAGCCACACGGCTGGTCCTGGCCGAGGAATTCACACAGGCTTCCTGCGGCCCTTGCGCCTCTCAGAATCCTGCGTTCAACACTTTGTTGCAACAGAATCCAACGAAGATCATCGACATCAAGTATCAGACTTCTTTCCCTGGTGTGGATCCTATGAATGCGCACAATCCGGGTGAAGTTTCTTCACGCAGAAGCTACTACGGAGTGAATGGCGTTCCACATGCCAAGATCAATGGAACTTCAGTGACCAACGACTGCAATGCATATGCTGGGGCACCGGCCTGTTTCAGCCAGACCGATGTGGATGCAGCCTATAATATGTCCACACCGATCGCGGTGACTGTGACCCATACGTTCGCCTCCGATCTTTCTTCAGCAACTGTCGACGTCAGTGTGACCAACTCGGGTTCGTCCACCTTCACACCCAATGGCAACCTGTACTTGCGTTTGGCTTTGGTGGAATCTGAGATCAATTTCCCAACTCCTCCCGGTTCGAATGGAGAACTGGACTTCTACGGAGTGATGCGTAAGATGATCCCGAATGCCACGGGTACGGCCTTGCCAGCAAGCCTGAGCGCAGGTCAGCAGTGGACGAATCAATTCACTGTGCAGATTCCATCCTACATCTACCATTACGGCGAGATCGCTTTTGTTGCGTTCGTACAGTCGGACGGAGACAAGATGGTACACAATGCTGCTCATTCGGCCAAGCAACCCGTTCCCGCAGGATTTGCCGATGCATCTGCCGGTAATGTAAGTGTCGCCGGCTCGGATATCTGCGATGCGAGCTTCACTCCTGCTGTGAGCATCACGAATGCCAGTGCAGGAATGATCAACAGTGCAGACGTATCCTATACATTGAACGGAGGCGCTCCAGTGACCCAGAGCTGGTCTGGCGCACTTGGACAGGGAGCAACGGCTACAGTGAGCTTCCCTGCCATCACTTTGAGCGGAGGCTCCAATGCATTAGAGGCCACCATCAGCAATGTGAACGGTCAGGTGGATTACTACACCATGAACAACACTGTGTTGGGCACCTACAACGTCATTGCACCCAACCCACAGTCCACACCTTATGAGAAAGGTTTTGAAACCATCTCATTGGGCGACCTTCCCTCTGAATTCATTGTGGAAGACAACTCCGGACGTGTATTTGTCGTCGATCAGGGCATCAGCAGTTCGGTGACCTGGCCACTCGGTGCTTACCAGGCATCCAATAAGAGTTTCCGATTTGACTTCGCTACCATTCAGCCTGGATCCACACCCAATTTTGTTATGGAAAAAGTGGATCTGACCAGCGTAGCCGGCACACCTCTATTGAGTTTTGACCATGCCTACGCAGAGCGAGGAAGTTCTTCCGCTACAGATCAGCTCGACGTTCAGATCAGTACAGATTGCGGAGCGACATGGACCAGTCTATGGATGCGTTCTGGATCTCAACTCGCCACGACATCGGCTACAGCATCCAATGTGCGCTTGTACCCACGGGCGAACGAGTGGAATCGTCAGGTCATCGACCTGAGCGCCTATGCCACTGCTGCTGATGCGATCTTCCGCTTCCACGGCACCTCCGGTGGACGGAATGCGCTCTACATCGACAACATCTTCGTTAGCAATACAACGATCGGTGAAGAGGAATTGGAGATCGCTGATCTGAGCATCTATCCTGTTCCTGCACAGGACCGTCTGAACGTGCAGCTGAACGGATCTCAGGGCGATGTCTTTGAGGTGCAGCTGATCGATCAGTTGGGCGCTGTTGTGGGTTCCTACGAATTCACTGCCTCCGAGGGCAGCAATCTGTTTGAGATCGGCCTGAATGATCTGGCCAACGGACTGTACAGCTTGGACATCCGCTCGAATCGTTTGCACAGCATCCGGAAGTTCACTGTTGTCCGATAAGATTTCGGCTCGGTATTTGAAAACCAAGGAGGAAGAATGAATGTCTTCCTCCTTTTTTATTCCCAAACCATGAAAAAGAACCTCCTCCTTCTCCTCTCATTTGCCCTTTTCCATTGCGCCCAGGCACAGGATGCTGCCTTCGCACGCATACCCGACGCTCAGGTCAAAGGCCTGGATGGAAAGAAGATGCAGACCGCTGACCTTTCCAATAATGGAAAGCCCATGGTCATCTCCATGTGGGCCACTTGGTGCAAACCCTGCATCCGCGAGCTGAATGCCATCTCTGATATGTACATCGACTGGCAGGACGAGACCGGAGTCAAGCTCATCGCCATCTCCATCGATGATTCACGGAATGCGACCAAAGTAGGTCCCTTTGTCAATGGAGCAGGCTGGGAATACGAAGTGTACATCGACGAGAATCAGGATTTCAAAAGGCTCCTGAATGTCAACACCATCCCGCATACTTTCCTTGTGAACGGAAAGGGAGAGATCGTCTGGCAGCACAATGGATATACCGCAGGTGATGAAGACGAATTGTACGAACTGATCAAAAAAGTTGCCGCGGGAGAACCCCTCTCGGGCTCTCCTCACTGACCGACTCAACCACACTTACACGACCCGCCACCGAGGCGGGTTTTTTTGTGGGCCAGCGCATCGCCGGCTTTTACTTGCCTCTTGATTACCTTGCATCGCCCTTGAAAAACCGCAGCCCCATGATGCGAAGGCTCCTGACCTTCTCCCTATTATCGATCGCCACACAGGCCATTGCGCAGAACGCCAGCAACAGCGGAGAACTGCACGGAAACTTTCAGTTCGATGGGTACAGCTACTTCCGGGATGAGGGGCTCGACCCGAGTGGAGAGGACTACCCCGAAGAACAATTCCTCGGACAGGGATTCGCCAACCTGATCTACACACGCGGGAACATCACAGCAGGACTGAGATACGAGAATTACCAGAATCCGATCCTGGGCTATCCGCCTGGTTTTGTCGGAGAGGGCATCACCTATCGCTTCCTGCAATTCAAGAAAGACCGACTGGATGTGACCGTAGGGAACTTCTACGAGCAATTTGGAAGCGGTATGATCTACCGCACTTATGAGGAGCGCCTGCTTGGTCTGGACAACGCCATGGACGGTGTTCGCCTGATCTACGAGCCAGTGGACGGCGTCCGGCTGAAGGGGATCTTAGGGAAACAGCGCGTTTATTTTGAAAAAGGAGAAGGCATCGTTCGCGGGATCGATGGAGAATTCAACCTCAACGAACTCTTGAACGCTTTGGAGGACAGCCCGCACCGCTGGACATTCGGAAGCAGTTTTGTCAGCAAGTACGAAGCGGATAAGGATCCGCAGTTCAATCTGCCTGAGAATGTTGGATCTTACGGAATGCGCCTGAATTATGGGTTCAAAGGTTTTGGGCTTCAGGGCGAATACGTGCACAAGATCAATGATCCATCGGCCGACAATGGCTATATCTACAAGCCGGGCAACGGACTGATGCTCACCACCACATTCGCCCGAAAGGGATTTGGATTTGTGGGGGCCTACAAGCTCATCGACAATATGTCCTACCGCTCCGAACGCAATGCGGGGCAGTTCGAGTTGTTCATGAATTTCCTGCCACCAACCACCAAGATCCATACTTATGCCTTGCCGGCACTTTATCCGTACGCCACGCAGATCAACGGAGAGACCGGCCTCCAATTTGAAGTGACCTTCAAACTCGCGCGTGGTTCTTTCCTCGGTGGAAAAAGAGGCGGCAAACTCGCGCTGAATTATTCGGACGCCTACTCCCTGTCCAAAGACCCTGTGGCCACCAGCGACAGTACGCAGGAATTCCGGGTGGCGGGAACCGATGGCTACACAACGAATTATTTCCGCTTCGGACCGCACCTCTACTTCCGGGATGTGAATGTGGCCTACAGCCGGTCGGCGAGCAAGAATTTCAAGTACACGCTCTCCTATTTCAATTTTGTCTACAACCAGGGCGTTCTTGGCTCGGCCACCAACTCTGGGGGGATCACCGATGAGGTGCTGGACCTGGACGAGTCAAAAGCGGATTATGCCTTTGTCCATGTTGGGGTCTTCGAGGGACTTTGGAAGATCAAACCCAAGCACAGTCTGCGTTTTGAACTTCAGAGTTTGCACACGCGGCAGGACCGGGGCGATATGGCGATGATGCTTCTGGAATACAGCATCTCCCCGAACTGGTTCTTCGCTGCCCAGAACATCTACAACTATGGCCATCCCGATGCAGACCAGCGGCTTCACTATCCATTGGTTTCAGCTGGGTACATCCAGGGAACCACGCGTTTTCAGTTGACCTTTGGTCGTCAGCAAAGAGGCATATTCTGCGTGGGCGGTATCTGTCGTGTGGTGCCTGCCTCCACATCCATTGGCCTATCCGTAACGAGCAACTTCTGAGCATGAGCTACCGCACGATCTCCTTCTGTTTGCTGCTCGCTGTATTCAGCTGCGACTATATCGACGATCCAATACAGGCCAGTATCGGCCCGGTGGACCCCTGTGAACTGCCCAAAATGCAATTCAAGGGCGACTCCACCTTCCGCAAGGTACTGATCGAAGACTTCACCGGTCATCGATGCAACAACTGCCCAAAAGCCTCGGATGCCATCAAGGCCATCGAACAGAATCAGGCAGGTGCCATTGTAGCTGTGGCCATGCACGCAGGCCCGGCCAATTTCATCGACCCGGATCCGCCCACTTACCCGACAGATTTCCGTACCCCGGAAGGAGACGATCTGGAAGAATACTTCAAAGTGACCTTTCTGCCGGCGGGGATGGTGAGCCGGACCGATTTCAATGCGCAAGCCTCCCACCTGAAGATCTTCACCGGATGGGCGAGTGAAGTGGCCACACTTGCCTCGGAGGCTGCTCCCTGTGCCATCGATCTCGAGCTGGCCTACGACGGCCAGAGCCGTCAGATATGTGGACAAGCGCGCACTCGTTTCTTTTCGGATCGGTCCGACCCGCTGAACATCAGCTTGTGGCTGACCGAAAGCAAGATCATCGCTCCGCAGAAGATGCCCGATAATTCAGCGAACCCTAGCTACGAACACAACCATGTGTTCCGGACTTCACTGAACAGTGCGTTCGGGCAGAGTCTGCAGACTGGAAATACGCTTGCAGGCGATGTATACACGACCGACTTCAGCATGACCCTGGATACGGGTTATGTCCGCACGAATTGTCATTTGGTGGCCTTTGTAACGAACACCGCCACGGAGGAAGTGCTTCAAGTCACTGAGGTGGACCTCTCTGAACTTTGACCGCCGAATACACCTCACAGAGATCATGTCCCCATTGAATACCAACGCAGAAAAGGAGGCCTACCGGATCAACGAGCAGAGTTGGGATGAGCGCACGCGCATCCATCTCGGATCGGCATTCTACGACATCGATGGATTTCTGAAAGGAAAGAGCAGTTTGAATCCGCCCGAATTGGGATTGCTCGGCGAGCTGAAGGGGAAGAAGGTTTTGCACCTTCAATGCCATTTTGCTCAGGACAGCTTGTCCATGGTTCGTTTGGGCGCCGAAGTGACCGGAGTGGACCTCTCGTCTGAGGCCATTCAGGCAGGTAAGGATCTGGCGGAAAAAGCCGGATTGGACATTCGCCTTGTATCGAGCAATGTGTACGATCTGGAGAAGCACATCGACGAGACCTTCGATCTGGTCTTTTGCTCCTATGGATCGATCACCTGGCTGCCCGATCTGAAAAGATGGGGCAAGATCGTGGAGCGATTCCTTCGCCCCGGTGGAAAGTTCGTGATGGTGGAATTCCATCCGCTCTGCTGGATGTACGACGATGATTTCACTGGCATCACCTATTCCTATTTCAACGAAGGACCCATGCTCTTCAAGGACCTTGGCAGCTATACGGACGGAGGCGATGATGTTGAACTCGAATATGTGTCATGGAATCATCCCATCTCCGAGGTAATGGAAGCGCTTCTGGAGCAGCAGATGGAACTGCGAACCTTCAAAGAATACGATTACACGCCTTACGATGTCTTTCCCGCACTCAAGGAGACCCATCCGGGCGAATACCGGTTTGAGGAACTAGGCAGCAAATGGCCATTCCTCTATGGCGTGGAATTCGTGAAAAGCGAGGCGGTCACTCCTTGAGCACGCGGGCCGTTCGCCGCTGACCGCCTGAAACAAGATCGACAGTGTACATCCCCCGCGCCTCAGGCAACTCGATGCGCAGGCGATCAGTGAAGGGACAGCGCTCCTCCAGGACACACTTTCCACTGGCATCATATACACGGATCTCCACGCTCTCTGTATTGGACAGTTCGGACAGATCGATCTCAACATCCTTGGATGTGGGATTGGGCACGAGCCAATTCACCTCCTTTTCCTGTTCTTCTGAACCGATGGACGGGCTGAATGGGATCTTCAGACCGACAGGACGATGGTCCGAAAGGAATTGATCGTAGTCGGCCCAGCCATTGGGCAAAAAATCATCGACACGGACGGTCAGAGCGCTGGCGGATGGATCCGAAAAAAAGGAGAATAGCTCATCGCTGATGAGGATGTGGTCCAGATGAGAAGGCCAGGTCGGGTACGACCAGTGATAATTGGGACCCTGCGCCAAGGCATGATCGGCAAATCGGTAGCGCGAGGAATCGGCAATGAACATGCGGAACACGTTGTGCTGGAAGGGATCCATCAGGTTATCGTTCAGATCGCCAAGTACAATGAGACGGTCACTGGAATGATTCAGCAGCAGGTATTGTTTGAGCAGATTGTTGGCTTCCATCCTCCGGTTTTCCTCGTCGCCCGGATCATTGGGATCGAGTTGCCCGTCGCCGCAGCATTTGTAGTGGTTGTTGATGGCCACCCAATCTGCACCGGCAAACTGGAATTCGACGACCAGGGGCGATCTTGGGAGGGCATTCCGGTAGGGCGATGTATTCAAGATGTTGTAGACGGATTGGATCTGGACCGTACTGGTCTTGTACACCCAGGCCAGACCACCCGACCATCCAATGTCCATATGCACCTTGTAGCCGGGTATGGAGCGAACCATCTGCCGACAGATGGCTGTATCGCGCACTTCCTGAATGCCGATCAGATCCGCATCCAGCGCTTCTATGACCCGGGCCACGGAGTCGATCGTGGCGGTACCGTTCTTCGGGAAACGCTCGATGTTCCAGGTCAGGACATCCAAGGTGGAATCCGTGCCGAATGTGATATCGCGGAGGGATTGCGCGCTGACCATAAATGGCAGAGAGCAGGAGAGGAAGATAGCAGCCCAGCGCATGGCTATCGTATTTCGCGCGGCAAGCGTATCGGGAAGACCCATCATCATTTGTCCTTTTGAATTTTTTCAGAGCCCACCGCCCGTTGGATGTTCGCCTTGAAACGGTCAAATCCTGCCCGCTTGAGTGGCGTGTTGCCAAAATACGACCCGAAAAGGTCCTCGGTGATCTCGAGCCACTGCTTTTGATCCAGCGAACCGATCTCCGGTCTCGGATGAAAATCGGGTTCTGTATGCGGGCTGCTGAATCGGTTCCAGGGACAAACTTCCTGGCAGATGTCACAACCAAAAGCCCAGCCGTTCAATTGCGAGCTGAACTCCTCGGGGATGGCCTCTTTGAGTTCGATCGTCAGATAGGAAATGCACTTTTGGCTGTCGATCACCTGATCGGCCACTATGGCATCTGTTGGGCAGGCATCGATGCAGCGCGTACAACTTCCGCAGTGATCGGTAACGGGATCATCTGCCGCGATCTCCACATCGAGGATCAGTTCGCAGAGGAAGAAATAGGAACCGTGCTGCTTGTTGAGCAGAAGGCTGTTCTTTCCGATCCAACCCAGACCAGATCGCCTGGCCCAAGCGCGTTCGTGTACAGGCCCTGAATCCACAAAGGCTCGTCCGCCCACTTCACCCCATTGTTCATGTGCCGAGCGCATGAGCTGTTTCATTTTCTTGCGAAGCACCTTGTGGTAATCACGGCCCAAAGCGTAGCGCGCGATCTTGGGCGCCGACTCCTGCAGCGACTGCTCTTCAGGGAAGTAATTGTATATCAGACTGATCACCGATCGGGCACCGGGTACCAGTTTTCTTGGATCCATGCGCAGGTCGAAGTGATCCTCCAACCAGGCCATCTGTCCTTGAAATCCTTTGTTGAGCCACTTTTCGAACAGCGGCGCCTCCTCCTCAAGGAAATCTGCTTTGGCAATGCGGCAGTCCAGAAAACCCAATGCCCTGGCCTGTTCCTTTATCCAGACCGAACGCTTTTCGGGCGTCATGCCGGAGGGTTGAACAGATCGGAATCGGGCCGGGCCACATTGAGGCCAAGGTGCTTATACGCCCTGTCGGTGGCCATGCGTCCTCTTGGGGTGCGCTGAAGAAAACCTTCCTGGATCAGATAGGGCTCATAGACTTCCTCCACTGTTTCGGCCTGTTCGCCCACCGCAGTTGCGATGGTCGTTATGCCTACTGGCCCTCCCCGGAATTTCTCGATGATCGTTCGCAGGATGCGGTGGTCCATATCGTCCAGGCCTGAAGAATCCACTTGCAGCGCATCCAGACCATAGCGTGCGATCTCCGGGGTGATCAGGCCTTCGCCCTTCACCTGAGCGAAGTCGCGCATGCGGCGCAAAAGGCCATTGGCGATCCTGGGGGTGCCCCGCGAACGCCGGGCGATCTCGATGGCTGCTTCTTCCTCAATGGGCACTTGCAGGATCTCTGCGGAGCGGTGCACGATGTCCTTCAGCAATTCCACCGAATAGTATTCCAGCCGCGAATTGATGCCAAAACGAGCGCGCAAGGGGGCAGTCAGCAATCCAGAGCGGGTGGTCGCTCCCACCAAGGTGAACGGATTCAACTTGATCTGCACACTGCGGGCATTCGGACCCGCTTCGATCATGATGTCGATGCGGAAATCTTCCATGGCCGAATACAGATATTCTTCAATGACCGGACTCAGCCGGTGGATCTCGTCAACAAAGAGGATGTCCCGCTCGTTCAGGTTGGTCAGCAGTCCGGCCAGATCGCCTGGTTTGTCCAAAACTGGTCCCGAGGTCACCTGAATGCGCGCATCCAGTTCATTGGCAAGTATATAGGACAAGGTCGTCTTTCCCAGACCTGGAGGTCCGTGCAGGAGCACATGATCGAGGGCCTCATCTCGCTGGTTGGCCGCTTCAACGAAGATCTTCAGGTTCTCCAGCACTTTGTCCTGACCTGCAAAATCGTCAAAGGACAGCGGGCGGAGTTGTTTTTCCAGTTCCTGATGCTCCAGGTCGCTGGGATCTTTTTGCGGATCGAGGTTGGGATTCATTACCTCAAATATACACGGGACAAGAGCGGAGCTGATGATGTATAAGAAGCTGTGTCAAAAACTATATTTGTCAGCGAAACCATACATTTTATGGATCTACAAGAACTCATCAACCACCCAGAGGTATCCATCGTGGATGTACGGACCCCAGGAGAATTCAACGAAGGGCATTTAGAGGGAACTGTGAACATCCCATTGGACCAGGTCGAAGAACGGCTTGACGAATTCAAGAAGTTCAGCACACCTCTGATCCTCTGTTGCCGCAGCGGCATGCGGAGTGGCCGTGCCACGGAATTCTTGAAGGCCCAAGGACTGAGCGATGTGCACAATGGCGGTGGCTGGACCGATGTTCGACTTCTCAAGCAGTAATGGGCTGGCTTCAACGACTGTTCGGTGATGGCCCTGACTGGGCAGAACTCATTGAAACCAAAAAAGCACAGATCGTGGATGTCCGCAGCCCCGGAGAGTACCGCAGCGGCCACCTGAAGAATTCTGTGAATATCCCACTCGATCAGCTCAAGACCAAGGCTGGAAAACTTGATAAGCAGCGGCCGGTCATTGTATGCTGTGCCAGCGGTGTGCGGAGCCGCATGGGAAAAAGCAGCCTCAATGCTTTGGGCTTTGATGCCCACAACGGAGGCGCATGGACCTCACTTAAAAAATGGACCTCATGAAACGACTCATTGGCAATATATGGTGCATGGCATTTATCATATCCCTGGTATCCACAGGATGCGGACCCACAAGCAAAGAAGCATCCACCGAACAGAGCACAGGATTCGCCATGGATCTTTCAGCGGAAGACTTTTCCAGGTACACCACCGACAGCACTTGCATCTTACTGGATGTGCGTACTCATGAAGAATTTCAATCGGGCCATATACCCGGTGCCTTGATGATCGACTATTACGACGAAGATTTTGCCGATCGCATCTCCACATTGGACAAGGCCAAGACCATATATATATACTGCCGTTCAGGAGGGCGCAGCGGTCGCGCCATGAAAATGATGCAGCAACAGGGTTTTGATCGTCTTTACAATCTCGATGGCGGCATCAAAGCCTGGACGGGCGCGGGTCGTGCGGTCAGCTCCCTAGATCAGCAATGAGCAGCTTCAAAGAGCTTGTAGAAAGCCATCAATTGGTTCTGGTCGACTTCAGCGCAGAGTGGTGCCAACCCTGCAAAATGCTGCAGCCCATTTTAAAGGAGGTCGCCCAACAAATGGGTGATCGCGTTCGCATTCTGAAGATCGACATCGATAAGAATGCTCAACTCGCCGGGCAATTGGGCATTCAAAGTGTCCCTACCCTGATCGCCTACCGGTCAGGGGAACAGGTTTGGAGATCGTCCGGTGCGCTCCCTGCGCACGACCTGATCCAGCGCTTGAACGAATTGGCACAAAAAGCTTAGATTTGTTAAACAATTGGTCAAAAAATGCCAGCAAGAGAAATGAGTAGAATTCCCACTTTTCAAGATTCTGTCCCATTTTGGGAATATCTTAAAATTAAAATGAGCTCATTATCAGCTATTTATATTTTGGCACAATTGTCCATATTATGTGAAATACAGTGACAAAAGAAAATTTGAAAACGCCGAACGTCATGAAAAAAGTAATATCACTTTTCGTTGTAATCCTCTTCGCGGGATTGACCTCTTGCCAAAGAGATCGTGTATCTGGAGATGTTGTGGTCAACCAAAGGGTGACCAGCCTGAACCAAGTAGTTGTTCCACACGACTTCGATTTCGAAACATCTCAGGAATACAAATTCATCTTCGCCCTCGGAGAAATGACTCCTTTCCAAGGCAAGTATCTGGTGCAGTGGTACACTGATTTTCCTCATGCCAAGGCAAAAGCGCGTCATTCAGCATTCATGGATAAGAACAATCCCTTTGTTTCGGATGTGACCCTTCCATCGAACACCCGGCGGGTCTTCGTAAAGTTGACAAGCCCGAGCGGAAGCAGTTTCGTTCAGGAAATGGTGGTCAACAATACCACAAGCCACACTTTCTACACAGGTAAGAAGGCCAATAAGACCTCTACATACGTATGCCCAGATTGTGCTACAGGCTGTGATTACACAGAGAACAATTTGAGTGGCGATCTTGAACTAAGTAAGAATCCATATAAGAATGCTACTCCGGGTGTGATCTGCATCACTGGAGCAACCGGTTCTGGTCAAGACATCATTATGAACAAAGATGACTGGACCATCCGAGTCTGTACAGATCTCGACCTGAGTAAGTTGAGGCTGACAAAAGATGTGACGCTGATCATTACATCTGGAAACACGGTAAATGTGACCGATGACTTTGAAATGACGAATTCAGGTGCAGATATCATTGTTTGTTCCGGTGCAACGCTCAATATTGACAACAACAATGATTGCGTGACTTCAGGAACGTTCACGAATTATGGCACCTTCGATGTGGATGTAAATACCAAAAAGATCGATTTCCAAGCGGATTTGATCAACGAAGGAAGTATGACTTGGAACAGTGGTACAGACACCTATTTCAAAGGAGATGTGACCAATAACAACTCCATCGAAGTGACCAATGGCTCCGGTCAGGAAACCAAGCTCTTCCAAGGCGAGGTGTTCACAAACAACTGTTCTTTCGTTGTGAATGGAAAATTCAATGTGGATGGAAACTTCAAGAACTATTCCTTCGTAGACATCAACGATCTGACATATGTCAATGCTAAAGATCAGACGGCCGGTCAAGAGAACGCTCGCGTATACATGTACAACGGTGCCCAGTGGGAATCCGACTCGATGCACATCGCATATAGCTCGACTACGAATTATGGTATCATCGAAGGATTTGGAACTACTTCTCTTGTGAAAGTAAGTGGAGACACGCGCTCACCCAATGGCCTTGTGACTGGAGCGATCGAACTCTGCGTAAGCGGAACCAATAACATCACCAATCTGACCAACGGTGCTTCTTTGAGTTGTGCCGTCTACATCCCAACGGACGCTTGTAATACCGTGGGCAATGGATCTCCTCCAGTTGCGGATAGCGATGGAGATGGTGCCGCAGACAATGTGGATGAGTACCCGAACGATGCAACCCGTGCATACAATGTCTACTCTC
>JAYOTP010000015.1:36694-52024 GCA_038150465.1 Flavobacteriia bacterium | reverse complement strand
TCCATCCACTCTGTCGCCATAGGCTACCTGGCCAATATGGCGGTTCCAAGAGCAGGAGAAGTGGCCAGATGCACCGCTCTGAATCGGCTGGAAGACATCCCTGTTTCCAAATTGCTCGGTACGGTTGTCCTCGAACGCGCCATTGATTTTCTCATGCTCTTCCTCTTTCTGGGCGGGGTGCTGCTCACGTCCTATACTGACTTCCTTGTCTTTTACGAAAAAGCATCAGGAGCTGAAACGGCTGCTTCCGGCGAATCGAACATGGCCTGGTTGATCGGGGCATCACTGTTCTTCCTTTTTATGGCCGTGCTTGGGTGGATGTGGCGGCGGCGCATTCAGTCGCATCCTGCGTGGCAAAAGATCAAGGATTTCGCAAGCGGCCTGGCTGAAGGATTCAAGACCTTATCCAAGATCGATAAAAAAGGACTTTTCATCCTGCACACACTGATCATTTGGGCCATGTATTTTTTTATGGTCTACATCTGCATCTTCGCCCTGCCTGAAACATCTGAATTGAGTTATTCCAATATGCTTTTTGTCATGGTGGCTGCCGCCATGGGCATGGTGGTTCCCGTTCCAGGTGGCATTGGGGCCTACCATTATCTGGTGGTGCTAAGTATGGGTGTTCTCGGCATTTCGGAAACGGTCGGTTTGAGTTTTGCCACACTGGTTCACAGCGGTCAAACTCTTATGGGGATCATCTCCGGAGCAGTGGGGTTCTTGTTTTTGACGAAAAAAGGAGCCGGCGTTCAAAGAAGATAGGAGGCTTCCGCATCAGGGAGTTTGTTCGATGGCTTGCAAGATGTTTTGAACGCTGGCCTCCCAAGTATGGGATTGAGCAAAATCCGATCGTTTTTTTCTAAACTCCTCCGTGTCCTCATCCAATGCCTTCTGTATGTATCTACTGTACTCTTCCGTAGATTCTGCGAGGTAAACAAACTCCTCAAAGACGACCATGGCCCGCGTCATTGTGGCCACCACAGGCTTACCCATGGCCAAATACTCATCGATCTTCCTTGGGTAATTCCCAATGGTCATCTCATTAAGCTCCTGTGGGTTGATCGCCACATCAAAACAGCTCAAGTATGAAGGAAGCTCGATGGGCTTCTTCGGGCCTGTGAACAAGACATTTTCTAACTCGTGGAGCGTGCTATTCTTGAATTCTTGGTCCTCAGGTCCAACAAAAACAAACTGCCATTCAGGGTGCTTTTGGGCAAGCTGCTCCAACAGCCCAATGTCCAGCCTGAGCTTCAAAAGAGCGCCGATATAGCCAATCACAGGCTTCTTGAATACCGGTATATCTGTTGGTCGGTCTCTCTGCACCCCGTAACGGAACAGGTCCGTCTCACATCCCTGACCTACATAATGGCTGTTTGGATTGAACTGTCGGCAGTAATCTGCCAAATACAAAGAGTTCGCTGCAGCCACATCGCTTTTGGTGATCAGCTGGGCCTCTAATCGTTTTCCATGCCGAGCGAAATACGGCTGGCTGATCAGATTGTCCCTAGAATAATAGATCGAACACACTGGATTCAGGAGCTCTTTCAAATAAAAACTGCGCACCATGTCACTATCATTGAAAAGCATGTATTCTTTCATGCCCAGTTCGCTTAAGTGTTTTTTGATGCGATGTGCCACCCTTTTGTTGTTTCGATGATTCAAAAGATCGAATAGGCGACCGTCGGGGAGAAACCCTATCGACAGGTTTATGAGTCTTAAGTTGACAGCGTACAGATTAGGCCCTACCTCGTGCAGCTCCTTTTTTCGGCGGCGCAGCACGTCCATTCTGATGCGGGTTTGCTGGTTTGGTCTTAATAGCTGTTTGAAAAATGTCCGACTGTCAAAGGGGTAGTTCACGTAGAGGACCCTGTGGCCTATTCGGGTCAATTCATAGGCTATGTTCACACAATTGCTTCCGATCGGGGTGTCGATGGCCTGCAGACCAACAATGACTACGTCTTTTACCATGCTCCAAACAAATATGCCTCGAAAGGAACTAATATTTTCTTTCGCTCAAGATTTCTTTGGTTTGAACACGCTCACGAAATGACGAGCTTTGTGTTTTTGATGCTCTAAGTGTTAAAGGCGGTCGTGCTGCATATTTGCATCAATATTTAGTATTGTCTTGAATGGCCATTAAGATCCTTCACACTATAAGACAAGGTCAGATCGGCGGCGGAGAAACGCACGTACTTGACCTCGTTTCCCACTTGGATGATCGGTTCACCTCAGAAGTTCTTGCTTTTACACAGGGTGAAATGGTGGATCGATTGTCACAAATGGGCGTGCCATGCCATGTGATCGAAACCGAGAAGCCCTTTGACGTTCGTGTTTGGGGCAGAACCAAAAAGCTGATGCAGGAGCGTGGGATTCAAGTGGTACACGCACACGGTACACGCGCTTGTTCGAACAGCTTTTGGGGCGCAAGAAAATTGAGCCTACCCCTGTTATACACCATCCACGGATGGTCCTTTCACACGGGTCAAATGGCTGCCCTCCGTTTCATGCGCTTGCGGATAGAGCGATTTCTGGTGCATCTCACACATCAAAATATTTCTGTTTCCCGATCAAACAACCAGGACGGCATCCGTCTTTTGGACATGCCCAACAGTCAGGTGGTGTCCAATGCCGTGGACACCTCCCGTTTCGATCCGGAAAAACCTGCTGTGTTGAGGAAAGAAGACCTTGGTGTGCCTGGCGACAAGCTTGTCGTTGGTTTCCTAGCCCGCATGACCAAACAAAAAGACCCGTTTACTTTTATTCGGGCATCAGCAGAAGTGCTTAAATCTCATGCGGACGTGCATTTTGCCTTGGTGGGTGGGGGTGAATTGGAGGCCGATTGCCGACATCTTGCTGAGGCTTTAGGTGTAGCCCAAAACCTTCACTTTATAGGTTTTCGAACGGACGTATCTGACGTACTTAAATTGTTCGATGTGTATTGTCTTCCATCCCTATGGGAAGGATTGCCCATTGGCGTATTAGAAGCTATGGCCATGAAAAAGGCCGTTGTTGCAACTCCTGTCGACGGAACCAAAGAGATCATAGAGGACCATGTCACTGGCCTCTTCTTTCCTGAAAATGACCACCTGTCTTTAGCAAATTGCATTCGACGCTTGGTAGATGATCCTACATTGCGAGCGAAATTGGGCCGAGAAGCTCGAAATGTCATTGATGCTTCTTTCAAGATTGACATGTTCTCACAAAAAATGGGTGAAGTGTACTCTGGGGTGTTGGATGAGCGCATATGAATCATTGGGGTTTCCTATGAATGTCAACTGAAAATGAGGGCTGAAGAAATCGAAGAGAAGATATTGAAGGTGTCCAGGTTCCGGTGGGTTGAAGAGCTTAAAAGAGTACTGTTCATTGTCAATGAACTCAATCGCGCCCTTTCCTTTGACCCTTCCCAACGAATCCTGGAGATCGGTTGCGGTAACGGTAACGTTGCAAGGGGCATCGCGAGCATGGGGTATCAAGTGTTGGGTGTGGACATCGACAAGGAGAGCATACGTGAGGCTCAACAGAACAATTCTCTGCCCAATTTGGAGTTTCGTGCAGAAGCCGCCGAAGACCTGAAGGAATATGGTTCTTTCGATGCTATTGTCTGCACCGAGGTGCTCGAACACTTGGACGACCCCTCGGTGGTTTTGGATTACGTTCGTGAAAATCTGAGTGAAGGAGGCCTCTTCATAAGTACGGTACCCAACGGGTATGGCCCGAGAGAATTCTTGATGACCAAACCTCAGCAGTTTCTTCAGAAAAACGGAATGGGAAGAGGACTTCAAAAGATCAAGAGAGCTTTAGGGTACGGCCACGGAACCATGCAAAGCAGTAATCCAGACCTCGAACACGTTCAATTCTTCACAAAGAGGGAGATACTCAAATTGCATCGTAACTCCGGGTTCCGCTTGTTGCGTTTTGGGCATGGGGATTTTGTGAGCTGTGTTTTTCCGTTTTCCATTTTCACTCGGCGCTCAAAGGCGCTACAAAAACTGGATAATGCCCTTTCCAACCGACTCCCTTCCTTCCTGACATCTGGATATTACATGTCCTACATTCATCATTGAACAAAAACAGATCGACAGAGTGACAACAGAACGCTGGCCGGATTTCATCATTGTAGGCGCAGGCAAGTCCGGAACTACTGCACTTGACCATTTTCTTGGACAGCATCCTGAGATCTTCATGTCCAAAAAGAAAGAGCCGAACTTTTTTAGTCTTCAGGGTGTGGACCCCGATTCCTATGAATTTCCTGAGGCGCGGGCCTACCATTTCGAAAGTGTCTACAAAAAAGCCCCTTATCTCGAGCTCTTTAAAGATGCCCGTAGCGATCAGGCAGCAGGAGAAAATTCCAACCTCTACATGGTGGAAGAACGCACAGCGAAACGGATACGGGAAACCCTTCCAGATGTCCGGATCATCGCCATGATCCGCCAGCCAGCAGACCGACTTTTCTCGAGGTACCAGCACATGCTGCGTGAGGATAAGGTACCCGCCGAGGGGTTCGATCAGATTTTTGACCGCTCCAGCCTGTGGTGGAGACGGGCCGATCTGATCATTGAAGGTTTTTATGCAAAAAACCTTAGGCGATTTTACGACCTGTTTTCAAAGGAGCAGATCAGGGTCTATCTCTACGATGATTTTCGAAAGGACACCGATGGAGTCCTCAAGGATATTTTCGAATTCATTGGGGTGTCAGGCGACTTCAAAGTGGATACCGACATGGTGGTGAACAAATCCGGGGTCTTGAAAAAGAATATGTTCAACCGCCTCTTTGGACAGAACGGTTCTGTGGTCCGCGGATTCAAGCGCATTTTCCCTGCCTGGCATGCACGGCTCAAGGCCAACAAAGAGGTTTTGAAACGACTCAACAACGCCCGCAACAAACAGATCGTGAAAATGGATTTCGACCCAGAGCTGCGAAAAAAGATCACCGAAGAAATATACTTGTCAGACATCCAGGAACTGGAAAAATTGCTCGGGCGTGATCTTTCCCATTGGACCCGGATGAGTTGATCTGGCGCAAGCGTTTTCAGGAAGCTGCTTCTTTCCGAGATTCGTAGTGCCAATGGCTCAAAAGAAAACCACTTTTATTTGTCAGAATTGCGGAAGCAGCCACAACCAGTGGATGGGCCAATGCAATCGGTGCGACCATTGGAACACCATTGTAGAAGAAAAGCTCCGCGTCAGTTCGAAAAAAACTTTCGCTGCTTCCTCGGACCACTCTGCGCCACGCCCCATAAAGGAGATCAGCCTGCAGGAAACCCCGCGCATCGCCTTGGCTGAACCCGAATTGAACCGGGTAACGGGAGGCGGGCTTGTTCCGGGTTCTGTCATCCTTCTCGGCGGAGAACCCGGGATCGGAAAGTCGACCCTGATGCTCCAGCTGAGCATGGGATTCCCAAAGGGGCCTGTACTCTATGTAAGCGGTGAGGAAAGCCTCGAGCAGGTCAAACTCCGTGCAGACAGGATCTCCACTGGGTCCGCCGAAGTGCTGCTCTTGCCAGAAACCGATGTCGAACTCATCGCCGATCAACTGAAGAAAAACAGGCCCGGGCTCTGTGTGGTTGATTCCGTTCAGACCCTTTTCAGTCCAGAGTTGGAATCCGCACCGGGAACGGTGAGCCAGATCCGAGAATCCGCTCACCGACTGATCCAGATCGCCAAACAACTGGGGGTGCCCGTTATTTTGATCGGACACATCACCAAGGAGGGTCAACTTGCCGGCCCCAAAGTGCTGGAGCATATGGTGGACGTCGTCCTGCAGTTCGAAGGCGATCGTCAGCACATGTATCGGCTGCTGCGCGCCCAAAAGAACCGCTTCGGCTCCACATCAGAATTGGGCATCTACGAAATGCAGGGTTCTGGGCTGCATCCTGTGAGCGACCCTTCACAAATATTCACCCGGCCCCGGGACGAATCGCTGAGCGGCGTGGGGATCGGTATAGGAATGGAAGGGGCCCGACCGTTGCTCATCGAAACGCAGGCGCTGGTCAGCACTGCTGTTTATGGAACGCCTCAGCGCAGTACCACGGGCTTTGATTCGCGGCGACTCAACATGCTTCTTGCTGTACTCGAAAAGAGATGTGGCTTCCACCTCGGGTCGCGGGATGTGTTTCTGAACATCGCCGGCGGCCTGCGCGTGGACGATCCCGCGCTCGATCTGGCCGTTTGCAGCTCTGTGCTTTCCTCCTCTGGAGACCTGCCCATTTCACTGGATGTTGCTTTTTGCAGCGAGGTCGGTCTGGGCGGTGAGCTCCGTCCGGTAAGCCGATTGGACCAACGCCTGATGGAGGCTTCGAAAATGGGCTTCACCGAAGTGGTGGTTTCTGCACGTTCCAAATTGGAAAACCCACCTAAAGGACTGAAGCTGCACACACTTAAACGAGTGGACGAAGTTGCCCAGCTGTTGTTCGGATAGATCCCAATTCCCATCTTAGAACCATGATGAAACCCTCTTCTTTTCTCTCCCTGCTTTTTGTCGGCTTATTTCCTGTTTTCTCGTCCGCTCAGGCCGATAGTTTGACCGATCCCAAAGGATGGAGCTATGGTGCCCGGGGCAATTTGCTTGTCAACCAAGTAGCGCTGAGCAATTGGCAGGCGGGGGGCGAAAGTTCCCTGAGCGGAACCGTTTCGATCAATTTGTCCGCAAAAAAAAGTTTTGGGCGCTGGGTCTGGGACAACCGTTTGGATCTGAGATATGGACATCAGTGGCTGGGGGATCGATCGGTGAAGACCGATGACCTGATCGACCTGAACAGTCGTTTGGACAGACGGCTTTCCGATCGGCTGAGCCTTTCGTTGATGCTTGCCTTTCGTACGCAATTTGCGCAGGGCTTTGAGGCCTCTGTTCCCGACATTTTTGTTTCTGACTTTCTGGCCCCTGCCTACACCAATATGGGTGTTGGACTCACCTATAAAGCGGGTGAAAAGTTGAGCTTGTTCTTTTCGCCCTCCACAGCCAAGTGGACGCTGGTCAACAACGAGCGACTGGCCAATAATGGTGCATTCGGTGTGGATGCCGCTGAAGTCGATTCCAGCGGAACCGTCATTACGCCAGGAAAGAGAAGTCGTTTTGAGATCGGGGGCTACATGAATGTCCTTTTCACCACCGACGTGGCCAAGAATATCGACTTTCGATCCAAGCTCGACCTCTTTTCCAATTATCTCAACAAACCGCAGAACATTGATGTGAACTGGGAAAACACGCTCAACCTGAAGGTCAATGAATACGTGACCGTCCAATTGGTGGCGCATCTGATCTACGATGATGACATTGTCTTCACCGATGCCAATGGCCGGGGACCCCGCACACAATTCCGGGAATCGATGGGCGTAGGGCTGAATTATACCTTTTGATCGCTTCCGATCGCTTGGTTACAGATTCTACATTTGCGCCTTGATCGCTACTTCCTATGGACGACCATTTCAAAAAAGTTGTCGCACACTGCAAGGAATACGGATTTGTCTTCCGCAGCAGTGATATATACGATGGTTTAGGTGCCGTTTACGATTACGGTCCTTACGGTACCTCTCTAAAGAACAAGCTTCGCGCGTATTGGTGGAAGTGCATGGTCCAGCTCAATGAAGAAGTGGTAGGCCTCGATTCGGCTATTTTCATGCACCCCGAAGTCTGGAAAGCCTCTGGGCACGTGGATGCCTTCAACGACCCGCTGATCGACAACAAAGACTCCAAGAAGAGATATAGGGCGGATGTGCTCATTGAAGAGCAGATCGAAAAGCTGCTGGGCAAGGCAGACAAGGAGGTGGCCAAGGCGGCGAAGAAGTTTGCCGAAGGCTTTGACGAGGCTCTTTTCCGCGAAACCAATCCCCGTGTGCTCAAGTACAATGAGGCCGCAGAAGGTTTGCGCCAGCGATATGCAGCAGCTGCGGAAAAGAACGACCTGACTGAACTCTACAACATCATCGTCGAACAGGGCATCAAGTGTCCGGTCAGTGGTAGCGGTAACTGGACGGATGTGCGGCAGTTCAATCTTATGTTCGGAACGCGGCTCGGATCTGTTTCAGATGAAGGGCTAGAACTCTATTTGCGTCCGGAGACGGCCCAGGGCATCTTCGTCAACTACCTGAATGTGCAAAAGACCGCACGAATGCGGATCCCCTTCGGTATCGCACAAACTGGTAAAGCGTTTCGCAATGAGATCGTGGCGCGGCAGTTCATATTCCGCATGCGCGAGTTTGAGCAGATGGAAATGCAATATTTCGTCCGTCCCGGCACCGAAATGGAATGGTATGCCCATTGGAAAGAAGCCCGCTTGAATTGGCATTTGAGCCTTGGATTGGATGAGACGAACTATCGCTTCCACGACCACGATAAGCTGGCGCACTATGCCAATGCGGCGGCCGATATTGAATTCAAGTTCCCTTTCGGTTTCAAAGAATTGGAGGGTATCCATTCTCGAACTGATTTCGATCTGAAGCGTCATGGCGAATTCAGTGGAAAGAAGATCACCTATTTCGACCCGGAGATCGATGAACACTACACTCCGTACGTGGTGGAAACTTCGATTGGTCTGGATCGCTTATTCCTCGGCTTATTGTCCGCCTGCCTCCAGGACGAACAACTCGAAGATGGCTCGAGCAGGGTGGTTCTCAGGCTGCCCAAAGCAATGGCACCCATACAGGTGGCCATTCTTCCATTGCTCAAGAAAGACGGGCTTCCCGAGAAAGCGCGCAGCATTCAGAAGGAGCTCTCATCGCGCTTTGAAATACAATACGACGACAAGGACGCCATCGGCAGAAGGTATCGAAGGCAGGATGCCATTGGCACGCCATACTGCATCACTGTAGACCATCAAACTCTTGAGGATGAAACGGTTACCATTAGAGATCGCGACTCCATGGAACAACAGCGGATCCCTGTTTCACAACTTGGAGCCGCACTTGCTGACACCGACCTCTTGTCTCTTGTGGAGAAGTACAACGAAAGGCTTTCTAAATCAAAGTTTTAAATCGTAATTTCGCCAGCGTTCACCTTCAAATTAAACCCGATGAAAAAGATCAATTTGTTTTTGCTGATGGCTGCTTTCGGTTTCGCAGTTGCTTGTGGAAATGCCGAAACGTCTGACGCTGCAGAACCCACCATGGAAGAAGCTGTTGAAGAAACCATGGAAGAGGCAACAGAAGCTGCTGAAGAAGCGGTAGAAGCTGTTGAAGAGGCCGCAGAAGAAGTAATGGAAGGCGCTGAAGAAGCGGCTGAAGTTGTTGAAGATGCTGTTGAGGAGGTCGCAGACGAAATGTCTGAGGCTGCCGACCAGGAGTAATTCTCCGATCTCTATTCGATCAAAGCGACTCTGCACAAAGTGCGGGTCGCTTTTTTATTTCGCCAATTCTTGGATCGCAGCCTCCACAAAAGGATCATCCTGAAGGTAGATCGGGTAAAAGGCGGAAAGGCCGTATAGGTTTCGTGCCAGAAGTGCTTTCATTCTCTGTGCAAGTCGTTCCTGGGCACCGGGTTCCCAATCCAATTGGTTGCCATCCACTTCCGCGTAAGCGAGTAGATCAGGAATGAGTTCGGTCGCATTGAAACTTGAAATGAAGACATCTTCCCTCCATTCATTCAACTTCTTTCTATTGAGATCGATGTATTCAAAGGCCCAGTCATCGATCAGTCCTGGAGGAAATTTGTGATATACCCAAAAGTCAGCCGGAACGGCTTCCAAAGAAACGGTTCGCTCCGGAGCGATCCCTCCTTCTTCCAATTCCCTCGCCTCATCCACAGAACGCAATGTGTCATCGGTCCAACCCCGTTCAAATGTCTCCTGCTGATAGGATTCGTAATCGCTCGTGTAGGGTTTTTGAATGCTTCTCCCATTTGGGGTAAAGTATCGGTAGGTCGTCAGCCGAACTCGGGAGCCATCACTCAGATTCATTTCCTGCTGGACCAAACCCTTTCCGAAACTTCTTCTTCCCACGATCGCTGCCCGTCTGTGGTCCTGAAGCGCACCCGCCACGATCTCGCTTGCTGATGCCGACCCTTCGTTGATCAGGACGGCTATGGGACCGTTTTGAAAGACCCCCTGACTGCTCGCATAATAACTGCGCTCTTCGTTCTTTCTGTCCTTGGTCATCACGATCTTCTGCCCGTCAGAAAGAAACTCATCACTGATCTCCCTTGCCGCATCCATCAGTCCTCCCGGATTGTCTCTGAGATCGAGAAGGAGTTTCTCCATGCCGGCATCCTTCAACTCCACGAGCGCACGCCTGAACTCTTCTGCGCTGGTCTCGGCAAAGCGGCTCAACTTGATGAATCCCGTTCCTTCATTCAGCATAAAAGCAACATCAACGCTGGGCAGCGGAATGCTTCCCCGAACCACCCTGATCTCCTCCGTTCGACCGTCCTCTGCTCTTCTCAACTGCAGGCTGACGGTACTTCCCCCAGGACCTTTGATCCGACCCACGACCTTGTCCGTATTCAGTTGCGGACCAAAGAACAAACTGTCCTCCACCCCATAGATCCGGTCACCCGCCATGAGCCCAGCCCGCTGTGCGGGACCATCCTCAATGATGCGCACAATGGTCACCGTGTCTTTATACAGCTGAAATTCGATGCCGATGCCTTCAAAGCTGCCCTGCATCTCCTCTTCATTGGCGCTTACTTCTTGAGCGGGAATGTAGGTGCTGTGCGGATCGAGACGGTGGAGCATGTCTGCTATGGCCAGATCCATGAGGCTGTCTGTATCTATGGTTTCGACATATTCCGACTGGATAAGACGCAACAATTGCCGAACCTTGGCCCCCTCACCTGCCGTCTGATTGTAGGTTCCGAGCCGTGCACGGCTTTGGGAAATGTGACCTATGTACAGGCCCAGCACCATAGCGATGGCAATGGCCAATGGTGTCCAAATGCTTCTTTTCATCCGGGCTGACACTCTTCTTTTTGCTTATACAATGAGCTCCTGAGACTCTTTCTACTGTTCGATCTCAGCGATAAAGGCCTTATACGAGGATGCATCCGCCCCCTCTTCTTCTGCTTTTTCGACGGCCCGACCCTCAACCTTTATTGCCTCCTTAGACAACCCATTGACCCAAAGAAGGTGCGCATGTGTGTCGAGTATGTGGTGTTCAGGAGCCAATACAACAGCTCTTTCTGCCCAGGTCAATGCCGCGCCTAATTCATTCTTGTCCTTGGTGCTTTCATAGAATTCCCAGGCCAGCTCATTGAGCATGTCCGCATCGTTCCAAAAGTGTTTCTGGGCACTCTCCATGGCTATTTTCCTCCATTGCTCCTTATCCTTGTTCAGACGTGCATCGAGCAGGAGCATGCGGGGGGTGATGGACGGATCCTCTGGCCATTGCTGTTGCCAGCGAGCCAATTCCTGAGCAAAACCCTCTTTTGCCTCTTCTGTTCTTGCCCTGTATCTCTTCATTCTCAGGTGGTCCGTGATGCAGCGCGTGAAGTAGCTCATGGCCGCCTCCCCGCGTTCTGACAAAACCCGTGTTTTTCTACCGGCCAGCTCTCTGAAAACCGGGCTCTCCACATTCGACACATGACGCTCGATCAGCGGCCAAAGCGCATCACTCATCCACTCCTCAGCCTCGAACTGCAGAAAGAATTCCCGAACAACTTCTTCTTTCAGTGTTCCGGCCATTGCAAAGGTCTCGAGGTATTGCTCCATGAATCGGAGATCCTCCTTTCTCGAAGGCATCTCGGCCTGGAGGTAAAGCATATTTCTTTTTGGATCCATGGCCCTTCTTGCGTTGTCCAAGTAATCCTCTACGTCCTGGCTTGCCCCCTGAGCACGCATGAGTTCTTCTTCCTTTCCATTCAGAAAGAGCAGGGTTGGATAGGCGCGGATGCCGTGGTTCTTTGCAAAGGCAAGGCCCTCACCTTTTTCCATGTCCATCTGTATGCTCACAAAATGCTTGTTGTAGAACTGCCCGATCTTCTCATTCGGAAACATATTCGCGGCCATCCATTTGCATGGGCCACACCAGTCGGTGTAGGCGTCAACAAAAACCAGTTTACCCTCATCTTCTGCGGCCTGAAGGGCCTCCTTGAGCTTCAGGTCCCTGAATTCAATGCCTTGCCCGAATGCAGCTGAAGCGAAAAGGGTGAAAAGGGCTGTTTTCCAAAATGTCATGCTGCTGTTCATGTTCTTGTGGTGCTTATTTGTTCGATCAAAACGCCCGCTTTTTCCAAAAAATCGAGGCCTGTGCGATCCTTGTATGAGTTCGTGTATACCAATCTCTTTATCCCTGCCTGATGGATCAGCTTACTGCAGTCCTTGCAGGGTGAAAGGGTCAAATAAAGAGTTGCCCCTCTGCAACTCTGTGCGGATCCGGCCACCTTCAATATGGCGTTGGCCTCGGCGTGCAACACATACCATTTGGTTTGGTCAGACTCATCCTCGCATGTGTTTTCAAAGCCCGTAGGGCATCCGTTGAATCCATCCGAAATGATCATTCGGTCCTTGACGATCAGGGCGCCCACCTTTTTCCGGGTGCAATGGCTGAGTTGTGCCCACTCTGCGGCCATCCTCAGATATGCCTTGTCATACTTGAGCTGCTTTTGGGCTGTACGGTCCATTTGACCTTCTGCTGTTTCGTTTTCTTGTTGCTCCATTTGTTGGAATGGGTCCTCCGTGTATCGGAAGCCCCTGGAACTTCCGAACCCTTCAGGTTAAAGATGAAAAAAAAGCCAACGCAATATGGATGGTCATATGCTTTTATTGATTGCACCGGTTTGAGCATCTTTGATTCCATGAATCGATGGCTGTTGTTCTTAGGGTTGGTCTCCGCCGCATATTCCTGTGGGGAACCAGAGGCAGAAGATCTTGCCGCAACAGAAGGCTGCAGCATCTACCACGATGTACATCTGGTTCTCATCGATTCACTTTCTGCCGCTGATCGCGTGATGGTGTTGGAACAGCTCGCTTCGCTTTCTGCTGTCTCCGGGGTCTCTGGCTTTTCACTTTCCGAGCGCGCAGAAACAAACGATCCAAGAGCGCTCAAAGAAGTAGATGTTTCCATCCGGATGTGTTTTTCGGATACGTCTGCAATGAAAAACTACCGGATCGACCCGGATCATCTTGAGGTCAAAAAAAATATAGCCGGCTTTTTGAAGGCTGCGCCGACCGTGATCGACAGTCGGGTCATTGAGTGAAAAAGTGCCCAGGGCCGGGCTCGAACCGGCACGGGTTGCCCCACCGGTGTTTGAGACCGGCGCGTCTACCAATTCCGCCACCTGGGCAGTAAGCGAGGTGCAAAAGTACATCGGTTTTGAGCAAAAAATAACGGGTCATCTCACGAAGCACTTTAGCACTGTGTGATGCCTGAGGAAATAATTACATTTGCACCCCATTTTTCGCACGATTGATCCGTCAATGTGCGGAATATCAGTGACCCATGGAGCCCAAAGCCAAAATATTCGCAGTACGAGGCAGCATGCCGTTGGCGAAAAAGATCGCCCAGAGCTACGGGCAGGAACTGGGTCAGGTGTCTATCATTGAGTTTTCCGACGGCGAATTTCAACCTTCTTTCGAGGAGACCGTTCGGGGCGGTCGCGTATTCATCATCGGCAGCACTTTTCAGCCAGACACCAACCTGATGGAACTCCTTTTGCTTTGCGATGCGGCAAAAAGAGCTTCTGCAAAGCACATCACAGTGGTCATGCCTTATTTCGGCTGGGCACGCCAGGACAGAAAAGATAAGAGCCGTGTGCCGATCGGAGCCAAACTGATCGCCAACCTCCTTCGCTCTGCCGGGGCAACCCGGATCATGACAATGGACCTGCACGCCGATCAGATCCAGGGTTTCTTTGAAATGCCGGTTGATCATCTCTTCGTTTCCTCGCTCTTCGTTCCGCACATTCAGCAGCAGAACATAGAAAAACTGACCATCGGGTCTCCAGACGTTGGTGGTTCCAAAAGAGCCAACAACTACGCCAAGAAGCTTGGCTGTGAAATGGTGATCTGCTACAAGGAGCGAAAAAAGGCCAATGTGGTCGAAAACATGAAGGTCATCGGTGACGTCAAGGATCGGAATGTGATCCTGGTGGACGACCTGATCGATACGGCTGGAACACTGACCAAAGCCGCCGACATGTTGATGGAAGAAGGTGCCAAAAGTGTGCGCGCCTATTGCACCCACCCTGTTCTGTCGGGAAGTGCTTATGAACGTATCGAAGATTCTCAGCTCACTGAGCTGGTGGTTTCCGACAGTATTCCCTTGAAGAAAGAAAGTCCCAAGATCAAAGTGATCTCCGTGGCTGAGCACTTCGCTCGCGTGATGTGGAATGTCCACCACCACGAGTCGATCAGCTCACATTTTATCATGTAAACAAGAAACAACTCCACTGACATGAAATCCATAGAAATAGAAGGCAGTGTTCGCAGCGATCTCGGAAGTAAGTATGCCGCTCGTTTGCGCAAAGAAGGTCAAGTGCCTTGTGTGATCTACGGCACGGGTGAAAACACCCATTTTTCAACGCCCAAAGGCTCATTCCAAACACTGGCTTATACGCCAGACGCCTACACCGTTCAGGTCAAGGTGGATGATAAGGTTGTCTCCTGCATCATGCAGGACATTCAGTTCCACCCTGTGACCGATGACATCGTCCATGTTGATTTCATTGAGCTCGTGGAGGGAAAGATGACCCAAATGGAAATCCCTGTTCGCCTGAGTGGAAGTTCGCGCGGTGTGCGCAACGGAGGTAAGCTCAAGCAGAATCTCAGAAAGTTGATCGTCAAGGCTTTGCCAAAGAACTTGCCAGACGCTATTGAGATCGATATCAACGAGCTGCGCATTGGCGAAAGCATCCGCGTGGAAGATGTCATCGCTGCAGGTGAGTACGAGATCGTCAACGCAGCCAATTCGGTCATCGTTGGTGTACGCACCAGCCGTAAAGCCGTAGATGAGGAGGAAGAAGAAGGTGAAGTGGGTGCTGAAGGAGGCGAAGAAGGTGCTGCTGAAGGCGGTGAAGACTCTTCAGAGTCCTAAGGGACCCTGTGGACCGCTTTCTGATCGTGGGCCTGGGCAACCCCGGGTCCGAATATGTAAATACCCGACACAATATCGGTTTCTCCCTGCTTGATCGTATAGCGGAATCCTGTGTTATTTCATTTTCTTCTGTCCGCTACGGCGAGCTGTCGGAGTGGAAGTTGAAGGGCCGGTCCGTCTTGTTGCTGAAACCTTCCACCTTTATGAATCTGAGTGGAAAGGCGGTGCGCTACCATCTGAAAGAATCAGGTGTATCCCTGGAGCGCCTTCTGATCGTCACGGATGATGTTGCCCTTCCTTTCGGGAAAAGACGTCTGCGTTCCAAAGGAAGTGATGGCGGGCACAACGGACTCAAGGACATCATATCCGTCC
>JAYOTP010000015.1:17084-36594 GCA_038150465.1 Flavobacteriia bacterium | reverse complement strand
CGTTCCAAAGGAAGTGATGGCGGGCACAACGGACTCAAGGACATCATATCCGTCCTGGGTCGGTCAGACTTTTCCAGGCTGAGGATCGGTATTGGAAATGACTACCCAAAAGGGCGGCAGGCCGATTTTGTGCTGGGTCAATGGACCGAAAAGGAGGCCGCAGAAATAAACACTATTTGTTCCTCCAGTAAAAGCTGTATTGAGCAATTCGTGTTGGCTGGTGTGCAGCTGGCCATGACGCACTGCAACAGATCTGAAGAGCAGCCTTAGTCCGTTTTGAGGACCTTGGGCACGCGGAAATAATCGCTGTCCCTGTCTGGTGCATTTTTCAGAGCGTCCTCCTTGGTCAATTCAAGTACTGCTTCATCCGCTCGCAGTTTGTCTACCTCCTTGTTCATGTAAATGAGCGGCTCGACATCTTCCAGGTTCAGCGCGTCTATGCGGCCAACGAAAGCCAGGATCTTTTCAAGATCCGCCTTCATTTGTTCCAGCTCATTATCTGCAAACTCAAGGCGTGCCAGATGAGCCAGTTTTTCAATCTCTTCCTTGCTGAGTTTCATTGGAGATGCCGTATTCCTCTAGTTCTTGTTCAAATGTAGTGCGGAGGATCGTCTTCAGTTCCTCAATACTCCTTCCCTCGGTTGCTACCGGTTGATGGACAGTGGCCCTCAGCCGTCTGGGTCCGCCCAGATTCCAGACATAGGGATAGGCCTTTTTGTTGTCTGCAAAAGTGATGGGCAACAAGGGAAGTCCGTGTTCTTTCGCCAGTCGAAAAGCCCCTTCCTTGAATGTCCCTAGGAATACCTCATGGGAGGGAACGCCACCCTCCGGATAGATGCATAGGCTGTAGCCCTCTTGAAGCTTTTCATCTGCAACGCGCATGGTTTCTCGGATACTCTTTAGAGATGATCTGTCGATCAAGATATTTGTGCGTTTATAGAAGTGTCCGAACAGCGGAAGCCTGGAAAGCTCCACTTTTCCGATGAACAAAAAAGGGTGTGGAAAAAGCAACAAATTATAGGGGATGTCCAGCATACTGGTGTGATTGGACACGATGATGCACTGTTTCGGCAGGGCTTTGGCCTTTCTGACCACGCGCAATGGTAGAAACGAACCCATAAGAACCGCTTTTGCCCATATCTGGGACCAAAGAAAGAAACGCGGATAGTCCTTTTCTTTTCTGCTCCAGACCCATATGAAAGGAAAAATACCAAGGATCACCAGGAAGACCACAACATAGAACCAAACCTTCCAAAGAACAACGAAGGGTGCCTTGATCGCTTTCACGGGGCAAAAGTAGTTGAATGGAGGGTGTGAAGTGTATGTTTGCTTTCTCTTCTAAAAAGTCTATGGCCCGCATACTGACCGGCATTCAAAGCAGTGGAAAACCGCACCTTGGCAATTTGCTGGGCGCGATCTTACCCGGCGTTGAACTTTCACAGCGCCCTGATAATGAGTGCTTCTTTTTTATCGCAGACATGCACTCGGTCACCTCCATAAAAGACGCAGCCTCCCGCATCGAACACAGTCAGGCAGTGGCTGCAGCCTGGATCGCTTGCGGACTGGATACAGACCGGCACGTCTTCTACAGACAAAGTGATGTGGCTGAAGTCGGTGAATTTGCCTGGTATCTGAACTGTTTCACGCCATTTCCAATGCTGGCCAATGCGCACTCTTTCAAAGACAAGAGCGACAAATTGAGCGATGTGAACGCAGGGCTGTTCACCTACCCTGTGCTAATGGCTGCCGACATTCTCATGTACGACGCGGAATTCGTTCCTGTGGGCAAGGATCAGCAGCAACACCTTGAGATGACGCGGGACATTGCTGGTGCACTGAACGCTCAGCTTTCTGAAGAGATATTGGTGCTTCCCGAGGCGCGCATTCAGACCGATGTTCAAACTGTTCCGGGAACGGACGGTCAAAAAATGAGCAAGAGCTATGGAAACATCATAGATGTGTTCGCCCCGGAAAAGGCATTGAAAAAGCAGGTGATGAAGGTGGTCACAGACTCACTGGGATTGGATGACCCTAAAGACCCGGACAGCTGCAATGTTTTTGCTCTTTACTCGCTGCTCGCAGATCAGGGACAGCTCGCTGAAATGCGCGAAAACTACAGAAATGGTGGTTTCGGATATGGCCACGCCAAACTCGCCTTGTTCGAGCTGATCCTCGAACGCTTCAAAAACGAACGAACCGAGTTCACCCGGCTGATGGAAGACACCAATGCTTTGGAGGAAGAGCTGAAAAAGGGCGCTGAAAAAGCACGTGCAGCAAGTACACCCGTACTCCAAAGGGTCCGCAGATCATTGGGTTTTAAGCCTGCCTGAGCATATGGTAGTGTAGAATATCGTCTTCCCAGACCTTTTCCTGTCTGGAAAAACCGAATCGCGCATAAAAGTCAAGGAGATAGTGTTGTGCGAGTATTTTGATCGCACCATATCCACGTTCGTCCATCAAGCCGATGCTGTTTTCGACCAGCTGAACGCCCAATTCCTGTCCGCGGGCGGAGCGGTCCACCACAACCCGACCAAAGCTGGCTTCTTCATACAGAGTATTTGGTGGCAGAACACGGCTGTACCCCAAGACACGCTTTTCTGACGAGCGACACACCCATAGGTGCACTCCTTGCTGGTCCCAATTATCGTTGTCTATGAACGGACAATATTGCTCCAGCACAAAGACCTCCTGCCGAAGACGCAGTATTTCGTACAACTCTTCCTTTTGGAGCGACTCCCAATCGGAAATACACCAGACCCAACGGCCTTCGTCATCAGTCCGCTCGCTTCTCATGCCATTCTTTCTCTATCAAAGATCACCAGGTCCATCCCAGAGTGAAGCACCAGTTGTTCCAGTTTCCATCAACTGATTCGTTTTTTGTTCGGAACAGTGGATTCATGTCGTATTGAGCGGTCAATTTGAAGCTTCCATAACCCAATTGGGCCATCAAACCATAGCGCCAGTTGTTCATGAAATAGTTGTTGTAGTTGTATTCCCAATTGCTCTCGTTGTTCAGGTCTTCATAGCGCAATTCACGAAGGGTGTAGAGCCGAACGCCTCCGTATCCACCCGCTCCGATGGTGAATCCTTTATCGGTGCCTTCTCTGCTGAAATCCAATTGAAGCATTACAGGAAGATTCATGAACATGCTTCTCCACTCAGAATGCTTTACGTTGTATCCTGACTCCAAAAAGACTACTTCTCGGTTGCCCAGGAAATCCTTGTCGATGATGTTTTTACCCCTCAGGGTCCAGTCGTGCCAGGAAAATGAAAGACCGTATTTCACATAGGATTTGCCGACCATCCGTGTTTTTCCTGAGAATCCCAGCTCCCATACATTGGACTTCCACTCGTCCAGTCGCGCGCTGTTTTCGGGAAGCTTTCCTTTATCGTCCAAAAGCAAGTTGACACCACCGTGAAAGTCGATGACCATCCGCGTCCGTTTGCTGTCTTCCTTCCTTCGCTCTTCATCCCACTTCTTGCCGTTCTTCCATCCTTTTTCCCAGTCAAAATCGAAGTGCCAGTCCTCTTCGTTCTCTAGTTCTTCACTCCCTTCAAGCTCTATTTCTTCATCGCCAGATCCCTTGATGACGATCTTCATCTTTTTCCGGACAGTCTTTCCCGAGAGCGTATCCATACTGCTTTGGGTTCGGTCCATTGCACGCTTCAATGCCTCGAGGCTCTGTTC
Source organism: Flavobacteriia bacterium (assembly GCA_038150465.1). Taxonomy (GTDB): domain Bacteria; phylum Bacteroidota; class Bacteroidia; order Flavobacteriales; family Schleiferiaceae; genus RFXV01. The sequence goes on along the minus strand of JAYOTP010000015.1, from coordinate 32,906 downwards.
GGTCTGGGCCTCCAGTTCACCTTCGGCCGCGCTTGCCTGTTCTGCAGAAATGTTGCCTGCACTCAACTCCGCTTGAATGGAATCTCGAAGTTGCATTTGTTCCCTGAGTACATTTTGAGCCTCTTCTGCATACGATCGCATTTCCTGCATCAAAGTCCGCAGTTCTTCCTGGCTGGCCATCTGATAGATCGTGTCTTTTTCGATCTCCACAATGGTGGTGTCCTTTTGCGCGCTTGCCCCTTGTCCCAGTAAATAAAATGACGTGATCAGCGCAGCGGCGGCTGTATTGAAAGAAAATGTTCTCATGGTTTGTTTGTGTTTCGCTCGCTTGTGTCAAATCTATTGCCAAAGTTTCCTCTGCTCACTCGATGGATCAAAACTTATCCTTCCACCACACCAATCCATTGGTGGGCTGCTTACCTTTCCAACTGATTTCGGCTCATGTCCAGAAAAAAATCTACCCGAAACATTCGCCGGGTCCCCAAGGCCTTTGTTCAAAGCGTGCTTTCCGAACTTGGCAAGGCGCCGCGACAGGGTGTCAACTACAAACAGCTCTCTGCCCGACTGGGAATAAAGGACGATAAGGGGCGACAAAAAGTACAGGCTGCACTCGAGCAACTTCTTTCAGAAGGCCGCATCAAAAGCGGACAACCTGGTCGTTTTGAACTCATCACCTTCGATCAACAACTCGTTGGACGAGTGGATATGACCCAGTCCGGCGCAGCTTATGTTGTTGTTCCTGAACAAGAAGGAGATATTTACATCTCTCCAAAAAGACTGAAACAAGCCTTGGATGGAGATCTGGTGAAGGTTCGGCTCCATGCGCGAAAGCGGGGAAGAAAAGCGGAAGGAGAGATCGTTGAGGTCGTAGAGCGGAAGCGCACCCAATTTGTAGGTGTCTTGGAAAAGGCGGGAAAATTCGGCTTCCTCATTCCCGACAACAAGAAAATGCTGGTGGACCTCTACATCCCTGAAGACAAGATGAACGGTGCACGACATGGGCAGAAGTGCATTGCCCAGCTGACGGACTGGCCCGAACGTGCCTCTTCTCCCTTTGGCGAGATCACAGAAGTGCTCGGCGATCCGCGAAACCATGAGGTGGAGATCCATTCCATTCTTGCTGAATTCGATCTGCCCTATGCCTTTCCCGAAGAAGTGGAACGTGAAGCGCAACGGATCCCAAAGGAAATAACAGATGAAGATGTGGCTCAGCGCAGGGATATGCGGTCTGTCACCACCTTCACCATCGACCCGGCAGATGCCAAGGACTTTGATGATGCACTCTCATTTCAATGGCTGGACGAAGATCTCTTCGAGGTCGGGGTTCACATTGCAGATGTGACGCACTATTTGAAGCCAGGGTCACTCTTGGATGACGAGGCGGTCGAAAGAGCTACCTCTGTTTATCTGGTGGACCGAGTCGTTCCCATGCTTCCGGAAGTACTGAGCAACGAACTGTGTTCGCTTCGGCCCCACGAGGATAAATGCACCTTTTCCGCTGTATTTCGGATGGACAGAAAGGGTGTTGTGCACGATCGCTGGTTTGGCAGAACCCTGATCCATTCCGACCATCGCTTCGCTTACGAAGATGCTCAAGCAGTTATTGAAGGGGCGGATCACGGCCTGAAAGAACCTATGCTCACTCTTCATCATGCGGCCCTGTCTCTTCGGAAAAACCGATTGAGTTCTGGGGCTTTGATGTTCGACAAGGAAGAGGTGAAGTTTCATTTGGATGACAAAGGATCGCCCACAGGCATCTATTTCAAGGTCTCGAAAGACGCCAATCACCTCATCGAAGAATTCATGCTTCTGGCCAATCGGGAAGTGGCTCAAAGGATCGGTCAGGTGCCAAAAGGACAGAAGGCAGCCACTTTTGTGTACAGAATTCATGATGAACCCGACCCCTCAAAAGTCCAGAACCTGCAGACTGTCGCAAAGAGTTTCGGTTATCAGGTAAAGAATCAGAGTAGAAAAACCCTTACGCGAAGCATGAATTCCATGCTTCAGGAAGTGAAGGGAAAAGGATGGAGCAATCTCATAGAGACCCTGGCCATTCGTTCGATGGCCAAGGCCGAATACAGCACCCGCAACATTGGTCATTTTGGACTTGCCTTTCCCTTTTATTCCCACTTCACCTCACCCATTCGTCGCTATCCCGATGTGTTGGTGCACAGGCTTTTGTTTCATTACCTGGAAGGGGGGAAAGAGGTCGATGCCTCTGCTTATGAGGCCCTTTGTGAACACTGTTCCGAACGCGAGAAACTCGCAACTCAGGCCGAAAGAGCATCGATCAAGTATATGCAGACCAAATACATGGATGGACACGAAGGCGAAGAGTTCGATGGAGTGATCAGCGGGATCTCTGACTGGGGTGTATTCGTGGAGTTAAAGGAGAACAAGTGCGAAGGAATGATCCGGATCCGCGACTTCCGGGACGATTACTACGTCTATGAAGAAGCCAATCATCAGATCGTTGGAGAAGCCACAGGATCCGTTTATCGATTGGGGGATGACATTCGAATCAGGGTGCGTAAAGTAGATATCGATAAAAAGCAGATCGACTTCGATCTGGCTTGATCCTTCAGTCCAAATAAGTGATTATTTATCCTCCTCTTTGGTCCAGTCGTTGTTGGTTGGGTCCGTATCCGCCATCCATCCATATGGATCGATCTCAACCTTTTGAATTTCTCTGAAGGGAATCGGAACTAGGGTTTCCTGATCGGTCCGCGTCCAAGGCCAAACCTCTGTGTAGGTGTAATTTCCCTTTTTAGGTTTAGTGGTCAGGTCCGTCGGTACATAGATCCAACGGGTATCTCCATGGATGGTCGTGATGCGGATCTCCAAAGGCATGGGAAGATCACCATTCCTCTTGAGTGAAAGAGCTGTCATTTCCTTCCCGCCTGAACGAACATCCTCCAAGGCGTAATCGATCCCCTGCGTGGTCCCTGTCCACAGATCACTGAACCAATGCAGCTGCATTCCGCTCTTTTTTTCAATGATCCGAAGCAGATCGTCCGGGCCCGGGTGAGCAAATTTCCATTGCTCATAAAATGCTCTCAATGAAGCTCTAAGCACTTCCTTACCAACAATGTATTCCAGCTGTGCGAGATATAGACTTCCCATGGAATACGAAGCCACACTGTAGGATCTGTTTCTGCTGAAATGATCGGCAGGTGTGGTCAGCGGCTCCTGCCATCCGCTGGCCCGGAGGTAGTTGTAGCTTCTGTAGCTGGATCCGTGCGGATTTATTGCCTTTCCCTCGTTGAATATCTTATCCATCATCACATCTTCCGCATAGGTGGTGAATCCTTCGTCCATCCAGGCGTAGCGCTGCTCATCAAATCCCAATACACCGTAGTACCAGCTGTGTACACTTTCATGAACGACCAGACCCATGAATCCTTCCGGATTGTCTTTGGCTCCGTTCCCCAGGACCATGGTGCACATTGGATATTCCATTCCCCCGTCTCCGCCTTGGATCACCGAAAATTGAGGATACGGATACCTCCCGAATTCCTCATTCATCATTTCGAACATTCGCACCGTCAAAACGGCCATCAGTTCCCAGCTTTCCCGATCTGTACTGCTTAGACGAACGAAATACAGATCGGTACTATCGATCTTCTCGTGCTGGATCACAAAGTCATCGTCCGCTGCCCAGGCAAAGTCATGTACCCTTTCCGCCCGAAAATGCCAGGTCTGCTTCGGATCTGTTGGCGGTAGACCGTCCACTTCCCGGCCACAGTAGACCTCAGCTACCATTTGATTCAGATCGCAGGCGTTCTGCAGGACACCTGTTCCCGCCAGAATGTAATCCGAGTCCAAAGTGATTCGGACATCATAGTTTCCATAAACACCGAAAAACTCTCTGTTCACATACTGCTGGGTGTGCCAGCCCCGATCGGAATACTCAGCCATTTTTGGATACCATTGCGTCATGGTATACTCGACGCCTTCTTTGTTGTCTCTGCCGCTCCTTCTGATCTGTTTGGGCACCTGACTCTGATAGCTCATTTGTATCTCCGTGATGGATCCTGGAAGAATGGGTTGATCGAGCTCCACCCGCATCAGTGTGCCCTGAACATCAAATGCAGGCGAACTTCCATTGACCAGGAGCTTCTCTATCAGATGGAAACCGATCTCATCTTTCTTCAATCCAGCAATGCGATCTCCTACTCTCCTGTCCGGATCTGGAAGGCTTTGCGATCGTTCATCCATCATGCTTCCTGGAGCGAATGCATTGAAATACAAATGGAAAAACAATTCATCCAATGTATCTGGACTGTTGTTTTGATAACGAATATTCTGAGTACCACTAAAAGTGTGATCGTCCACATCCAGCTGAACTTGGATATCGTAGTCGATGTGTTGTTGCCAGTACCCTCTTCTTTGTCCGTAGAGTGAACTACTGAGAACTATGGCACATGCGATCAAAGCTGATTTATTCATTCGAATACATCTTTTAATGCGTGCACTGAACTGAGAACAGGTCCTTTATCAGAAGGCTCCAGTCTTGCACACTCGTTATCTGGATCGTGTTCAAAGAAGAGCAGAATGTCTTTGTCTGCAGCTTCATTGAGTATTCTTTTCTTCTCGTCCAGGGTGACCAAAGGCCGTGTGTCATACCCCATGACATAAGGCAGGGGAATATGGCCTGCCGAAGGAAGGAGGTCGGCGGTGAATAATATCTTCTTTCCGTTGTTTTCGATCAAAGGCAGCATTTGTGACTCTGTATGCCCATGGACCAGCAGGACATCAAAACCGAGTTGTGTGCGCACTTGCAATTCACCGTCATCAACTTCTATGAATTTGAGCTGCCCGCTTTCTTGTAATGGAAGGATATTCTCTTTCAGAAAAGAAGCTTTTTCCCTTGCATTGGGTTGAACCGCCCAATTCCAATGACGCTCATTGCTCCAATAATGTGCATTCGGAAAAGTGGGCACCAAAAGTCCGTTGGCGTTTCGTTTGACCGCTCCTCCGACATGGTCGAAATGCAAATGCGTCAAAAAAACATCTGTAATATCTGGGATACTAAAACCCAGTGCATTGAGATTCTTCTCCAAACCATCTTCCCCATGGAGGTAGTAGTAGCTGAAGAATTTTTCACTCTGCTTATCGCCGATTCCTGTATCCACCAAGATCAGCCTGTCTCCTTGCTCAATAAGCAAAGAGCGCATGGCCCAGCGACACATATTTCGTTCATCGGCTGGATTTGTACGGCTCCAAAGGCTCTTTGGAACCACTCCGAACATGGCGCCTCCATCCAATTTGAAATACCCTGTGTTTAACGAGTGTAACTTCATTGATCTATGTTCGAGCTTATCTTATTTACTCTCTGCTCGTGTCTTCCGCCTTCAAAGTCCGTGTTCAGAAAAGCAAGCAGGCATTCCATTGCCTTTTCAGTGCTGATGTAGCGAGCAGGCAATGCAAGCACATTGGCGTTGTTGTGTGCCCTGGCCATTTCTGCTAATTCAGGATCCCAGCACAAGGCCGAACGTATCCCTTTGTATTTATTGACCGTCATATTGATTCCATTCCCACTTCCGCAGATAACGATACCTCTTTCATTCTGGCCCAGTTGCACACTTTGTGCCAGAGGGTGCGCATGGTCGGGATAGTCTGCCCGCTCCGGTCCGGAGCAACCAAAATCTTCTATGGTGTGCCCTAAATTCTTCAGATGATCTGAAAGGATTTCTTTGAGTTCAAATCCGGCATGGTCACTTCCTATCGCTATCTTCATTGTGGTTGCAGATCTATTGATCGATTCAGAGATGCAAGTTGATTAACAAATTCTAAAAAGTCCGCGAACCCCCTCCAATATGGATCACTTTTTCAACTGCTCTTGCCTTGATCGGTTGATAAACCCTGTAAAACCGTTGAAATCTTCAGGCTTAAAGAATACCGATCATGTGGTAATACAGATGAAGGAGCATGCATACAAGCACTTTTTACGATCCTTTTTTCATAGCTAATTGACCATTTCTCTTGATCAATGAACAACACGCGTTCTTCATTTTACTCACTTTTCGTCCAATATGCTTTAGAGTACATCTTGTGAATAGACGTCTGAGTGATTTGAAAAAGAAGAACTTAAATTCAATTTGCTTGTGTACTCTTTGTGAATGGATATTCGTTTTCGATAAAAAAAAGAGATTGAGGCTCTTTGTTTCCACTTTATGAACCGACCATATACACCATTATTCTCTTTTAGAAATACACACTTCTTAACTCTTCTATTATTATGTGTTTGTTCAGCGCTTGAGGCTCAGCTGGCGGACTCCTTAACGTACGTTCAGTATACTTTTGAAAATGGTTCGGTCAGTTCAGAAGGATATCTCAAAGACGGGAAGCCAGAAGGCTACTGGAAGAGTTACTACCGAAACGGAAATCTCAAGACAGAAGGAAATCGAGTAGCGCACCAACTCGCGGATCGATGGAAATTCTACGATGAGAAAGGAGCTTTGACCCTCACCATCGATTATCAAAAAGGGATCAAGAATGGATTCCGAAAGACCTTTTCCCAGGGCATTTGCGTGAAGGAAGAATCATTTAAAGAGGGTAAGAAAGAGGGTTGGACAAGACGCTTTGATGACAAAGGAAGATTGATCGAAGACATTCCATTTGTTGCGGACAGAGAGCAGGGTATGGGACATGTGCTGGACACCAATCAAATGATCATCCAACTGCGTACCTATAAGTCAGGCGTTCTTGTGCGTAAGCAATCCGTCAACCGCACTGATCGGCTGAACAGAAAACAAGGAACCTGGATGGGATTCTATCCTTCCAGACGTGTGAAATGGGAAGGAACTTACACCAATGATCTGAAGAACGGTTATTGGAAATTCTACAAGAAAAGCGGAGATCTGATACGAACAGAATATTGGATCAACGGTGTGCTTCAGCAGCAAAAAGGACTGACTGAAAAGGTCGAGATCAAGAAAGAGATCGATCCAGAGACAGGTTTGATGAGTCGATTGGGAACGTATTTGAACGGCGAGAAGAACGGTGTGCAAAAGGAATTCAATGCAGATGGAACAGTTTCGCGATCAGCCATCTACTCCAGAGATATCCTTTTGGAACAAGGCGGGATCATCGATGAGCAAGGCCGAAAACAAGGATATTGGAAATTGTTCTATCCGGATGGGCGGATACGTCATGAAGGCGGATACCTCAACGGTCTACGCAATGGGAACTGGAAGTACTTCTATCCAGATGGAAAGATCGAGCAACAAGGTGATTTTGTGAAGGATAAACCAGTTGGAAGCTGGCTTTGGTCCTATCCGAACGGTTCGGTCTGGAAGGAAGAAGAATTCATCAATGGTCTGGAGGACGGAATGAGCGTGGAGTATGATTCAACAGGAGGCGTTATTGCAAAAGGGGAGTACATCGAGGGAATGAAAGAAGGACCGTGGTTCTACCAGGTAGGCGATCACAGAGAGGAAGGCAGCTTTTTTGAAGGCGAGCGAACAGGTAAATGGGTACACACTTACTCAGATACCGAGCAGATCTCTTTTGAAGGCGCGTATGAAAGTGGAAAAGAAACAGGAGTACATATTTTCTACTACCCAAGTGGACAAATAAAAAGGCGGGGAAAAATGGCCTTTGGAAAGCGCGTTGGATTATGGGAGTATTTCAATAAGAATGGCCTGCGCAATTTGACCATCGAGTTTGATGCACAAGGAAATGAGATCAGGTATAACGGAGTAAAAGTGGATCATGCCAAGAGAAAATGAATCCAATCCATGGAAATGCATTTCGAAAAATACTTCCTACGAGAATCCATGGATCCGCGTGGAGCATCACGAGGTCGTCAATCCCAATGGAGGAGAAGGTATTTATGGAAAGGTCCATTTTAAGAATCTGGCGATCGGGATCATTCCTATCGACGATCATGATCATACCTGGATCGTGGGCCAATACAGATATCCCTTGGATATCTATTCCTGGGAAATACCTGAGGGTGGAGGACCATTAGGGGTCGATCCGCTAGTATCAGCTCAAAGAGAACTTGAAGAAGAGTGTGGATTGATCGCTGAACATTGGGAGCTGTTACTGGAAATGCATTTAAGCAACAGTGTGAGCGACGAACACGCCATGATCTACCTCGCGCACGGGTTAAAGGAAACGCAAGCTCTTCCAGAAGAAACAGAACAACTTCAGATCAAACGCCTTCCGGTCGATAAGGCTATTGAGATGGCCTTGAACGGGGAAATAACCGACAGTATGAGTGTGGCGGCACTTCAGCGTCTGCACATCAAGAGAAAAGAGCTTTAGAAGTCGAAACGGATCCCTTGGGCCAGTGGAAGTTCACTTCCATAATTGACCGTATTTGTCTGTCTGCGCATATAGGCTTTCCAGGCATCTGAACCCGATTCCCTACCCCCGCCAGTCTCTTTTTCTCCACCAAAGGCCCCTCCGATCTCTGCTCCGGACGTACCAATGTTCACATTGGCGATACCGCAGTCTGAGCCGCTGGCCGACAAGAACTTCTGTGCAAACTGCAGATTATTGGTCATCACAGCTGAGCTCAAACCTTGGGGAACATTGTTTTGAATAGTGATCGCGTCTTCCCGATCCGTGAATTTCATCAGATACAGGATCGGAGCAAAGGTTTCGTGTTGAACGATGGGCAAGTGATTCTCCACTTCAGCAATACAGGGTTTTACATAACACCCGCTTTCAAAACCCGGGCCCTCCAGACGGCCACCCTCTACGATGATATTTCCACCTTGTGCAGTGATCTGCTCGATGGTATCCAAATAAAGATCCACTGCTTGGGTATCGATCAAAGGCCCGACATGATTGCTTTCATCCAACGGGTTTCCGATCTTGATCTGCTTGTATGCATTGACCAGGGCTTCTTTCACCTGATCGTAGCGACTTTCATGAATGATCAGCCTGCGGGTGCTTGTACAACGTTGTCCAGCTGTTCCAACCGCTCCAAATACGACAGCGCGAAGGGTCATTTCAAGATCGGCTTCTTCATCGACGATGACCGCATTGTTTCCACCCAGTTCCAGAATGCTCTTACCAAGTCGTCCAGCCACTGCAGCGCCAACGATCTTTCCCATTCGAGTCGAGCCGGTAGCAGAAACCAATGGAACACGTCCATCTGAGGTCATCCATTCACCCACTTCGTAGTTCCCGTTGATCAAATTGCTGATGCCGAGCGGAAGATCGTTCTCTTCCAACACATCGGTGATGATGTTTTGACAGGCCAAACCGCAAAGAGGAGTCTTTTCACTTGGTTTCCAGATACAAACATCACCGCAAACCCAGGCAAGAGCAGCATTCCAGGCCCATACGGCCACAGGAAAGTTGAATGCCGAGATGATGCCGACCACACCGAGGGGATGCCATTGCTCCATCATATGATGTTGGGGACGCTCACTTTTCATGGTCAGGCCATAGAGCTGTCGAGAGAGACCAACTGCAAAGTCACAGATATCGATCATCTCCTGCACCTCACCCAATCCTTCCTGAAGAGATTTTCCCATTTCGTAGCTCACCAAACGGCCTAAGGCATCCTTTTTTTCACGCAATTTTTCGCCGAACTGTCGGACGATCTCTCCACGCTCAGGAGCTGGAATCTCACGCCAGTGGATGAATGCGCGCTGTGCTTCTTCCATGATGCCGTCGTATGCAGCGCGATCCGTGGTTTCTACCGAAGCGATATGCTGGCCATCGACAGGAGATAAAGACTCTATGTGATCAGAACCTTCTATGGACAACCATTTTCCGTGACTGCTTCCTGGGTTGGACGCATCGATTCCGAGTTCTTTTAAGACGTTCTGGATCTCTTGGGTATTCATGGGGACGATTATGGTTGGGAGGCAAAGGTAGAGTGCGCAGTGATGTTCGAAAGCACATCTGAAAAGAGAGGAGCACAGAAGGCTGAAAAAAAGAAATACAGAATGACCGGAATCGCCGGAGTTACATAGTTATTATTATATAAAACTGATAATCAATATATTATAATTAAATGATCAAGAAAAATAGAAAACAACCTTATTTGGAATCATTTTAAATAAAGAGAGGTGTGCCTTAATTTTGCGCCATGATAAAAAAGCTCGCTTCGCTTCTGATGACGGTTTGGCTCACTCTTTCTTTTCAAAGTTGTGCGCCAGTGGAAACCAAAGAAGGAAAAAGCATTCTCACAACGACCAGTATGTCAGCGGATATGCTGCGAACGATCACTCCTGCAAGCATACGAGTGGATGGGTTGATGGGTCCAGGCACGGATCCTCACTTGTACAAACCCACGGTGGGAGATATGGAGCGGATCGATCGGTCTGATCAAGTGGTCATCAGTGGCTTTCATTTAGAGGGAAAGACAGCGGAGGTGCTTGAGGGATTGAAAGATCAAAAACAGGTATACCCGCTCACAGAAGGGCTGGCAGTGCAGGATGCGATCAACGAAACAGCCTTTCAAGACGGTGTGGACCCACACTTTTGGCTGGACGTCGCCCTATGGAAAAAGGCGACAGCAGGAGCATCACAGCGTTTGATGGACTGGTATCCCGGATCGTCAGACAGCATCGATCTGCTGGCTTCTGCTTATATGAAGGAATTGGATGAACTGGACCTCTGGATCAAAAAAGAAATGGAGCGCGTTCCGGATTCACTCCGCATTTTGATCACCACACATGATGCAATGAATTACTTTGCCCGTGCCTACGGATTTCAGGTAAAAAGCTTGCAAGGTTTTTCCACAGCGGCGGAGTTTGGATTAAAGGATGTTACTGATCTGGTGGATTTCATCGTAGAGAAAAGAGTACCTGCCATATTTGTTGAAAATATCCTTTCCGATCAGTCATTGAAAGCGGTGGCAGAAGGATGCCGATCGCGCGGCTGGGATGTGCAGGTTGGAGCGTCGTTATACACAGATGCTTTGGGCGAGGAAGGCAGTGGGGCTGAGGTGTACATTGGAATGATGAAGCATAATGTGCGCTCCATCACTCAGGGACTTTCACCTGAATGAACGCTTTTCTTGAATTTTTCAGCTTGACCGATCCGAACATTCGTTCGGTGGTCTTGAGTTGCATGCTCTTGGGTGGGACGGCATCTGTTGTCGGCGTTTTTGGATTCTTAAGAAAAAAGAGTCTTGTCGGTGAGGCGGTCGCGCACAGCATGTTACCAGGAATAGGCATGGCCTTCCTGTTGAGCGGAACACGCGAATCCTGGCTTTTGATATTGGGTGCGGTGGTTTCAGGTTGGCTCAGTATTGTGCTCATGGACTGGATCAGCAGACAAAAACCAATGAAGCCGGACCTGTCCATGGCCATCACCTTGACAGGTTTTTTCGGTTTGGGCGTGATGCTCCTCACGCACATTCAACGAAGCCAATACGGAGACCACAGTGGGCTCGATCACTACATCTTCGGAAATGCCGCAGCCATGACCCAGGCAGATGCCGTCACCTTTGGTGGGTTGGCCCTTTTCGTTCTGATCGTTCAGCTATTTGCATTGAAAGAATTCACGCTTGTTAGTTTCAATAAAGATTTTGCTTCGGCTACAGGTTTGCCCACGCGAGCCCTGGATATACTGCTGAATACATTGAATATATTGGCCATTGCCGCGGGCATCAAGGCCGTAGGGCTTGTTTTGATGGCATCACTGCTGCTCATACCTGCTGCTGCTTCGAGATTTTGGTCCAAGCGGATGAAGCAGATGATCATCATTTCCGCTCTTTTTGGGGCTCTTTCCGGCGTATTGGGTTGTTTCATCAGCTTTCTCAGTAAGGGGATGCCTACGGGGCCGGTCATTGTTGTCGTTCTCGTGATGATCACGGCCGTGGGGATCCTTTTTGCACCGGTCAGAGGAATGTATGCGCGCCACAGAAGATCCCGCTCAAGAGAGAATAGAATGCTGGCAGAGAACCTGGCCAAAATGCTTTATCAAAAGGGAGAGAAGGCGGGTAATTTTGAATTGTTTGTGGAGCTGGGCGCACTTCGTCAGAGCATGAAAATTCCACGAAAAACCCTGCTGAGGTCTGTTCGGCTTGCTTTGGCCAGGGGCTGGCTGATCCCAAAGATGGGCGAGGTTCGACTGACTGTGAATGGAGCCAAGGTGGGTCATAAGGTGAATCGTCTGCACAGATTGTGGGAGATATATATGGCCAGAAAAGCAGGAACTCCTTTGAAGTATGTGCACCAAACAGCAGAAGTGATCGAACACCTGCTCACGCCAGAGATCGCGGATGAAATGCGCAGGGAGTTGGGTCTTTGCGAAAGCTTTGATCCAAAAAGCGAAATACACCAGAGATCGGCATGAATCCGGAGGGAACGATCATCATGATTGGCATCCTGGTGTCCTGGATATGTGGTCTTCTTGGCGTGTTTCTCGTCGTTCGTCGAATGAGCATGCTGGGCGATGCGATCTCGCATGCGGTACTGCCGGGTATCGTCCTGTCCTATTTGTTCATGGGAGAAAGAAATTCGCTGCTCTTGATGGTGGGAGCAGCCATATCAGGGGTATTGGTCACCGTTCTGATCGAGGCGTTGACCAGAAAAGCAAGAATGCAGGAGCAAGCGAGTGTAGGTATCAGTTTCACTCTATTCTTTGCCATCGGGATCATATTGGTTTCACTCTATTCCGGAAATGTGGATATCGACGCGGACTGTGTGCTTTATGGTGAGATCGCCATGACGCCTTTTGACCAGTGGAATTGGCTGGGAATGAATATGGGTTCAAGACATTTGGCCATTTTGGCTGGGGTGTTCGTGCTCTTGGTCACGGCCATGATGTTTGGTTACAAAGGCTTGATGATCACGAGTTTCAATGCAGAGTTTGCACTCGCATCAGGCGTGGCCGCCGCCGCCTGGCATTATGTGCTGATGTCGGGTGTGGCGCTGGCCACAGTGGTCAGTTTTGAAGCTGTAGGGGCGATCCTTGTGGTGGGATTCTTAGCCATTCCTCCGGCAACGGCCTGGATATGGACAAAACGTCTGCCCAATATGATCGTATTGACCCTTTCGTTCGGTGCTTTGTCGGCTGTTTGCGGCTACTATGTGGCCAAGGCACTGGACAGCTCTATTTCTGCGAGCATGACGGTCGTGGCCTTGCTTATTTTCTTGATCTCTCTTGTCTTTAAGCGAGCGAAACAAAAAGGGATACTGAAATCGGTAAAGCAGAGAAGCCCGCATCAGGCGTTTTCCAGAACGTGAAATAAGCGGGAAGAAAAAGAAGAGGTCCCGGGCGGATTCGAACCGCCGTAGATGGTTTTGCAGACCACTGCCTAGCCACTCGGCCACGGGACCCAAAAAGGAGAACGAATGTACGTATTTAAGCGGGTCGTTTCCGATGAATATGCACAGAAACACTCTTCAGGTCACCGGGAATAGGCGGATTTTCCTTCGCAAGGTGAACAGAAACACTTTCGATCATTGGAATGGAACGAAGCAGGGATTCAGCCACCCTTTCAGCCACATGCTCGATCAACTGACTCCTTTTTTTCAGCTCTTCACGCGCCAAAGAATACACCTGGACGTAATCAATGGTGTCGATCAGGTCATCAGTGGAACAGGATCTTTGGAAAGCACCAAATAATTCAAGGTCCAGCTGATATTCGGCCCCAACGAGCGATTCCTCTTCCAGGCATCCATGGGGAGCAAAACAGCGAATGGCATTGATCTTTATGGAGTCCTTCATCCAAGAGCGGCAATGGAGGAGTTCAACCGATCCAAACAGGCTTCTTTTCCAAGCAATGCGCAGATCTCAAAGACACTGGGTCCAGAAAGCCCACCGGTCAGGGCAATGCGTACGGCAGGACCAAGTTGTCCAAAAGAGAGCTCACGATCGGTCAGTACCGAGTGAAAGGCCTGCTCAATGGAATCGGGATCAAAAGAAGAGAGTTCACTCAGAAGAGCGGCAAAGGCAGCAATGTGTTGGGCAGAATCTTCTTTCCATTTTTTACGGACGGCCTTCTCGTTGAAAGAGAGCTCTTTTTGGAAGAAAAAAGAGCCTTCGTCCAGTATGTCTTTAGGAAAAGAGGCGCGTTCGGTCATCAGTGTGCAGATAGAAGTGATCTGTTCGGGAGCAGACCAGTTCCGCTTTTTCAGTTCACTAACAACATCCTGGGTAAGCTCTGTTGGACTTCTATTGCGCAGATACTGTTGGTTGAACCACATGGCTTTGGTGAAATCAAAACGGGCACCAGACTTGCCCACTTTCTCAAGGTCGAATGAAGAGATCAATTCATCGAGGGAAAAGACCTCTTGCTCTGTGGCCGGATTCCAACCGAGAAAAGCGAGCATATTGACAAAGGCATCTGGGTAAAAGCCCATTTCCCGGAATCCTTTGGCCCCTTCACCATCCTTTGGATTCCAATCGATCGGGAAGACCGGAAAACCCAGACGATCGCCATCGCGCTTGCTTAATTTGCCATTTCCATCCGGACGAAGCAATAAGGGCAGGTGCGCAAATTTGGGCTGCTCTTCAGACCAACCAAGTGCGTCATAAAGCAGAACGTGCAGAGGTGCTGAAGGAAGCCATTCTTCCCCCCTGATCACATGGGTGATCTTCATCAGGTGATCATCGACCACATTGGCAAAATGATAGGTGGGGATTCCGTCGGATTTGAACAAGACCTTGTCGTCGAGATTGGAGCTGTTGACCGTGACCCATCCGCGAACGATGTCGTGCAACCGGACCTCCTGATCGCGTTCGATCTTGATGCGAATCGTGTATTCGACCCCCTCAGAAAGAAGCCGACCGACCTCAGAGGAAGAAAGAGATAAGCTGTTGCGCATGGACTGACGCGTCACAGAGTTGTACTGCCAATTGACACTTCCGGCTTTCTTGGCCCGTTCGCGGACAGCCTCTAATTCTTCCGCTGTATCAAAGGCGTAGTAGGCGCGTCCATCCTTTAGAAGCTGATCGATATACGGCTTGTAGAGTTCTTTTCGTTCAGATTGACGGTAGGGCCCAAAAGCACCCGGGAGAGCGGGTGATTCGTCTGGAACGACCCCACACCAGGCCAGGCTTTCTTGGATGTATTCTTCCGCTCCTGCCACAAAGCGCTTTTGATCGGTGTCTTCAATGCGCAAAACGAATTCTCCACCCGCTTGTTTGGCAAACAGGTAATTGTAGAGAGCTGTACGCACTCCGCCAATGTGCAATGGGCCAGTTGGGCTGGGCGCAAAACGAACACGAACCGACATGGATCAAAAATTAGGCGGCAAAGATACTTGCTGTGCGGAATGCACGGGGCCTCAGTACCTTTGAAACAATGGAGCACTGGGAAAAAGAACTGAGGCGATTTGTCAAGAGGCATTCGGCGATTCGCGCGATAAGGGGGGCGCTTCTGTTTCTTGCGGCTCTGAGCGTATTGTGGATCGGCGCAGCCTATATGGGTTTGGCACTGAACAACAACACCAGCGGTCGATTGATCGTCTTGATCATCAGCGCCTCATTAACAGCCTTGATGGCTTGGCGTTTTTGGATTCCAGCGCTCATGGTCTTGATGGGTCTTAGGAAGGGGATGAGTCCAAAAGAGGCGGCAAGAAGCATTAGACGATGGATACCAGAAGCGGAGGATAAGATATTGACCACCATCGAGCTGAACGAGAAGACGGAGGCTTCCGAATTGTGGTCAGCAGCAGCAAGGCAACACAATCAGAGAACCGGAGAATTGCCTATCGGGAAAGCAAGCCCTTTCACAGAGGCAAAACCCGCCGTTAAATGGGTATTGGTTCCAGTGATCATTGCCATCGTATTGACGGCATTTGGAGAATGGGAAGAGGTGCGCACAGGCTCGGAGCGTGTCATCGCATTCAACGAGTGGGTGGATCCCCTGGAGGGATTTGGCGTAGACATCAATGT
>JAYOTP010000015.1:9624-16984 GCA_038150465.1 Flavobacteriia bacterium | reverse complement strand
GGCCAGGAACTGAGGTTGACGGGTAGCGACAGCCTGTTGATCAAAGGCAGCGAAAGCATTACAACAAGCTGGTTTGTTCAGAAAGACAGCGAATTGCGCTTGGATATAAGAGATCTCGCAGGAGAGTGGAGACCGATCAAATCCATGCGGATCGAATCAACAGAGGACCAGCCACCAAGTTTGATCGATAAATGGAGCGTAGAAAATGACAGCCTTCTATCGAACAATTACAGCCTCGGGGACGACTTTGGACTTGCAAGCTTGAAATTGGCGATCACCACAAAGGATGGCGTGGTATTTCACAAGCTGGCAGAGCCAAGAGGACAGGCCTTCGAGGGCGTTTTGAAACTTGATGGGGTGGCCATGCAGGATACAATGGGCCCAATCATCGGAGTCCGCCTGCAGGTGGAAGACAACAGAAGGCCAGGTCCGCCAAATACGACAAGCGGTTCGTTTTATAATTGGGGCATTCTGAGCAAAGAAGAGCGATCGCGAAAGGGCTCTGAGGATATGCGCTCGTTGAGTGGAGAATTGGACCGTGCACAAGCGCAGTGGGAAAAGAAAGAAGAAGAGGCAACGAAGGGGCAGGATCAAATGCGCACATCAGGAGCGGATTGGAGGGCACTCAATGAGCTGAAAGAGCGTGGACAGGAACTGATAGACGAAGCAGAGGAGCGTCAGGCCAGGATGGAAAGACGAAAGCGCATTCTGGAAGACTGGAAGAAAAATGATGAAAGTGGCACAGTGGAAGAGATTGCTAAGCGGCTTGAAGAAGTGGAGAAAAAGGAGTTGCGAAACAAGTTGGAAGAGTTGAAAAAGGCCTTGGAGGACGACAAGAAAAAGGATCTTCTAAAGAAACTCGATGAGGAACGAAGGAAAAACAGTGAGATGCGCGTTTCTGAGCGCCGTTTGGAGGAAATGATGAAGCGCGCGGAAGTGGATATGCGCTATCAATTAAGCATGGAAGACCTGCAGTCGATCTTGGAAAAACAAGAGCGGGCAATAGAAGAAAATAATCAGGGAGAAAAGCGGGCCGACCAGCAAAACGAGATCTCGAAGGATTGGGAAAAGTGGCAAAATGAATACGAGGAAATGCTTCAGAGGAATAAGGAGCTGAACGACCCCATGGATATTGGTGAAATGGCCCAGGAGCGCGCAGAAGCGGAGAAGGAGATAGAAGAGGCAGAAGCCACGAGCGAGCTGGAAGAAAGCAGTTCGGAGGACTTGATGAAGCAGCAAAAGGAAAGCGCAGAACAGCTTCAGGAACTCCTCAGGAGCATGCAAAGTATGTCGAGTGGAATGCAGCAGGAACAGCACTCAGAAAACATGGAAACGCTCAGGCAAATACAGGACAATCTTCTCGTTTTTTCCAGAGGGGAAGAGCAGTTGGCTGAAGAGTTGCAGATCATGCGAACGGGAGACCCTTCTTTGGGCAGAATGCAATCTGACCAGCAGAAAATGCGTTCCGGAGCCACGGTGATCCAGGACAGTTTGCGGGCACTGGCAGAGCGGGTACCACAGCTACGGGAGTCGGTCTTCGATAAATTGGGCCGGATGATCGACGCGTCAGAAGCCGCTATGAGAGAGATGGGCGAACAACAGGTGGGTAAGGCATCATCAGAGAGTCAGTATGCAATGACGGCAGCTAATGAACTGGCCCTGATGCTGGACGAAACCATGCAGCAAATGCAGGCACAAATGCAGTCCATGATGTCAGGACAAGGCAGCTGCAGCAAGCCGGGAGGAGCAAGCCCAAATGCATCAGGCATGAAAAAGGCGCAGAGCCAGTTGATGGGACAGATGAAAAAAGGCTTGCAGAAAGGAAAAAAGCCAGGCGGGAAGCAAGAGGGCAAACAAAAAGGACAGGGAGGATCGGGTCTGAGCCCACAAGAATTTGCACAATTGCTTCAACAGCAGGAAGCCCTGCGCGAAATGTGGGAGAAGATGAGTCAGGACGCAGAAAAAGCAGGAGGGGGCACCGGGGGCAACAAAGCATTGGAGCTTATGAAAGAGAGCGAAAAGGAATTGGCGCTCATGAAACTCACGCCAGAGTCTTTGGAGCGTCAGAAAGAGATCGAAACAAGGTTGTTAGAACATGAGCGGGCAGAAATGGAGCGCCAAAGGGACGAGCAAAGAAGAAGTGAGAAGGGAAAGGAGCGCATGGAAAAAGACACCGACCAAACTAAGGGCAGCGAGCTTTCTGAGAAAACAGACATTGATCTATTGATCAGAGATAAGCCTGAGTACAAAGGGTACTATCGCAAGCGTATCGAGGACTGGAAAGAAGTTCTATAATGAGGAGTAAGATCGAATGGCACGGAAAAGAGGACTTCTGGCCAGGGTCAAAAGAGCAACGAGCTCGGTGGCTGAGTGAAATAGCCAATGCCAAAGGGTTCGCAATTAAAGAGATACATTATCACGCGACCGACGACCTATTCCTCCTAGGGCTGAACAAGGAGCATCTGGCCCATGACACCCTGACAGACATCATCACATTCGATTACAGCAACAAAAAACAGTTGTCAGGGGAAATATATATCAGCTGGGAACGTGTCGCAGAAAATGCAGACGAAATGGGCGTCAAGAAGGATGAAGAGGCATTGAGGGTAACAGCCCATGGCCTTCTTCATATGATGGGTGAGCGGGACAAGAGCGATTCAGACAAGAAAAAAATGAGAAAGGCGGAGGAAAACGCATTGGTGAGCTGGGCAATGTTTCACGTGGAACATGGGAAATAAAGAATACGATGTGATCGTGGTGGGCGCGGGCCACGCGGGTAATGAGGCGGCTGCAGCGGCGGCCCAGATGGGGTGCAAAACCCTATTGGTCACCATGAACATGCAAACGATCGGTCAGATGTCGTGCAACCCGGCCATGGGCGGTGTGGCCAAAGGGCAGATCTTGCGCGAAGTGGACGCTATGGGTGGTTTGTCAGGTATTGTTTCAGACAAGACCATGATCCAATTCAGGATGCTCAACCGATCCAAAGGCCCGGCCATGTGGTCGCCGCGCACACAGAATGACCGATGGCGATTCGCTGAGGAATGGCGATTGGCCCTGGAAGGCATACAGCATTTACATTTTCTGCAGGAAACAGCAGAGTCGTTATTGGTGCGATCGAAGCGTGTAGAGGGTGTTCGTCTTTCCTCTGGAAACAAGGTGTTTGCGAAGACCGTCGTTCTGACCAGCGGCACTTTTCTAAATGGTGTCATGCACATTGGTGAGAAGCAATCTGGCGGGGGGAGAGCAGGAGAACGAGCGGCCACAGGGATAACGGAGTGCCTGAACGAACTTGGCTTCGAATCGGGCCGGATGAAAACAGGAACTCCTCCTCGATTGGACGGTCGGAGTCTGGACTACGAAGAGTTCGAAGTGCAGCAGGGAGATGAGCAGCCGGCTGGATTTTCATTCATGCGTCAGCCCTTACCAAAGAAGCAAATGTGTTGTTGGATCGCCCATACAAGCGAGGAAGTGCACGACGTCCTAAGATCGGGATTTGATCGATCGCCCATGTTCAACGGGGCGATAAAGAGCAGTGGTCCGCGCTATTGTCCGAGCATTGAGGACAAGATCGATCGCTTCGCAGATAAAAACAGTCATCAGTTGTTTGTGGAGCCTGAGGGGTGGAATACAGTGGAGGTTTATCTGAATGGATTTTCGACCAGCTTACCACAAGAGGTACAGGAGGAGGCCTTGCGAAAGATCAAGGGTTTTGAAAATGCCCGATTCTTTCGCCCTGGCTATGCCATTGAGTACGATTATTTCCCTCCGACCCAACTTACCCATTCCTTAGAAACAAAAAGTGTTGAAGGGCTCTTTTTTGCAGGGCAGATAAACGGAACAACAGGCTACGAAGAGGCGGCAGGCCAGGGACTCATGGCGGGTTTGAACGCAGCGAGGAAAGTGCAGGGTCAAGATGCGGTCGTTTTAAGAAGAGATGAGGCATACATCGGTGTATTGATCGACGACTTGATCACCAAGGGCACTGAAGAACCGTATAGGATGTTCACGTCGCGTGCGGAATTCCGCATCCTGCTGCGACAGGACAATGCAGATCAGCGGCTAACCCCCTTGGCCCACGAGTTGGGCCTGGCAAAACCCGAACGTTGGCAGCGGTTGCAAGAAAAAATGGAGCAGTTGGGCAAGGTCAAGAATGAGTGGGAACGACTTTCTGTGGTGCCCAATGAGGTAAATAAAGTATTGGAGAAATCCGGTTCGAAAAAGATCGACCAAAAGGTCAAGGCGATCAGCCTCTTGTCGCGTCCGCAATTAGGAATACACAGCCTGTTGGAGAACAACGATATCAGAAACAGAACCGAGTCGATCACCAGGGACCAAGAAGTGTTGCAGCAGCTGGAAATAGAAACCAAGTACAGCGGTTACATTCAACGCGAAAGAGAGAATGCAGAAAAGCTCAAGCGCCTGGAATACGTGCAGATCCCAACGGATTTTGAGTATCAAAAATTGGGATCAATGAGCATGGAGGCGCGACAAAAACTGGCAGAACGCAGACCGGAAAATATAGGACAAGCTTCCAGAATATCCGGGGTTTCTCCATCAGACATTCAGGTTCTGCTTGTATACTTGGGGCGATGAAGAAAATGGAAGTTGCGATTGAAAATTGTCCGCTCTGTGGGTCGAAGGACTTGGATTTTCTGATCGAACCAAGAGATTGGCGGGGGAGCGATGAGCGCTTCAAGATCGTTGAGTGTAGGGGATGTTCTTTTAAGATCACGAACCCTCGTCCAGCGGACGAAGATCTGGGCGCGTATTATCCGAGTGATTCATATGTATCGCATACGGATCGGCCAAAAGGGCTGTTCGACCGCATTTATTTTGAAGTTCAAAAGCGAAACCAAAGAGATAAACTACGGAAAATCCAGGCCTTCTGCACCTCAGGCTCTTTATTGGATTATGGGTGTGGCGCAGGGTCGTTCATGGCCTTCATGCAACAGAATGCCTGGGAGGTTAGCGGCGTAGAGATCAACGATGAAGCCGCTCAGATAGCACGGGAGCGCACTGGCGCACTGGTGCAATCGCCGGATGAGCAGCAGATGGAAAAAGAGCGCTGGGACGTGATCACTTTGTGGCATGTCCTGGAACATTTGTCGGAGCTCGAAGAGCGAATGGCGCAGTTTGAAAGCGGACTGAAAAAAGGAGGGCACTTGTTCCTGGCCCTTCCAAATAATGCCGCACATGATGCAAAGGTGTTTGGATCGGACTGGGCGGCTTGGGATGTGCCCATACACCTTTGGCATTTTGACCGAAAGAGCATGCATCAACTCGCCGATCGATTCAAATTGGAATGGACGGATACTTTGCCAATGCCCTTTGATTCGTACTACGTGAGCATGATCAGTGCGAAGAATCAAAAAAATCCACTTTGGCCACTGAAGGGATTGACCACGGGTTATTCGAGCAATCGACGGGCAATCCGAACAGGAGAGGCCTCTAGTCTCATCTATGTGCTGAAAAAACCCGAATAAGCCCCGCTGTGCAACGAACGGTATCGGAAGCGTATAACGACATCAACAAGTCGAGAAAGCGCGTCAGAGGCTGTTCTGTGGCGCTGTTTTTTGAAAGATTATTCTTTCAATTTGAATGCACGCATCATTTCAACGCCCAAGTTGAACAAGATCAGCTTTGCGTGCACGTTGCGCTGCACGTTCACGATGGAGCGACCGATTTCAAGCGACATTTGCTCGAGGCCATTCAATGGCATCAATTGAGAAAAAACATTCATCTTGAAACCAGTGCGCGCAAGAGCCGGAGATTCGGGAACGTCCAAACCCGAGCGTGAGCGAATACTTTCCTCCAGCAGGTGGGCGCTGAATCGAAAAAAAGCGATCAATTCATCGCGTGTGGATTTTCCCAGCTCGGAAGTCCAGTTCAACAAGTCGGTCAAGCGTGCGGCATAGCAGATGCGCGTCAATTGAACGAACCAGTCGGTATACTGAAGCAAGGAGTCGTCGAGATCAAGCAGCCGAACGGCCTGGCGCAGGTCACCATCAGCAAGTGAAGCAGCCATTTGGGCTTTGTTTTGATCGCTTGTTTGGCCAGAGACAATAAGGTGATCTGCAATTTCTTCTGACGACAATGGCGGCACATGGATCAGTTGGCACCGGCTCACGATGGTAGAAAGCAAGTCATCCGGAGAGGGAGCGATCAACAGGAAGAGGGTTCCTTCTGGCGGCTCCTCGATGAGCTTTAGCAGTTTGTTACCGCTTTCCGCATTCATTTTCTGTGCTTGCCAGATGAGCACGACCCGGAAAGCCCCACCAAAATTCTTGAGGGTGCAGGAACGCATCAAACGGGATGCCTCGCGAACGGGAATAATGGCCTGTTTGTTCCCCGGATCCATATGTCCGCGCCAGTCATAGAGGGAAAGAAAAGGATCGCTCAAGACCGCTTTTCGGAACTCCGGAAGCTGATGTTCCGAATGAAAGTCGCCATCAGAAGAGGGCTTGACCACCGGAAAGGACAACAATAGGTCGGGATGGGCCATTCCGGAATACTGTAGACAAGAAGTGCAGCTGCCACAGCCCTCTCCATCCTTTGGAGCACTGCAATTCAGCAATCGGGCGAAGGCGAGCGCCATCGCGAGCGCACCTGAACTTCCAGACTCAGCAAGCAAGAGCGCATGCGGCACTCTGCCCGATCCATGCAGGGTTCGAAAGAGGCTTTTCAGCTCAGATTGGCCAGGGACATCTCTGAAGAACATCACAGCAAAAGTCGCCAATTTCCGCGCGTTACTTTTGCGCCAAATTCGATGACCAATGATCCGAATCGATCAAATGGATTTCAAGGGCCAAAGGGCTCTGATCCGAGTGGATTTCAACGTGCCGCTCAACGAAGACCTTCAAATAACAGACGACACGCGCATAATGGCGGCGGCCCCGACGATCCAGCACATTTTGGACAAGGGAGGAAGCGCCGTGCTCATGTCTCATTTGGGAAGGCCCAAGAACGGTCCCGAAGAGCGATTCAGTCTGCGGCATTTGATCGATAAGCTGGAAGCGGTCTTCACTCGGGAGGTCCTGTTTTCCTCAGACTGTATTGGTTCTGAGGCCGAGGAAAAGGCCTCTTCGCTGATGCCCGGGCAGATCCTGTTGCTGGAAAACCTGCGTTTTCACAAGGCGGAAACAACTGGTGATGAGGCTTTTGCCGGCGAACTGGCCAAGCTTGGAGACATCTATGTCAATGATGCCTTTGGAACAGCACACAGAGCACATGCCTCTACAGCTGTGATCGCTGCGCATTTTGCGGAAAAAAAGTGTTTCGGCCACGTGATGGCGACCGAGATCGAAAATGTGGGTCGTGTTCTACAGAGTGATAAGCGTCCGGTGACAGCCATTATCGG
>JAYOTP010000015.1:0-9524 GCA_038150465.1 Flavobacteriia bacterium | reverse complement strand
ATTCGCCAACGACAGTGAAACAGAGGTCACGGATATGAACGCGATCGGAGACGAATGGATGGGTCTGGATGTCGGTCCAAAGACACGCATGCTGAACAGAGAGGTGCTGTTGTCCTCGTCTGTGATCCTCTGGAACGGTCCTGTGGGTGTCTTTGAGATGTCTTCTTTTTCCGAGGGTACACGGCAATTGGGCCAGGCCATTGTCGAGGCGACAGCCAATGGAGCTTTCAGCTTAGTGGGCGGTGGTGACTCTGTTGCCGCGGCCAAACAATTTGGCTTTGCAGATAAGGTGAGTTATGTGTCCACTGGCGGAGGTGCTATGCTGGAGTATTTGGAGGGGAAAGAACTACCGGGCATCCAGGCCATCTTGGATTAAGCCTCTTTGGCGGGCAATAGCTCGTCTACCTCTTTGAACAGCCATTCCCCCGAACTTTGGAAGAAGGCCAGCACAGGATATTTTTCCAATACTTCACGGGAATCGAACCAATCAAAACGCTGGTTCAAAAGAAAGACCACTTGCACGAGAACCAGGGACAGGATCAACCATTTGATGCAACCGAAAAGACCTCCCGCCAATCGATTAAGTGTGCCCAACTGGGCACTTTCAATCAGCTTGGTCAACAGACGGGCCAAGGCATTCAGGGAGATCATCGAAGCCACAAAAACAAGAATGAAGGAAAGGGCATGAACAAGAGCCCCCTTTTCGTCAAAGCGCTCATAGAGAAAAGCATAAACCGTTTCTTGAAAGCGATAGGACAAGAACAGCGAGACAACGAGAGAAAGAAGAGCAGCCACTTCCCGAATGAATCCACGCCGCCAGCCTCGCCAAAGTCCCAAAAAGGCCGGGATCAGCAGCAACATATCCAAAGAGAAATCCTGTATCATTGAGCATGCAATCTACGGAATCAGAAGAGTGGAATCAGTTGGTGAACCGCCTCTCCGAACGCTTTTCAGATGGAGACCCACTGGAGCTGGACGGTATCCTTTTCCTGATCGGTGTTCAGGAACTGGGACAGGGCCCCAGGCGCTTCAAAAAAGATGAAAAAATGGCTTTGATGCACATTGCTATTTGCCGACTACTCGAGCCGCTGGGCCACTATGAATTTCAAGGATTCGACCAAGATGGCTGGCCGCATTATAAACTGGTGGAAAGCCTGCCCATGCTCAAAGCAGGTGAACAATCTCTTTTGATGAAGAAGTTGATACTGGAGTACTTCCGGGAAGAAGGATTCTAGATCAGCAGCCGCCTACAGAAGGATCGAAAGGCTGAAGGACAAGGGTTTTTTGGACCTCTTTACCCTCTTCCAGCCGAATGAATGCACAACCGATCCAAGTGACCGGGTTGCCGCGAGTGGCCTGGATCTTGAGAACGGCCAAGCGATCGTACTCAAAGCGCACTTCACCCTCCACATCTGTTTGCCCTGTGAAATTGGGAATGGCATTCGGCACATCTGCGGTTGCACGCACGGAGATGTTGGACAAAGGAATTCCGTCGCTGTTCACGATCTTGACCAGAAAGGGAAACTCATTTGAGGTTTCCTTTTGGCAGGAAGACAAGAGTAAGGCGGAAAGGATCAGAGAGGTTGTGGCGAGTATTTTCATCTTTCTATGGAGGACATCCATTGTCTGGATCAAAATAGGGCTTCATCACGATAGTCGTTTCGATGGCGGATTCATCGGATAGTTCAACAAACCCACAGCCCTTCCAGCTCAATTTTGTGGCATCCATACGAAGATAGGCCGGATGCTTGTATTCAAAAGAAGCCATCCCATTTTCGTCCGTGGTCAGATAGTAGTTGATCGTTCCGTCCGCGCCTATAGGGGCAAAAACACGGACAGACCCGTTCTGAATAGGGATGCCTTTGTCATTGCTTACCAATATGCTTACCTCGTACGGTCCTTGCACGGTTGCTTTCTCACAACCGAGGATCAGTACGAAGGGCACGAACAAGCGTAAAACAAATATCAATCTGCGCATTCGACGAAGTTTTCACCAACTTTGCAGGGCAAATGTAGGATATTTCATCCAAGAGCGAACAGGAGAATGCTAAAAAACACAATAGGGCAGAGGAATGGAGGGTTTGAATGAGCGTATAGCTCGCCTGAACAAAGATTTGGATGCACTGGCTTCGACCAGTCCGAAAGAAGCGGAGCAGACGCGCATCGACTGGCTTGGAAGAAAGGGGATCATCACCGAGTTGTTTGAATCTTTCAGAAAGGTCTCGCCCGAAGAAAAACGAACACTCGGAAAACCGCTGAATGAGCTGAAGAAGAAGGCGGAGCAGAAAATAAAGACGCTTAAAGAACAGTCGGATAACTCAAGTGAATCCGACGGATTTGATGTGGACCCGACACGTCCGGTCCGCCCTTTCCACGCGACCACAAGGCACCCAATCAGCCAGGTGATGGAAAGGATCACATCCATTTTTCAGCGCGTTGGTTTCATTCGTTCGGAGGGACCCGAAATGGAAGACGATTGGCACAACTTCACGGCCTTGAACTTCCCTGAGGAGCATCCAGCACGGGACATGCAGGATACTTTTTTCATCGAAACCGACGGTCCAGCCATGGCTTTGAGGACACACACCTCTTCAGTGCAGATCCGCTCCCTGGAAAAGCACGGCGCCCCGCTGAGGATCCTCTCACCGGGGAGGGTTTTTCGGAATGAGGCGATCTCGTCACGCTCCCATTGCATTTTCCATCAGATCGAGGGTCTTTATGTAGACAAGGATGTCTCGTTCGCAGACCTGAAACAAACGTTGCTCTTCTTCGCCAGGGAACTCTTCGGACCAGATGCGCGCATCCGCCTTAGGCCTTCGTATTTCCCGTTCACAGAGCCAAGTGCGGAGATGGATGTTTGGTGGGGACTCGAAACAGAAGCCGACAGACGCATTACAAAGGGCACGGGATGGCTGGAGATCCTTGGTTGCGGAATGGTGCATCCACAGGTTTTGCGAAACTCAGGCGTGGACCCGGACACCTATTCTGGCTATGCTTTTGGAATAGGCATGGAACGCATTGCCATGTTGCTCTATGGAGTGAACGATCTTAGACTGTTCTACGAGAACGACTTTCGCTTTCTGGAGCAATTCAAGTAAACGCGGCGTAGGCCGAATCGATACGGGAAGCCAGCAAACGGTCTTTCTCGCTCACGATTCCGCCAAGGTCGTGCGTGCTCAAGGCGATGCGAAGTTTGTTATAGCGCCAATTCAGGTCGGGATGATGATCTGCATCCTCCGCCAGTTGAGCGATGATCTGAACAAAAGAGAAGGCCTCTGAGAAGTCCCGGAACAACAACTCAGCGACCAGCTGACCAGAATTCTCTTCCCATTGGATCATTCAACCGTGCTGATCTTCAGTGTGTTGGTCATTCCTTGCGCATCAATAGGCATGGAGGCGATCTTGACCACCATATCGCCTTTGTGCACAACCCCTTCTTCTTCGACCATTCGAACAATGTCCTGAAAGGTGTCGTCCGTACTCGACATCTTATCGTAATAAAAGCCCCGAACACCCCAAAGAAGGCTGAGTGTGTTGAGGATGGTCTTGTTGGCCGTGAAAACAAGGACATGGGTGCGGGGCCTGTGCGATGATATCTTGAAGGCCGTATATCCCGAGTGGGTGAGGGTCAGTATCGCTGTAGCTCCGATCTGATCAGCGATCTTACTTGCGTTGTAGCAGATGCTGTCCGTGATGAAGCGGTCGTTTCTGTAGTGTGGCGGGTTTTCTTTTTTGCTTTTGAACTCGCTGGTTTCCTCAACGTGTGAAACGATCTTGTGGATGGTCTTCACCACTTCTATAGGATACTGACCAACAGAGGTTTCTCCACTGAGCATTACAGCGTCTGCTCCGTCCAAGATGGAATTGGCCACATCGTTCACTTCGGCCCGTGTGGGCGTCATGCTCGAGATCATGCTCTCCATCATCTGAGTGGCGATGATGACGGGCTTTGCCGCCAAATGACACTTGTTGACGATCATTTTTTGGATCAGCGGAACACCCTGCATCGGAACCTCGACACCAAGGTCTCCGCGGGCGACCATGATGCCATCCGTGGCCTCAATGATGTTGTCTATATCCACAACCGCCTCTGGCTTCTCGATCTTGGCGATGATGCGCGCATGTGATCCGTAGCCGTTCAGCAGATCCCGGAGCTCACGAACATCCTGGGCATTGCGAACGAATGACAAGCCCACCCACTCTACTTGTTCCTGCACAGCCACTTCGAGGTCCGCCAGGTCTTTTTCGGTCAGACAGGGCAATGAAATGTGTGTGTTTGGGAGGTTCACACCTTTCTTGCTCTTCAGCGGCCCACCCTGGATGACTTCGGCGACAACTTCTTTTTCGCGATCGGTTTCCACGACTTTCATCAAGAGTTTCCCGTCGTCAAGCAGGATCTTTTCTCCGACCTCAACATCTTTTGGAAAGCGTTCGTAGGTCATAAAGACCCTTTCAGCGTTGCCCTTGACATTTTCCGTAGTGAAACGCACCTGATCACCTGGGTGAACAACACTTCCTTCAGCCACAACGCCCACCCGGAGTTTTGGGCCCTGCAGGTCAGCGAGGATGGCCAGGTGGTGTACGGTTTGTTTGTCTACTTCCCGAATGTTCTGGATGATCCGACGCGCCTGGTCGTGTGAACCGTGTGAAAAATTGATCCGGAACACATTGACCCCTGCGTTGGCGAGTTCGAGGATCTTTTCTTTTGAGTCGCTTGCCGGCCCCAGCGTGGCAACGATCTTGGCTTTGTTGAATTGCATTTAATCAAGTATGAAATGCTCCTCTTCCCGTTTTTCGGAAGGGGTGAATTCGAAGGCGGAAATTACGCCCTTCAATCGAGCTATGGTCCCCATGAGTTCAGCCAATTGTCTACGGCTGCAGCTCGACTCGTCGAGCAAGAGAAAATAGTCGGGTTTCCGCTTGTCTTTGCTCAATCGGGCTTGTTGGAGAAAGGAAGTGTCCCCGAACAATCCGTCGGGCTCATTGGGTTGAGTGGAAACGGTTTCGAAACTGTGGTTGTGGAGAAGGTAAGCGTGGACCCCGGTCCGTTGGCACACACCTTCAAAAAGGGCAAAGGTGTAGTTCGCCTTGGAAAACTGCACACAATGGTCTTTACCGAGCCTCTTTCGTTCGAGCTGAAGACCAGAGGCCTGATTCAGTCGATATGCCAACACATGCGGATCCAGGGCACAGACAAGCCCCAATTTATGCCGCGCACTGGTGCACTCTTCCCACCCAAGGACCAACCGACCCACTAGAGCGCGATCTTGAGTTGGGAAAAGGCCTTTTCGCAGGCGTTTTCCTCTGCTCTTTTCTTGGATCGTCCGCGTGCTTTCGCCACCAACTCGCCATCGAGATGGACCAGACACTCAAAGCCGGGTCGGCCCTCGCCGCCCCCAATGGTCTTCACTGTCAACTCGAGCTTTTTCTTGTTTTTCTGTTTCCACTCGAGCAACTGTCCCTTAAAACTGATGACGGTCTTATCGAGATCATTGAACAGCACATGTTTGTCAATGAGTTTCTTCTTGACGAAGCGTTGCGCGTATTCATATCCGCGGTCGATATATACGGCACCGATCAAGGCTTCAAGCGCATCCCCAAGCATCGCCTGTCCCGCCCTCGGCCTGTGATTGCGTGTTTCGATCAGTTCAAGCAAACCCATCTTCTCGGCGATCGAATTCAACTTTTTTCTACTGACGATCTTCGAACGCATCTGGGTCAGATAGCCCTCGTCTTTTAGAGGGAGCTTTCTGTAGAGGTATTCAGCAACTACAGCCCCGAGAATGGCATCTCCGAGAAATTCCAATCGCTGGTTGTCCATTTTTCCATTCACCTGACTGGAAGCCGAACTGTGCCGGAGGGCAATGAAATAGATCTCCTGTTTTTTAGGAGAAAAGCCAAGCAGTTTTTTCAGTCGCCTGAGTTCGGGATGCGTCTTGGTTGAGGGTCGGAGCAGATCCCTAAGAGGCATCAGGAAGAATACTTCTTGAAGAGAACAGAAGCGTTGTGCCCACCAAACCCGAATGTGTTGCTGATGGCCGCTCGAACTGTCCGCTTTTCAGCCGAATTGAAAGTGAAATTCATCTTGGGGTCCAAAGCCGGATCATCGGTGAAGTGATTGATGGTCGGCGGCACAAGGTCTTCTTTCACCGCCAAGACGGTGGCCATGGCGTCGATGGCACCGGCCGCGCCCAAAAGGTGACCCGTCATTGACTTTGTGCTGCTGATGTTCAACTCATACGCATGGCTCGAGAACACTTTTTGGATGGCTTTAACCTCCGCCACATCGCCCAAAGGTGTACTTGTCCCGTGCACATTGATGTAGTCTACTTCATCAGGAGCTACCCCAGCATCCGACAGCACACGCTCCATGACCTTCTCCGCGCCCAATCCTTCTGGATGAGGGGCTGTCAAATGGTGCGCATCTGCAGAGAGACCGCCGCCAGCCAATTCAGCATAGATCTTGGCTCCCCGGGCCAAAGCGTGTTCAAGCTCTTCTACGATCAAACAGGCGCCGCCCTCGCCGAGAACGAAGCCATCCCTGTCTTTGTCGAAGGGCCGTGAAGCCGTCTTGGGGTCGTCGTTTCGAACACTCAGTGCATGCATGGCATTGAATCCACCCACGCCTGAAGGCGCTACACAGGCTTCAGATCCTCCGGCCACAATAACCTCTGCTTTACCCAGGCGGATATAGTTCAGCGCGTCTATTAGCGAGTTGGTCGAGGAGGCACAAGCGGAAACAGTGGCGAAATTCATTCCCCTGAAGCCGTGGCGTATACTGATGTGGCCAGGTGCGATATCCGTGATGACCTTAGGGATGAAGAACGGACTGAACCTGGGGTTGTAATCGTTCTCTCTGAGATTGATGGCTTCTGAAAAGAAGGTGTCCATACCTCCTATTCCTGCCCCCCAGATCACGCCTACTTCATCCAGGTCTGTTCCAGACTCCTTGAAACCAGAATCAGCAATGGCTTGGTCGGCTGAGGCAATGGCGAATTGAGCGAATCGGTCCATTTTTCGCGCTTCCTTCCTGTCGAGGTATTCCAGAGGGTCGAACCCCTTCACCTCGCATGCAAATCGCGTCTTGAACTTTTCCGCATCAAAAAGCGTGATCTCAGCAGCACCGCTCTGGCCCTGCTGATGACTTTTCCAGTATTCCTCTACGGAATTGCCCACGGGGCTGACCACCCCGAGGCCGGTTATGACCGCCCGCTTAAGCTGCATATTACTTAGTGGCTTCCTCGATATAAGAGGTGGCCTGACCGACCGTGGCGATGTTTTCCGCCTGGTCGTCTGGAATCTGAATGTCGAATTCCTTTTCGAACTCCATGATGAGTTCTACTGTATCCAAGGAGTCTGCGCCAAGATCGTTGGTGAAACTGGCCTCCAGGGTCACTTCGTTCTCGTCCACACCGAGTTTGTCAACGATGATGGCTTTAACTCTTGAAGCGATTTCAGACATGATGGGTCTTTTTGATTGTTTCAGCTGCAAAGAAAGATAAAAGGCACATACCCAACAATACGTATGGTGCCCTTCAATTGGCTACTTTTGAACCACCTAAGAAGTTGAACTGAAGACACGGCATGTATCGTGTAGCCATTTTCGGATCCGGCTCCGGGACCAACGCTCAGAACATTCTCAAGTACTTTGAGGAAAGTGAAGTAGCACGTGTCCATCTGGTGCTGACCAACAAGCGTTCAGCCGGAATCATTGACCGCGCCAGACCATATGGTGTGCCAGTCGTGGTCTTTGACCGAGATCAAATGGAGTCAGGAACCGTCTTGGAACGACTGGAAAGCCACAAGATCGACTTCGTTGTACTGGCAGGATTCCTATGGAAGCTCCCCGTCGATATCATTCAGCGATTTGAAAACAAGATCCTGAACATTCATCCGGCTCTTTTGCCCGATTACGGAGGTGAAGGCATGTATGGGATGAATGTGCATCGCGCGGTGGTGGAAAACGAAGAGGAGGAAACGGGCATCACCATTCACTATGTCACAGAGGAATACGACGAGGGAGAGGTTGTATTTCAGGACAGTGTGGAGATCGACCCGGACGATACGGCCGAAGAGGTAGCGGGCAAAGTGCAGGAATTGGAACACAGGCACTTTCCTTCAGTCATTGAATGGGTGCTGACCGATCTCGGATCAGACGAATAATGATCGAGATATTCACGGACGGATCATCGCTGGGTAACCCAGGACCGGGTGGTTATGGAGCCATTCTGCGTTCTGGGAAACACTACAAAGAGCTTTCTGCCGGATTCCAGCGCACCACCAATAACAGGATGGAGCTTTTGGCCGTGATCGTCGCCTTGGAAGCCATAAGGGAACCCGGGCAAACGGTCCACATCACCTCGGACTCTAAATATGTGGTGGACGCCGTTTCAAAGGGTTGGGTCTTTGGCTGGGAGAAGAAGAATTTCGCAAAAAGACTGAATCCGGACCTTTGGAAACGGTTTTTGAAGGTGTATCGAAGGCACCAAGTGCAATTCCACTGGATCAAGGGCCACAGCGGGCACGCGGAAAACGAGCGTTGTGACCAATTGGCTGTTCTGGCCGCACAAGGTTCGAATCTCTCTGCAGACGCAGGGTATCAATAGTTGTTCAGGAAGCTCTCAGCGCCCACCCCACTCAAAGGAGGGCCAAAAAGATGAGGCGTATCTTTGGCTTATGGTAAAAAAGACTATAAGACCCTTGAATAAAGTATTGTTCTTTCGTTTTCTGGCATGCTCATTATTTTTCGCCAGCCCAATGTTTGGCCAATTTGTTCCTGTTGGATCGGGCAGTTATACGACGGTCTTTCCAGGCGTGGATGCAGCGGGAAGGAACGGGTATCCATCGGGATCGGCTTTTGTTACGGGAGCAGCGGCCAATAAGCCGATACCGACCAACGACTGGTGGTCTGCTCAAGTTAAGAATCCGCATACCGACAACCTGTTCAATTATCCTTTCACCATGAAGTCGGTGAACGAAGGACTGGTGGTGAGCTACATTCCGTGGGGTCCGATAGACAATATTTTGCCCGTTGTTGTTGGTGTGAGCGGTCTGAATGCATCACAGGCGAATGTGTCGGATCACACAGACTGGACGGTGACCATGGATTGGTCTGCTTCAGGCAAGCAGTTTCAGGCCACTATGGGCATCGGGATGCCCTTTATCTACTTCGAGAAGGATGCGTCTTCCCTGGCCAGTGTGACGGTAAATCAGGGGAATGTGACCATCAGTGGTGAAGTGCTGATCGTGGAGGATGCGCGCAATGGGGCGGACTTTGCTGTGTATGCGCCGACGGGCAGCAGTTGGCAACAGAGTGGAAACCAGTATACATCATCTCTGAATGGACAGAATTACTGGTCGCTTGCCTTCTTGCCTGCGTCGGCCGGCAGTCTGACGCAAGCCGCTCAGGACTATCAGCAGTATGCCTATGTGTTTCCAACAAACACCCGAGTAGACTGGAACTACGATGCATCGACATCCATATTGACCACGGATTTCAATGTGGATGTTGAGGTAAAAGAGGG
>JAYOTP010000014.1:0-53446 GCA_038150465.1 Flavobacteriia bacterium | reverse complement strand
TCAGGCCCTTCTTTTCCTGCTCCCAAGCAAGCTTGGGCAGGAAAACAAAAAACCCTGACAGCTATGCTGTCAGGGCCTGTGGACTGCGGTGAGAGGGGGATTCGAACCCCCGGTACGGTTACCCGTACGGCAGTTTAGCAAACTACTGGTTTAAGCCACTCACCCACCTCACCTTATTCTTCCCTCAAAAAAAGGGAGCACAAAACTAATCGGTGGCGCTCTATGCTACAAATAATTGAATGGTTCAATCCGGATAGGCGATCCGAAAGTGATAGATCTCATTCAACTTGTTCTTGAGCTCTTCCCGGACACGTCCAATTTCTCCAAGCGTTATCTCCGCCTCTTCAAACTGACCATCAGCCATTTGCTGCTCGACGATCGCATCCACCAGATCGCTAAGGGCCTTGGGTTCATTCTTTGCCACACTCCGGCTGGCCGCTTCAACGGCATCAGCCATCATCAGAACAGCCGTCTCCTTACTGAAGGGCTTGGGCCCCGGATAGCGAAAGAGGTCTTCGGCCCCGTCGGCATTGGGCATATTCTTCATGTGCTGACGGTAGAAATAATGCACCCGGCTGCTGCCGTGATGGGTTCGGATGAAATCGATCAAATTTTCGGGCAGATCGTGTTTTCTGGCCAGTCGAACCCCTTCTTTCACATGGTCGATGATGATCTGTGCGCTTTCCTCATATCCGAGATCGTCGTGCGGATTGACTCCTCCTCCCTGATTTTCAATGAAAAACATCGGATTCCGCATTTTCCCTATGTCATGGTACATGGCTGCAGCACGGATCATCAGCGTATTGCCTCCGATCTTAAGTACAGCCGCCTCCGCCAAATTTGCTACCTGAAGGCTGTGCTGAAATGTACCCGGTGCTTTTTCACTCAGCTCGCGAAGAAGGGGGTTGTTCGTGTCGATCAGCTCCAGCAAACTCAGGTCGGAGACCAGACCAAAGACCTTCTCGCTCAAATAGATCAGGGGAAAGGCACTCAACGCCAACAGGCCATTGATCCCCAGAAAGAGAAAGTCCTTCCCGGGCATTTCCCGTATGGGTACATCTTGAAACAGCAAAAAGGCGAAATAGACCAAAAGGTAGAGCGCCACCACTTTGGCCAGCGTTAAAAACAACTGAGCCCTTTTGTACAATAAGTCCACTGTAATGATGGCATAGAAGCCTGCGATGAAGTGAAGCATCACGATGGACAATCCCTCAGATGAAAGCAAGCCAATACTCATGATGGACAGCACATGAACGAACAGGGCAATGCGCGTATCGAAAAAAGCACGAAGAACCACAGGCAATACCGTGAAGGGTGCCAGTAGCAAATAACTGTTTCCAAAACTCAAAGTCAGTCGGGCCGTCGCTGCCATCAATATCCAAGAGGCAAGGACGAATCCGAGCTGTGCGATGTCAGAGAGGACGTGAGGCCGAAAACGACGCAAAAAGAGGAAAAGCATCAGCATGAGCAGA
This sequence comes from Flavobacteriia bacterium, assembly GCA_038150465.1. GTDB lineage: Bacteria > Bacteroidota > Bacteroidia > Flavobacteriales > Schleiferiaceae > RFXV01. The sequence goes on along the minus strand of JAYOTP010000014.1, from coordinate 51,974 downwards.
CCATTCAAAATGGCCACACCGGTCAGTTCTCGTCCACGGTCTCCTGTATCATCTGTACGCATGTAAGCCGTTCTGAGGGCGTCTAACTTTCTGAGAACGAGCTCATCCACAATGAGCCCTTCATAGGCAATGCCCTCGCCTTTTTTCACTTTTCCCTCGTAGGGAGTCAACTGTGAAAGCCGGTCTCTTTGGATCTGGGCGGTCAGAGGCTCATCGAAGGTCAAATTGGGTTGAATCTGTTCCCGCAGAACCACCCATTCCGAGTCGGTGAACAAAGAATGCAACGAATCATCCGGGCCCCAAAAGCCCTTTGGCCAGCGATCCAAAATGAGCAGATCTTCGGCCAAATATGTCTTTCCTGCTGCGCCTTCGATCAGCGTGAATGTTTCTCTCTCTGGGATGCCCTCTGGCCAACGTTCCAGAATGAAAAGCTCTTCTTTTCCGACAAGCTCCATCCACTTCAGCACAAGTGAATCCATGTCTTCTTGGATGGGCATTCGTTCGACCGGATCGGAACTCACGTGCTGAAAAATGAGCGGTGACCCGGCCATGACCTCCTCCTTCTCCTTCTCCAAAGCCGTGCGCGACTTCAGGAGCGCGTAGTCCATGGGAGAAACCAGATCTGCATACATCCAGGGCCTGCCTTTCTGGTATTCGTAAGGAAAGGAACGGTAATCGGGATACAGCCAGGTAAGCAGAAAAAGTGCGGAGAGAAAGAACACGATCTGGCCAGCACTTCTGCTCAGCCGGGACCACGCGGACAATATTCTGTTGCTGCTCACTTTATTGAATTTGAAGCTTTTCTCAAGTATAGTGCATCTTTGAACAAATCTACCCCCGATATGAAACGAGATAAAGTAGCCAGTGCATTTGCGCAAAAAAACTGGAATGACCTGAAGACCAATGACTCATGGGCCATATTCAAGATCATGAGCGAATTTGTCGAGGGCTATGAACGACTTGCGCGGATCGGACCTTGCGTATCCATATTTGGCAGCGCCCGGACACCCGAGGAGGATACCTACTATCAGCTTGCGAGGCAGATCGGACACGATCTGACCAAAAAAGGATACGGCGTGATCACCGGTGGAGGACCTGGCATGATGCAGGCTGGAAATCAGGGAGCCTCGGAAGGCGGTGGAACTTCAGTCGGACTGAACATCGAATTGCCTTTTGAGCAGAGCAGCAACCCGTACATCGATCAGGACAAGAACCTCAATTTTGACTACTTCTTTGTCCGTAAGGTGATGTTCGTCAAATATTCACAGGGCTTTGTGGTCATGCCCGGAGGTTTTGGTACGCTGGACGAACTATTTGAAGCACTGACGCTCATTCAAACCGAAAAGATCGGAAGCTTCCCCATCGTCTTGGTGGGCAGTGACTTTTGGAAGGGTCTGATCGATTGGCTCAAAGAGCGCGTACTGGAAAAGTACAAGAACATTTCTCCAGAGGACATGGACTTCTTCCGATTGGTCGACACCTCTGAGGAAGCCGTGAACGTGATCGACGAATTCTACAGCCAGTATTTGCTCAAGCCCAATTTCTAGATCGCATTCGGGCGATCCCCATTGGGCATCAGGCCCTTTTGGACCGTTCCCACACGGCGGATTGCTGTCCCTTTTTCCAGCGGAAGAAACCAGCGAAAACAGCATAGTTCATCAGGCAGAAGTAATAGGGCACATAGAATCGGCTCTTGATGTTCTTTTTGGCCTGAATCGCACCGACCGAAGCCATGCCGTAAAAAACGAGCTGCAGCACAAACAGGATCTTCAGCCCGTTGGACTCCATGAGCAAGGCGGCATTGAGTAAAAAGATCAATGGCAGAGCCAGTGCCGAAACCGACCAGCGGAGCACCCGGTGGCTGACGTACATGAAACTGAGTACAGGTCTGGGAAAGGGCCAGAGCAAAAAGGCCAGTCGGCTCATGCTTTGCCATCCGCCCGCTGCGATGCGCACCTTTCGCTTGAGCTCCTCCCTGATATCTGCAGAAGGAGACTCGATGGCATACGCTTCCGGCTCATAGATGAATCGGTAGCCCTCCGCAGCGATCCGCATCGACATCATGAAATCGTCAAGGATGCTGTCTTCCTCGAGGTCCTGCCATAGGGAGGTCCGAAAGCTCACCAGTTCGCCTGCAGCACCGACTATGGTCCAAAGCTCGCTGTCCAGTTTCTTGAGGGTGCTCTCATATCTCCAATACAGACCTTCCCCAGAACCTGCCAGGTCGGCGTCTCCTGTCTTCCGAACCCTTTTTTCACCTGAGACCCCTCCGACCAGAGGATCCTGATAGTGTCGGGCGATATTCCGGATGGCGCCTTTCTCCAATTCGGTGTTGGCATCGCAGAAGACCACCACCTCACTGTCCACTGTCTTCATTGCCCGGTTCATCGCAGCGGCCTTTCCTGCCCGGATATCGCGATGCATGAGCTCTACCCCTTCCTCCTTTTCGAGGATCTGCACGGTGCGGTCTGTGGATCCATCTGTGATGAAAACAACACGAAGTTTATCCTCAGGGTAATCCAGCTGCTGCGTATTGGCGATCTTTTCCTGGATAAAGTCTTCTTCATTGAAACAAGGCACGACCAAGGTGACCTGAGGCAGGTATTCCTCAAGTTTCTTTTCCGAACGAAAGAGTCTTTTCAATCGAACAAGGAGCAGCATCAGCAGACCATAGCCCAGATAGGTATAGAAGACCAAACCGATAAGAAAGATCAAAACAGTGCTCATCGATCTTCCATTTAGTGTCTGTGAACGGGTTTATTGATCATCCGGTACAGACTTCAGTGTAGACGTCGAGCAACTCTCTGGCCGACCGTTCCCATGAAAATGACTGAACACGCTCCAATCCCTTTTGAATGAGTTCCTTCGCCAGGACTTCATCTTCCAGAACACGCTGAAATCCATCGGCCATGGAATTAAGATCGTATGGATCTACCAAATAAGCTGCATCTCCTGCCACCTCCGGCATGCTCGTCACATTGGAAGTGACCACAGGTGTTCCTGAAGCCATGGCCTCCAGAATGGGGATGCCAAAACTCTCGCGTCGGGAAGTGTACAAGAAGATCTTGGCTTCCGCCATGACAGCCGGCAGATCTTTGTTTTCGATGTAGCCTGGAAAGCGCATGGTCTGAAGATCTGCATCAGAAAAACGCATGCGGCTTTTCGCCTCCTGTTGGTCCACATCGCCAATGACGAGGGGAATCTCCCTTTTCATTTTTTTACACGCTATTTGCCAAGCGTGCATTGTATCCCTGGTGTTTTTCTTTGGATCCGTATTTCCGAGAAACAGTCCGTATTCTCCGGGCAAACCATATTTCTCCCGCAGGACGGTTGATGTATTTTCTTCAGGGCGATCGGCCATGAAATGAGACCCTGCCGCATTGCCTATGACCCGAACATCATTTGAGTTCAGATGAGGAAAGAGGCCCAGGATCCTGTTGCGCTCAAAACTGCTGACCGTGATGATCTTACTCAGTTTTTTGAGTACGGCAGAAATGACCCTCCTGCGGTAGTAATTGCCGAAGCGCTGATAATAGCTGTACCCGTGCGAAAAAAGAGGATTCTTCTCAAAGAAAATAAGGTCGTGAATAGTAAGGACCAAGGGTACGGTGCAACGGATCGGTGACGTATTTCCCGTACAGTGAAGCAGCTCCACTCCGTACCTGGCAACGAGCCTCGGCAAGTGAAATTGCTCAAATGACACGTATGAAGCTTTTTTGATTACCACTGTGAAATTGGCCGATAGCTCGAGGCAATCCTTGTCTGGGCCATCATTGACAAAAATGAAATATTGGTTTTTTCTGTCGACCAATGCGAGCGCATTGATCAGTGATACTGCCGCATTGTCCATCCCGTGCTTATTGGCACGAAATATTCTTTGTGCCTCGATACCGATCCTCATATCAATGGATCAGGTTCCACCAGACTCCTTTCAGGAATGCTTTCATCAGTGACCATTCTCCTCGCACAGCAAAAGAAAAAACATTTTTAGGAATGCTAACAAAGGCAAAAAACAGCATGGACGCGACCCGCTCCCAAAAGGAAAAATTTCGCCGTGCAAAGAGCAGGCGGTTTCTGGTCAAATAATAGATCTTGAGTGGACTTTCTCTTCCTGTAGATACGGACTCCTTGTGATGGATCAAACTATTTCCGATATATGCCGCCTGAAACCCTTTTTTCTTCATCCGCTGGCACCAATCGTATTCCTCGTAATACAGGAAATAATCCTCATACATCATTCCTACATCTTCGATCACTGCCCTACTGACGATCATGGCAGCCCCGTGAACGAATGCGGTGAGACGGGAATCCATATACTGCCCTTGGTCCTTTTGTCCATTTCCGAACGTTGCGTTCCTTATGGTGTACGGACTCATTTCCGTACTCCCTGCATATTGCAAAACACCAGGTCGATGATAAAAGTGGATTCTAGGGCTGGCAGCGCCCAGTTTTGGGAAAAAAGTGAAAGCATCGACCAAAGGCTCTAGGAAATCAGGCTCCACCTCGACGTCGTTATTCAAAAAAAGAATGAAGTCACCCGCACAATCGGCAAGGGCAAAATTGTTGCCGCCGGCAAATCCTAGATTTTTCTTCGTAAACAAAAACCGAACTGAGGGAAAACGCCCTTCTATTTCATCTGGAGCCTTCGTTTCGGATCCATTGTCCACCACGATGACCTCCCAGTTGGAGTAGGTTATACGTTCCAAGGATCTCAGCAACTCACAGGTCTCCTCCCACTGATTGAAATTCACCGTGATAATGCTGACCAACGGAGCATCCATGATTCCTTAATCCATTTCGTAATCCCGTTTAAAAGTAAACGAACGAAGCTTCTCAGCAGATTTAAAGTCTTTATAATTTGCGATTATGAGAAATATACTGTCTGTATTGCTTGTAGCAGCATCCTGTTCTGGACTCATCGCACAGATGGAGCGAAATAATTCTGAGATCAGCTTCTCAAAAGAACCCATTGCCACCATGGATAAAGACATTGTTGGTTGGGTAAAGGCCATTGACGGTCAATGGAAAAGTGCTGAGCAAACCATCCTGGACAATCAACCGGAAGACAACGATAATCGGCAGAAGCATAAAGAGATCGGTCAAGACAACTTTGTTGCCATGCATGTCTATGATATGTGGGTCGACGGCAAAAGATTATGGGTCTACGTCAAGTTCTTCAAAAATGGCTATTACCGATACGAGCAAAGGAAAAAAGGATGGAGAGGAAGATTGGATGCCTATTTCTACTTGGTAGACCCCCTTCTGCTTCCCGACTTGAACGACTTAAAGGATAACATACCATATACCTACCTAATACCAACAATGGGAGCCGGAAAGTTTCAGAACATCCGTAAAAAAGACATCATAGAAAAGATCAAAAGCACTCTGACCATACCCCTGCATTCAGACCGACTCATGGCCATTCAATTGCGTGTAGACAAGGAATCCAACAAAGCTCAATTTCAGATCTCCAGTATGCACAAGGTTTTTTCAGGAACGGATGGCATCGTAATGGATTTTCATATCCGAGACAGATCTGTTTACGGAAAAAATATTTTATTCGATCATTTCTACTACGAAACTTCTTTCCTGCATGTACTGAATATCTTGCCGTCAAGAAAACATCTGGTCAAACAACCTAAAGACCTTGATTCAATCGAATCCTTTTGACTTTCGTAAATCAACTTTGTTGGCCATCTCGCAGTGACCCATTCCGTATTGTGGAAAAGAAAAAAAGTATGACATCTTGAGACTTATCTCTTTCCTACTGATCTACTGTCATTTCGTTCCGACATTCGCTCGATTGAGTGACGCTCCTCTTGGATTGGTCGTAGACTTTTTGTTGGTAATAACAGCTATCTATTTTGTTCAATCAAAGGGCAATATAGAGACCCCAACTACCAGAGACATCAAGCCCTCTTTGCTGTATATTTTATTGTCCATCTGGTTTGCCTATATAATTTTCGAGATCTTCAATCCGGAGGCAAAAAGCTTAAAAGCATGGTTTTATGCGATGCGAGCCATGGCGCTTTATGGTTGGCTTATTGCAGTCATTGGAGTGAAGTCCGATCTAAAAAAGGCGGATCTTGTCCGGTATTTTCATGTGTGGCTTCTTGTTGCCGTTGTAGGAGGTCTTTATGGTATTCGTATGGAAATATTTGGCCCTTTACCTTTTGAAAAACAGTGGCTTGCAGAAGGCGCATACATACGCCATATTCTCTGGGGCAAATTAAGGGTCTTCTCGTTCTACACGGATGCAAGCACCTATGGGAACGCCATGGGACAGGCCTTCGTAGCTTCTTCCGTATTGTTCCTAGGTCCCTTCAGCCGGAAGACCAAGTTCAAACTCCTCTTTTGTTCGCTGATCACACTGGTGGGCATGTCCCTATCAGGAACGCGCGGAGCATATGCGGTTCCTGGAGCCGGGCTACTGATCTTCGTTCTGATAACGAAAAGTGCATCTCTTCGACTTGTGGTATTTGGTTCGATGATCGCAGTTTTCGCACTCTTAAAGTTCACCTACGTGGGGCAAAGCGTTTATTCCATCCAACGGATGCGCTCATCCCTGGACGCAAGCGATCCTTCATTACAGGTCCGGCTGATCAATCGTGATTTACTCACAAAATATCTGAGTGATAAGCCTTTTGGGGGTGGCGTCGGCTCATCTGGTCTGTGGGGCAGGAGATTCTCACCGAATTCTTATCTCGCCAACTTTTTTGCCGACGGAGGATACACATTGATACGTGCCGAATGCGGAGTGATCGGGAAGTGGCTTTACATTTTTATTCATCTATTCATTCTATTGCGAGGTGTACGGTTTCTAATTAAAACTGAGGATGAAAAGATCTTTTACTACGGGGCAGCCATCGTTTGTGGATTTGCGGGTTTGATGCTTTCAAATTATGGAAACTCAACCCTAGCCCAGCTCCCAAATTCCATGGTAACCCTGTTTGGCTTGATGTTTCTTGAGAAAATGCAACAGGGACTGATCGTTGGGGAAGAGCCAAGCGAAGCGGAAGAGACAGATCCCAACCTGGAGATCGAGAGCTGATTCGCTTTAATCGTTCAGCTCACGACCGATCGCATCGATCTTCGCCTGGGCATCCTTCTGTTTCATGCGCTCTCGTTCGACCACATCGGCAGGTGCGCCCTCTACGAATCGTTTGTTGCTGAGCTTGGCTTCCACTGATCTCAAAAAGCCGATCAAGTAGTCGCGTTCTTTGATCAATTTCTCCCGGTCCTCACCGCTGTCGGCAAAGGCCCCAAGATCCAAGTGAAATTCCATTTGCTTGACTCGGATTCCAACCTGACCACTGCCGGTCTTCCCTCCCTCCTTCAAACTTTTGATGTTGGCCAATTTGACCAATATTTCCTCATAGAAGTGCCCCTCTCCCTTGAAGACCAGATCGAGCGGCTCCTTTGGAGAAATGCCCCGTTGACTGCGCTGCGCCCGCACTGCCGTGACCAGTTCCTCGGTCACCATGAACTTTTCCAATGAAGCGGGTGCCCAACTGGAACACTCTGGGTATTCCGTGCGGCAAATGCTTTTATCTACTCGCTCTTCAGCGGACAAGGCATGCCATAATTCTTCGGTAAGGAAGGGCATGAACGGATGCAATAGCTTCAGAAGCTCATCGAAATGTTCTCGTACAGCATTCAAGGAGCTTGTGTCCATTGCTCCGGATTTCGGTTTCATGGCTTCCAGGTACCAGCTGCAGAAATCATCCCAGATCAAGCGGTACAGGATCATGAGTGCATCTGCGATCCGGAAAGATGCATACGCCTGTTCCAATTCTTCTTTTGCCGCTGCCAGACGGTTGGAAAACCATTCATTGGCTTCCTGCTCCACTTTCCCTGTGAGGGCCTGCTCATCTTCCTTCCAGCCATCGACCAGACGAAAGGCATTCCAGATCTTATTGGCAAAGTTTCGACCCTGCTCCACCAACTGCTCGTCATAGAGCAGATCGTTGCCCGCAGGCGAACTGAAGAGCATTCCTGTACGAACCGCATCTGCCCCGAAACGATCGATCAATTCCAGGGGGTCCGGCGAATTTCCCAGTGACTTGGACATCTTACGGCCCTTTTTGTCCCGAACGATCCCGGTCAGATAAACATTTTTGAAAGGAAGATCATCCATCCATTCGTAGCCGGCCATGATCATTCGCGCCACCCAGAAGAACAGGATCTCCGGAGCGGTCACCAGATCGGATGTCGGAAAGTAATAGCTCAACTCCTCATTGGGCTGGCCGCTTCTAAAAACCTTGGGATCGAAGACACTGATGGGCCAAAGCCAGGAACTGAACCATGTATCGAGAACATCCTCATCCTGCCGCAGCTGCTTGGGATATTCTCCGAGTGTTTCCTTGAATTTTTTCCTTGCCTCTTGTTCATTTCGGGCGGCGACAATGCGTCCATTTTCATCGTACCAGGCCGGTATCCTGTGTCCCCACCAAAGCTGCCTGGAAATGCACCAGTCCCGGACATTTTCCATCCAATTGCGGTACATGTTCTTGAATTTGGAGGGATGCAGACGAACTCGATCGTTCATCACGTTTTCCAAGGCTGGATGAGCGAGGTCTTCCATTTTGAGAAACCACTGTGTACTCAGGCGAGGTTCTACGACGGCATCAGTCCGTTCACTACAGCCCACTTTGGTCCGGTAGTCCTCCGTGCGAAGGAGATATCCGGTTTCCTCAAGTTCCTTACCGATGGCCTTTCGGGCAACGAAACGATCCGATCCGACATGTATGACGGCTTTCTCATTGAGCCTTCCCGAGTCGTCCAGCAGATCGATGACGGGCAAAGAATGCCTCAGTCCGATCTCGTAATCATTCAGGTCATGCGCGGGGGTCACCTTTAAGCAACCTGTTCCGAATTCCGGATCGACATATTCATCGGACAGTATCGGTATGCTGCGATCGATCAGGGGAATGACAGCGTTCTTTCCTACGAGGTGCCGATAGCGTTCATCATCCGGATGGACACAAATAGCGGCATCGGCCATGATCGTCTCGGGCCGCACCGTGGCAATGGTGATATGATCTTCTGCGCCTTCGATCGGGTAATTGATGTAGTAGAGCTTGGAGTCTACCTCCTTGTGTATGACCTCATCGTCCGATAAAGCGGTCCGTCCTTTTGGATCCCAATTCACCATTCGAACTCCTCTGTATATCAGCCCCTTGTCGTATAGATCGATAAAGACATCCTCGACAGCAGCAGACAGCTCGGGTTCCATGGTGAAACGGGTGCGTTCCCAGTCGCAACTCGCACCGAGTTTCTTGAGTTGTTCGAGAATGATACCTCCATACTGCTCTTTCCATTCCCAGGCCTTTTCCAAGAAAGCCTCGCGACCAAGCTCCTCTTTGCTTGTTCCCTCCTCTTTCAGCTTTTGCACCACCTTGGCCTCTGTGGCGATGGACGCATGATCGGTGCCCGGTACCCAACAGGCTTCTTTGCCCTGCATGCGCGCTCTGCGTATCAGGACGTCCTGTATGGTGTTGTTCAGCATGTGTCCCATATGCAGCACACCGGTCACATTTGGAGGGGGAATGACAATGGTGTACGCCTGCTTTTCCTTGTCCGGAGCGGAACGGAACAATCCCTGGTCGAGCCAGAACTGGTACCACCTGGACTCAATATTTCTGGGTTGATAACGGGAATCGACTTGCATGGAAATCTTTATGGTGACGCTCGGGCAAAAGTAAGTCGCTGCTTCATGAAAAGACCATGCATACTGAGCCGAATAAGCGACACCCAAGCATTTTATTCCTGATCGCCCAAATTATTTCAACGGAAAGTGGATAATGGTATGACTGTTGTTTGTTTGCACAACTGCAACTGAATACATTTGTTGGACCAAAAAACATGGACATGAAAAAGTCACTGCTCATCGCCTCTTTATCCGTTTTCTCTTTCGTTAGTTACGCTCAAGAGGCCAATGAAAACGCTCCGGAGATCACCTTCGAGAAGATGACCATCGATTACGGTAAGATCGAAAAAGGCGCCGATGGCAACAGAGAGTTCGTCTTCACGAACACGGGAAAAGAGCCACTGATCATTTCGAACTGTAAGGGCAGCTGCGGCTGTACCGTTCCCTCATGGCCCAAGCAGCCGATCGCACCGGGAGAGTCCGCATCCATCAAGGTCAAGTACGATACACAGCGAGTGGGCGGCATCAACAAGACCGTTTCTGTGACATCGAATGCCAAAACCCCGAAGGTCACTCTGCGCATCCGCGGCACTGTGAAAGCCCCGGCCAAGGAGCCACAGACCGTTCCCGTGAAGAACAAGAACGGAGGCAGCGCTATTCAAGTTCGCTGATCCCCTTCAAATTGAACCCACAACCCCGTCCCAGCACGGGGTTTATTTATTTGAACAATGCCTAAGATCTCCCGGAAAGGGCGTGAGATGCCCGAATCCCCTATTCGAAAGTTGGTGCCCTACGCAGAAGCTGCCTCGGCTAAAGGCATCGAAGTGCTCTACCTGAACATCGGACAACCCGATATTTCCACTCCTGAAGCGGCGAGAAATGCCGTGAAGGAATTTGATGCAGATGTTCTGGCCTACTCGCACAGCGCGGGAATGCAAGATCTGCGCAGAGGATTTGCTGCATACTACAGGTCCCATGGAATGCCCGTTTCCGAAGAAGATGTTCTGATCACCACAGGAGGCTCTGAGGCCATTCAATTCACTTTGGGCAGCATCACCGATATGGGAGATGAACTCATCATCCCAGAGCCATTCTACGCCAATTACAATGGATTCTCAGTGCAGTCTGGGCTTCAGGTGGTTCCGATCCCTTCCTCGATAGAAAACGGTTTTGCCCTCCCACCCATCGAAGAATTCGAAAAGAAGATCACCAGGCGCACCCGCGCCATCATGATCTGCAATCCGGGAAATCCGACCGGCTATTTGTATTCTGAGGCTGAACTGGAGAAGCTTCGGGAAATCGTTCAAAGGCACGACCTCTATCTCCTTTCAGATGAAGTGTATCGAGAGTTCACCTACGACGGCCACAAGCACAAAAGCATTCTGCAGCTTGAGGGCCTCGAGGAACACGCCATTGTTCTCGATTCGGTATCCAAGAGATACAGCATGTGCGGCGCTCGTATCGGATGCATCGTCTCCAGGAATAAGGCAGTGATCTCCACCGCACTGAAGTTCGGCCAGGCACGGCTCAGCCCCCCTACACTTGCCCAGGTGGCCAGCCTCGGTGCGCTCCAGACGCCAGAATCCTATTTTAAAGAAGTCCTGGAGGAATATCAAAACCGTCGCAACACCCTCGTCGCCGGACTGAAAAGTATTGAAGGCGTGCAGTGCCCAATGCCCAAGGGGGCATTCTACTGCGTCGCACAATTGCCAGTTCAGGATGCGGAGGCCTTTGCAAAATGGCTCTTGAGCGAATTCCAGTGGGAAGGCAAGACACTTATGTTCGCTCCAAATGCAGGCTTCTACAGCACATCCGGTCTTGGAAAGAATGAGGTTCGCCTGGCCTATGTACTTGAAGAAGAGAAATTGCGGCAAGCCGTGGAAATTCTGCGCCATGGCCTGGCTGCCTATCAAGCATTGAATGGCTGAAGCCGGTCTCTTTCAACCCGCGGATCTGAGTGCGCTGAACAGTTTCGGTCTGGCGCTCAAAGCCGAGCGTTATTTTGCATTGGACAGACTTGAGCAGATAAGCACTGTTCATGCGGCCTTGAAGGGGCGGAAATGCCTATTGCTCGGAGGCGGATCGAATTTTCTTTTCACCCGAGACCCAGAGGAACCCATCATTGCCATGCGCATCAAAGGGATCACGGTCTGCGAAGACGGAGAAGATGTCCACTTGCACGTTGGCGCCGGAGAAAACTGGCACAACTTCACCGAATACTGCGTTGACCGAGGGTATGGCGGCATTGAGAATCTCTCGCTCATACCTGGTCAGGTCGGGACGGCACCAATACAAAATATCGGGGCATACGGAGTGGAAGTAAGGCAGGTCATCTCTTATGTGGACGCCTTTGATACGCAGCAAAACGAAATGCGGCGTCTAAAGAAGGAGGAATGTGGTTTTGGCTACAGAGACTCTATTTTCAAGTCTTCTCAGAAAGACCGGTTTTGGATCACGGCGGTCGGCTTTCAGCTTTCCAAGTCCGCACCCGTGCAAACAGCTTATGGAGCCATAAGAGACCAACTACAAGCTGAAGGCGTAAAGGAACCCGGTATTGCAGATGTAGCCCGCGCCGTCATACACATACGGAAAAGCAAATTGCCCGACCCGAATGAGCTTGGGAATGCCGGGAGTTTTTTCAAGAATCCTGTCCTTTCCACAGAGCGTTCGCAGGCGCTTTTGAATAAATACCCAAATGCACCTCATTATCCCGCAACTGAAGGTTCCAAGTGGGCAGCTGGATGGATGATCGAACAGGCCGGATGGAAAGGTCATCGACGAGATACACATGGCGTACATGATCGACAGGCATTGGTTCTGGTCAATTACGGCGGCGCGACGGGAAAAGAGATCTTTGACCTATCTCGTGACATTCAAAGGGATGTCGAGAAAAAATTCGGGGTCACTCTGGAACGCGAAGTCAACGTATATCTCTGAAGGTTGCTCAAATGCGGGACATGCTGCTTAATTTGTCCGCTCTTTGACCAAGCAAAGCATCCATGAAAAGGAATGAGCGATTGAATGAGCTGCGCGCACAAGCCAGGCTCGGAGGCGGGCAGGCGCGGATCGATGCCCAGCACGCAAAGGGTAAACTGACGGCTCGTGAACGGATTCAACTCTTCCTCGATGAAGGGAGTTTTGAAGAAATGGGGATGCTCGTGCAGCACCGAAGCCATTTGTTCGGCCTTGAAAAACAAAAATTCCTGGGCGACGGAGTCGTCACCGGATTTGGTACGGTCAATGGCCGTTTGACCTATGTTTTTGCCCAGGATTTCACGGTACTCGGCGGATCGCTTGCCGAAGCCCATGCCGAAAAGATCGTTCGGATCATGGAACTGGCCATGGAAAATGGTGCCCCGGTCATTGGCCTGAACGATTCAGGTGGTGCGCGAATCCAGGAAGGCGTGGTCTCGCTTGGTGGCTATGCCGACATTTTCTATCAGAATACCCGGGCGAGCGGTGTGATCCCTCAGCTCTCTGCAATTATGGGGCCGTGTGCGGGAGGTGCCGTGTATAGTCCGGCCCTAACGGATTTCATATTCATGGTCGAGGATTCCTCTTATATGTTCGTAACCGGGCCGAATGTGGTCAAAACAGTGACCCATGAAGAGGTGAGCGCGGAGGAACTGGGCGGCGCATCTGCCCACAGTGTGAAATCGGGCGTCACCCACTTCAGCTGCGCAAATGAACTTGCCTGCATCGAACAGATAAAGGCACTGCTCTCCTATCTTCCGCAGAATTGCGAGGAACTCCCCCCAGAGAGCGCCTATACGCCTTCAGATGAATCAAGGCCCGCTCTTGATGAACTGATCCCTGATAATCCAAACCAACCCTATGATATCCGGGAGGTCATCGATCAGGTCGTGGATGAATCGAGTTTTCTCGAAGTCCATAAAGACTTTGCTGAAAACATTGTTGTGGGCATGGCACGGCTTGCCGGCCGGTCCATAGGCGTGGTCGCCAATCAGCCCGCCTTTCTTGCCGGTGTCCTGGACATTCGTTCTTCGCAAAAAGCCGCGCGTTTTGTTCGCTTCTGCGACTGCTTCAATATTCCGCTGCTCGTACTTGAGGACGTACCCGGATTCCTGCCAGGAACAGACCAGGAATGGAATGGGATCATTACCAACGGTGCGAAGTTGCTCTACGCCTTCAGTGAAGCCACCGTTCCGAGGATCACGGTCATTACCAGAAAGGCTTATGGCGGCGCATACGATGTGATGAATTCAAAACACATCGGTGCCGATATGAACTACGCATGGCCCACGGCAGAGATCGCTGTAATGGGCGCCAAAGGCGCTGCGGAGATCATCTTCCGAAAGGAGATCAAAGAGGCATCGGATCCGGAAAAAGTATTGGCCGAAAAAGAAGCTGAATACGCCGAAGAGTTTGCTCACCCCTATCGGGCAGCCGCCCGGGGCTTCGTGGACGACGTCATCCTTCCGAGTCAAACTCGAGAACGGCTGATCCGTTCTTTTAAAATGCTGGAAAACAAGGCTGTGAAAATTCCCGCAAAAAAGCACGGAAACATTCCCCTTTAACAACGTCGCGGCCTATTTGAACGCATTCAGGCCGGTCACGTCCAGTCCTGTGATGAGCAAATGGATGTCATGGGTTCCCTCATAGGTCACCACTGATTCCAGATTCATCATGTGGCGCATGATCGGATAATCTCCTGTGATGCCCATTCCGCCCAACATCTGCCTCGCCTCTCGGCAGATCTTCAAGGCCATGTCCACATTATTCCTCTTGGCCATCGATATCTGAGCAGAAGTGGCCCTGTTCTCATTCTTGAGTTGACCCAACCTAAAGGTCAGGGTTTGGGCTTTGGTGATCTCCGTGATCATTTCGGCCAGCTTTTTTTGTTGGAGCTGAAAACCACCGATGGGCCTGCCGAACTGGATCCGCTCCTTGCTGTAGCGCAAAGCGGTATCGTAGCAGTCCATAGCCGCTCCGATAGCACCCCATGCAATGCCGTATCGTGCGGAATCCAAACAACCCAATGGCGCTCCCAATCCGCTTTTGTTCGGGAGGAGATTTTCTTTGGGTACACGCACATTGTCAAAGACCAACTCACCTGTTGCACTTGCGCGAAGACTCCACTTATTGTGCGTTTCGGGAGTGGAGAATCCCTCCATTCCCCGCTCGACGATCAGACCGTGTATCCGACCCTCCTCGTTCTTGGCCCAGACCACGGCCACATCGGCGAATGGCGCATTCGATATCCACATCTTCGAGCCGTTCAACACGAAATGATCGCCCATGTCCTTGTAATGGGTCACCATCCCGCCGGGGTTGGACCCGTGATCCGGCTCGGTCAGTCCAAAGCTGCCCATCCACTCACCGCTGGCCAGCTTGGGCAGATATTTCTTTCTCTGAGCTTCATCTCCGTATGCGTAGATCGGATACATCACAAGAGAACTTTGGACCGAGCAAGTCGACCGCACGCCGCTGTCTCCGCGTTCGATCTCCTGCATCATTAGTCCGTAGGAGATCTGATCCAGACCGGCACCGCCGTATTCTGCTGGTATGTACGGGCCAAATGCACCGACTTCCGCGAGACCTTTTATCAATTCCTTAGGAAACTCAGCGCGCTGTGCATAGTCTTCTATGATGGGGCTCACATCTCTCTTGACCCATTCTCTGGTCGCCTCTCGGACCATCAAATGTTCTTCTGAAAAAAGATCGTCGAGTTGGTAGTAATCAGGGGATTGAAACAGGTCGTTGGACATCTGTACTGGTTTTGAACAAAAATACTGCAGGAAGCCCACTTGGGCGGCATCTCGTCAGTTAGTCGACTAACTTTGAATACTCATGATTCCGATACATAACACCGACTGGGCACTGCTTGTTTTGCTGCTTCTTGGAGGACTGGCCGTCTACCTGAAGGTGAGCTACCCGGGGCGCTTTCAGGCCTGTTGGGTGGGAATAAGGAACCTTCGCCCGATGCACCAGTTCTACCGCCCGGAACAGCCCAAATCGGACCCCTTTCTCTTTTGGCTCGAAACAATGACGCTTTTGCTCCTGCCGATGACCCTACTCATAGGTCTACGGCTCAGCACGGACTCATCTCTTTCGAGCAGCGATTGGTCCACCTACCTAATGCTTGTCCTGGCCTTTGCTGCCCTTCAGCTTATTCAGTATGTCGGTCTATTGACATTCGGTTGGGCGTTGGACCGCGGAAAACAGACCGCCCATTTATTGTACTTCAAGAGATTCAGTCTGAGGTGGAGCTCGTTTGTTCTTCTTCCCGTCAATTTTGTCGCTCTCTTTGCCTTGGACGGACGAGCTTGGAGCGGATCCTTGTTGATGGGGCTCCTCTTGGCGACCTATGCTTACTCAGTGGGTCGGGCACTGCTCCGGACTCCTGTGAAAAACCCACTTCATATCGGCTTGCTTTTTTACTACCTTTGCGGCTTGGAAATCATGCCTCTTTGGGCCCTCATTGATTGGGGCTCCAAAGCTTGGATTCAAGGCATTTGACCGACTCTAAAATACGCCGATCTTGAAGGTAAAAACGATTCTGGTATCACAGCCGCAGCCCAAAGCAGATGTTGTTTCTCCATATCAGGAACTGGCGGAGAAACACAAGATAAAGATCGATTTCAGACCCTTCATCCAAGTGGTCGGAGTGGACGCGGCCGAGTTCAGAAAAGACAAGATCAACCTGGCTGAATTCACTGCCGTGATCTTCACAAGCAGAAATGCAGTGGATCACTTTTTCCGCATGTGCGAGGAGATGCGCGTGACCGTGAGCAATGACCTGAAATACTTCTGCCAGTCAGAGGCCGTGGCCTATTATCTCCAAAAGTATGTGGTCTACCGCAAGCGGAAGATCTATCCGGGCAAAGTGCTTTTCAAGGATCTTATTCCCTTCCTGAAAAAACACAAAGAAGAGAAGTTCCTTCTGCCCTCTTCCGATGTGCTCAAGGCAGACATCCCTGAGGCCCTCGAAAATGCGAAGATCGAATACACCCGAGCCATACTCTACAAGACTGTATCAAGCGATCTGTCCGATCTGGCCGATGTGTACTTTGACATTCTGGTGTTCTTCAGCCCTTCAGGCATTCAATCCCTCTTCGAGAACTTTCCGGATTTTGAACAAAAGGACACGCGAATCGCTGTCTTTGGTTCGAGTACGACCAAGGCTGCCGAAGATGCTGGATTGGTATGTGATATCAAGGCGCCCACTTCGGAATTCCGGAGCATGACGATGGCCATCGAATCCTACGTCAAGAAAGTGAACAAAGGGCGGTGAGCATTCCCGATGCCAAGCCGCAGGGCTTGCTGAGGCTCAAGGAGCGAAACCAGATCCAGTCATTGTTTCAAGTCAAACCCTTTCGCAAGGCTGGCGTGTTTCTTTTTTGTGACCACGAGCCCAGTGGCCAGTGCGCTGTTTCGGTGACCGTATCAAAAAAGACTTTTTCTAAAGCAGTTGATCGCAACCGCATCAAAAGGATGATGAGAGAGGCTTTGAAGGAAAACCACCGCAGAAGGGGTGTGTTTCCTTTCTCTTCGGCCATGTTTCTTTACTCTTCTTCAAAGATGCCCTTAATGGCTGACTTGGTTTTGGACATGGACCGACTCATTGCTTTGGCTGAAAAATCCGCCGAAAGCAAGAACCGGAATCAGGACATTGAATAAGACCACTGCCCATGCGCGCTCAAACAGCGACTCGGTGAGCATGGAAAGAATGAACAGGATCAAAATAGCCAGGGCCATCCGATCCCTGGCCTTATAGAAATACGCCCCATAAGAGGCGAGCATACCCAAGAGAAACGCAAGCCCAAGGGCTCCGGTAGAGAGCATTGTTTCGAGAAATTGATTGTGCGCATTGTATCGGAAATCCATTCCTGCCTGAAAACCTTCCAATGCATAAGCATCTAAAAGTTTCTGTGTGCGGTCACCTAAACCTGCACCCACAAAAGGGGCTTCTTGGATCGCCTTGAGGGCACACTTCCATTCAGCAAGGCGCATGGTAGCGCTATTGAAATCACTGACTGGAGCGCTGATCTCATAATTGAAATCAGGTATGGCCAAATAGCGCTGGTAAAAATGTCGCGGAAGCAGAAACATCAAGCCCGAAGCCATACCCAATCCCACTAATGCACGCATGGCCATCCGCTTATCCCAGCTTTTGGCCAGATGCACCGTTCCAAAAGCAAAAGCCGTCAAGAGGACCGCCAACAAGGGCATCCGCCCCTGAAGCATGAACATGAAAAGAAAGAGGGCGGCCAGAGCCGCATTCGACTTCCACGAAGCCCACATTTTATTTGGTATCACCTGAACGAGCAGATACAAAACGGACACCCCGGTGAAAAGCGTGAGATAGCCCGGATGCATCAAGAACTGAGAAAATTCAGCATAGGTGAATACATTCCGCTCGAAGCCGAGATCATTTACGAATACCGCCCCACCAAAACTTATGGCCCTAAAGCCTGCACGGATGAGGCATACGCCAAACACAAGAAGATTTCCCGCGACATATCCGTCCATCTGATGTAGGGAGAATGGAAATCTTCCGGAACGGAAATACCTCCAAAAAACAAGAGGCAGGAGAAGAAAAGAAAGATTCGTTTCCAAACTGCCCCAGGCCGCCTCTTTATTTGCTGACCACAGAAGGGAGAGCGTCGAGAACAAGAAGCCAGCGACCGAAAATATCAGCGCGAAAACCAGAGAAAGAGGCAATTCCCGATTCGATGCCTTTTTCTCGGGAGAAAACGAAAGAAGAAAAATGCCCAAAAGAAGGAATGGCAAAAACAGAGAAGGATAAAAAGGAAGCAAAAACAGCAGCCACACATGCGGGCCCTTTCGCCAGAAGTAATTCCACAGGCCCGAATTCCCCACGGAATTCATGCAGCGGATCCCTTTTTGAAAAAATTAGGAACAAAGAGCAGTCCATACCCTCCAGCAATGAGTGAGGGAATGAGCCACTTTGCCGGCACTGGATCCTTGAGCGAATATGCGATACAGGCCAACAATACAGTGGTTGCAGCAAGCGTGACAGAGGCTGTTGCGTCGCTCATTCCTGTGTCCAGCAATTTGTGATGGATATGGTTCCGGTCCGCATGGGTAGGCGATACCCGCATAATGAAAACACGGTAGAACACAACGCGAACCATATCAAAAAACGGCACGAAGAGCAGGGCCATGCAAAAAGTGATCGCATCCACATGCGGCATCAGTCCGTCATACCCTGCACGTCCATTGATCTGAATAAAGCTTATGGTGAGTACTGACAACATGAAGCCCACGATCATGCTTCCATTGTCGCCCATAAAGATCTTCGCATTGACCAGATTGAAGCGCAAAAAAGCCAGATGGGCTCCGGCAAGAGCGATCGACAGCATCATGAACACTTCCTGATTCATTTGGGAAAAACACCACGCATAGGCCAGGCTAATGACCAAGGTGAGACTCGAACAGAGTCCATCGATCCCGTCGATGAAATTGAATGCATTGATCAGGGTCACAAAAAAGAAGATCGTCAGGCCAACGCTCAGCAGGTAGGATAATTCATCAATTCCCAAAAAGCCATAGAGGGATTCGATCCGCAGATCACCCAACAATACAATGGCTGCTGCAGAGAGACACTGTCCCAGAAATTTCTTGATCGGACTCAAGGGGTAGAGATCGTCCTTCACGCCTACATAGAACAACACGATCAGGGCCACCAAAAGCGCGCTGACCGGGAAATGGTCGTGTGTGGCATTGAAGATGAGGAAGGGCAGGATCATTCCCGCAAAGACAGCCACTCCCCCCAAAGAGGAAATGTGCTTCCTGTGCTGTTTGCGAGCGGTGGGTTGGTCGAACAACTTCTTGGCCCGGGAAAAATTGATAATGGCCGGAACAATGGCATATGTGATGGCGAAGGCGAGAATGAATGTCAGCAAGGGAACAACGAGTTCGTGCTCCATCACACCTGAGGCATGTCCCGTGGCTGTAAGCAAGTTCGATTTCATCTTATTTCACGCAAACTTCCAATGGAGACGAAAGTACACCATCCCAAGGACGACAGGCAATTTGTCCTAAAAAAAGCAGTTAGACACACGAAGGCCACCAAAATATCGATGCCAATGAAGTCACGGAGACCTGATCCTCTAGCGCTTTGAAATCTGCTCCAAACAACTCCAGCTTGCAGTCTTGTTCCATTAAATTGCACCAATGAAAATCCTATTCAGCAGACGTTCGATCAACTTCTCATTGATCGGATTCACTGCTTTTATACTGAGCGGTTCGGGCCCGGACTATTTCGAGCTCAACAAGCAACTGGAGATCTTCGCCGATATCTATCGGGAGGTGCATCAAAATTACGTGGACGAACCAGCCTCTTCTGAGTTGATGGAAAAGGCCATTGACGGCATGCTCTCCTCTTTGGACCCCTACACAAGCTATATACCCGAATACCGGGTAGAAGACTATCGGGCACAGAACGCAGGGCAATATGCGGGGATCGGAGCGGGCATCCGTTCCAAGGATTCCCTCCCGGCCATTGCCTGGTTGTATGAAGGTTCGGCAGCCGACAGCGCCGGACTGTTGGTTGGAGATTGTTTTGAAAAAGTGGAAGGGATCGATGCCAAGGGCATGCCGATCGAAGAGGTTCAGCAGCTTCTGAAGGGAGCTCCGGGCAGCCGTATCTCCCTGTCGATCCGTCGCGGAGACGAACGATTCGAAAAACAGTTCGAACGCGTGCAGGTCAATGTGCCGAGTGTGCCCCATTATACGGAGATCGCGCCCGGAATCGGCTACATCCTTCTGACTCAATTCACCGACAGAGCATCATCCGAGGTGCAGCAGGCCTACCAGCGCCTGAAGAAAAATGCAGATCTCAAAGGTCTTATTCTCGATCTAAGAGGGAACCCCGGAGGCCTGTTGGGAGAGGCGGTGAACGTTTCCAATCTCTTTTTGGACAAGGGCCAGGAAGTGGTTCGTACGCGCGGAAAGGCAAGGCAGGCACGCATGCAGTACAGCACCCAGCGCAATCCGATGGACCGGGAGATCCCACTCGCCGTATTGATCGATGGAAACTCAGCCTCAGCAAGCGAGATCGTTGCGGGTGTGATGCAGGATCTGGACCGCGGAATCATCATCGGCACCCGGAGCTTTGGAAAAGGTCTGGTGCAACAAACGGCACCGATCAGCTACGGTGCACAAGTGAAGATCACCATTGCCAAATACCACACCCCGAGCGGACGATGCATTCAATCGGTCAATTATTCGCAAAAGGACGCCTTTGGGGAACCCACTCAAGTGGCTGACAGCCTGAGAAACAGCTTCCGCACAAAAAATGGCCGAGCTGTGAAAGATGGAGGAGGCATCGATCCTGATGTGGAAGTGGATCAGGAAAACATCCCCGTTCTCATTGAAAGTTTGTTGGAGGAAGACATTCTCTTCGATTTTGCCAACGAGCAGCAAAGGACGCGGCCCGATCAGCTGATCGAACCCGACACTTACCTTCCTTCTGACAAAGACCTGGAGGTCTTCCGGAGCTATATGGACGATTCGCCCTTTCAATTCCTCACGCGGACAGACATAGTGATCGAACGCCTGGAAGAAATGGCCGAAAGGGAAAACTTCGGGAAGTTCAAGACTGATATTGAGCAGCTCAAGGCGCAATTCGATCTCAAAAAGGGGGAAGAATTCGAACGACACAAGGAGCAGATCCGCCAGGAACTGGGCAGTCAGATCGCCATGCGGTACGGCTACGACCGAGGGCAAGTCATTTTCAATCTCAGATTCGATCCCGTTAGCCAGAGAGCGATCGAATTGCTCAACGATCAGGGCGCGTACAATGCCCTTTTGGGCAAGCAATAGATGAAGAGT
Organism: Flavobacteriia bacterium; assembly: GCA_038150465.1. Taxonomy (GTDB): domain Bacteria; phylum Bacteroidota; class Bacteroidia; order Flavobacteriales; family Schleiferiaceae; genus RFXV01. Next base: position 30,505 of record JAYOTP010000014.1, on the reverse strand, counting down.
CCGATGGATCTGATCCGAAAATGGCTGTATCTGATCGGAGCCCTTTGGTTTGTTCTCAACCTCCCTTTTCAGTTCGACTTTCCGCCCACTGCGCTCGGCCTCATGGTCTTTGGCCTTGGTTGGATCCTCCGGCGCGATTGGCGGTCATTTTCCAAAAGCTGCCTGAGCAATCCACCCTGGCTGATGGTGTTTGCCCTGTTTTGCTGGATCGCCTTTGGCACCACCTACACGGAAAATTCAGCCAACGGAGCACGGGAACTGATCCTCAAGATCCCTATGATCGGCTGGCCTCTGGTCCTTGTGGGCATGGAAAGGCGTCTGTCCACCCACCGAACCACCATATTGAAGGCCTTTGTCTGGAGCATGCTGCTCTCCTCCCTCCTTCTCCTTTTTCTGGCCATTAGAGATTTTGTTTTCACTGGGGAATCGACGGTCTTTTTCTATAAAGCGCTTTTTCGCTGGGAGATGGTGCCCATCCATTATTTCGCACTTTTCCTCAGTTTTTCCGCCGCCCTCAGTCTGGACTGGATGCTGCGTAAGCGCAGTGAAGAAAAGATCGGAGCCGCTTTGGGCTGGTCCCTTGCCCTCCTGATCTTTATCGGTATGCTCGCGCTTTCAGCCGTGCGCATTCAATGGCTTGTCCTTCCTGTTTTGCTGATCATGGTCTGGATCGAACACCTTCGCTCAGACCGCAGACTTGCCCTTCCTGGGATCCTGCTTCTCCTTTTTTCTGTGGCCGCCTTCACCTTGTCACCGTCCGTTCAGAAACGGCTTCAGGAGAGTTTGGTGGAGTGGCAGGCGCGCAATGACAAAATGGATGGTTACCAGACCAACGAACGCTATTACCTATGGTCCCATGGAACAGCTATGATCGCAGAAAGACCCATTCTGGGCTATGGGACCGGAGGCGGTAACGACGCATTGAACCGTTCCTTATTCCACGAAAAAGCTTCTTTTTGGGACGGAGAGGAGATGCGCCCTCTGAATGAACGCCGGTACAATTTCCATTCTGCCTATTTGCAGCATCTGGGAAATCACGGAATACCTGGTCTGTTCCTGCTGCTTTTGATGCTATTGTATCCCTTATTCAAGTACAGGGGAGCGATCGGACTACAAGGACAATTGTTCCTTTGGGCTTGCCTGCTCAGTTTCACCACCGAATCCATGCTCCAAAGACAGGCCGGCCTTTTCTTTTTCTCTTTCTTCTATGCCTGGCTGATCGTCTATCCGGTAGCCGCAGATCTTCGTCAGGAAACCGGTTAGCGACACCGGAGCGAGCGCTGAGCATAGATCGACAAAAGCAGAACAAAACTGGCTTCGAAAAGAAGCATGGAACCGAACAAAGCCCTTTGTCCACCCACAGAATGGGCAAGGGAAAAGAGGACCGGCATCAGGAGCAAAAGCCCGATGGAAATACGCGCAGATGTCCTTTGGGCCTCAAGAGCCAGCAGGAGCTTTTGCAAATGCTGTCTTTGAATGATGAACACTCCAGACCAGACAAGGATCCCATAGGCCAAATGAGCCGACCGACTGCTCTGCCCTGCAGACAACAGACCCATTATGGGCTGCTCCAAAACCAAGAGCAGAACGGTGAGCAGGATCCCACCAGAAAACACCAGGGCCGATACGTTCCTGCGATATTTCAGGAACAGGGCATGACTTTCGGACAAAAGCCTATTGTATTGAACATAGACCACCGTGGAGAGCAGGGTCCCCGGCAAGCGAAAAGCCTGCATCACTCTGTCCACGACCGAATAATATCCAAACTGAACAGGGCCCAGAAGAAAGCCGACGATCAGGGAAGGCAGAAAACTGAGCAGATAGGTACTGATCGGAGTCACTGAAATGGTGGCGTTTCCCTTCAGCCGCTGAACAACAGTGGACCATGGATTCCATTCTGGACGCACACCCTCCCAAAGCAAACGGCCCCAGGCATAGGCCAGCACGAGCAAGGCACCGATGGAATTGAAGGCCATGATCCAATTCTCGTGTTCCGGCTGCCGGATAAAAGCGATCACGCCCAATGCATAGACCAGTTTCCAAACCAGTGCATACAGCTGAACGTGCAGAAATCTCTTGTTTCCCTCGAAATACCAGTTGGGCATCAAACTCGCCCCAAGCGCATACCCCAGCGCGAGGAACATCATCGGCCAAATGGCCCGGAATGAACCAAGGGCGAAAACGATTCCGGCATACAGCAAGAGTGCAAAAGGCCAAAACAGCAACTTCTGCTGAAGCTGCATGCCCCACAACCGACCTGCTCCATCTGAATTACGGGTCATTTCCTTTGAGGCGAAGAGGTCGAAGCCCATATCCAGAACGGGAATGAATATGGACGAATACAACAGCGCCTGATTGTAATGACCAAAACCGCTCGGGCCGACATGCGCCATGATGTAAGGAACGATCAGCAGCGGTATCAGCGTTGAGATCACCTGAACGACGGAAAGAAGGGAAAGCTGGCCGAGGAGATTTTTGATCATATCACTCCTGAACGTAAATTCTCTTGACCCGTTGCGAAATGGAGGTCAGAACCTCATAGGGAATGGTATCCATGCGTTCAGCCACCTCTTCCACCCGTATGTTCGTTCCGAAGACTTCTACTTCATCGCCTTCCTGACAAGGAATATTGGTCACATCGACCATGCAGAGGTCCATACACACCTTGCCCACCACCTCTGCGCGATGTCCATTGAGGAAGACCTGCCCCACTCCGTTGGACAAGCGACGATCGAAGCCATCGGCATACCCAATGGACAAGGTAGCTATGCGCATGTCCTTTGGAGCAGTGTAGGAAAAACCATAGCCCACCCCTTCGCCTTTGCGCAACATTTTGATCTGACTGATGCGCGTCAGAAGAGTGGCCACCGGCCGTCCGCTTTGCTCCCCTGATCCGTGAAGGCCGATGCCTGTTCGCACCATATCGAACTGAGCCTCCGGGTAGTTTCGAATGCCCGCCGAATTGAGTATGTGCCGACAGACAGGATAGGGAACGGCTTCACTGAGTTGCGCACTCATGGCTCGAAAACGTTCGATCTGTATCAAAGTCTCCCTCTTGAGCGACGGATCCTCACTGGCTGCCAAATGAGAAAAGACAGAAGCCAGGTGCAACTGTGACTCATTTTGAAGAATGGAACAGAGTGCATGGACATCCTCCTCGACAAAACCCAAACGGTGCATGCCAGTATCCAGCTTGATGTGTACGGGTCTGCGCTCACCCGAGTAATTGGTCTGCTTCAGGGCATCAATGAACTGCTGCAACACGCTAAAGCTGTAGATCTCCGGCTCCAGTTCGTTTTCGATCATAGCTGGAAATGAGTCTGCATCGGGATTCATCACCATGATGGGCAGGCGAACGCCCGAACGACGCAATGCAAGGCCTTCATCCGCATAGGCCACGGCCAAATGGTCCACCTTGTTGAACTGAAGCAAGGAGGCCACTTCCACACTCCCAGCTCCATAACTGAAGGCTTTCACCACCGCCATGATGCGCACCTCTGGACGCAGCGCCATCCGAAGCTTTTGGAGGTTTTCCGACAGGGCGTTGAGATCGATGCGCAAAACCGTCTGATGAAGTTTGTACTCCAGACGGTTGCGGATCTGCTCAAAGGCAAAGCGCCGGGCGCCTTTCAACAGAATGATCTTAGATGACCAGTGGATCTCGGACCAACGACCCAGCAGATCGGCAGTATTCGAAAAAAAGTGCGAAGGATCTGGAAATCGATCTGCGTTCCGCTGAAGAACCGGGCCGACCCCGATGAACAGATCGACCTTCTTTTCCTCCACAAGCGCTACCACTCGTTCCACCCAATCCTCTTCCTTTTGGTCCACCATATCCGAAAGCAGCAAGACAGAGGAACGGCGCTTCTTGTGGGTGCCCATGAAATCCAATGCGATCCGCAGAGATTCGGGATCTGAATTGTATGAATCGTTGACCAGCAAAGCATCTTCCCTTGCGGCCTTCAGTTCGAGGCGCATATCCACCGCCTGAAGAGCGGACATCCGACGCTGTATCTTCTGCTTCGACAGCCCCCATTCTCTGCACAGACAGAAAAGGTGCATGGCATTCTCAACAGATGCCTGATCGGTGAATGGAATGCGGAAAACCACCTCTGTTCCGGCGGACCGAACCTTTAAATGCGTAAATCCCTTGCGGATCTTTTGGTCGATCAACTGTACTTCAGCCGGATGACCTTTTGCGGACCAGTCGATCAGACGGTCGACTCCTGATTTTTGCGCTCTCTTGTGGATGAGCGGATGGTCTGCGCAATAGATCAGACACTCCGCCCGACGAAAAAGGGCCATTTTGCTCTTGACCTTATCGCCGATCTTGGCAAAGTGTTCCTGATGGGCTGAGCCGATATTGCTCATGATCCCAATGGTCGGTCGGATCATGCGTTCCAGCCTTTCCATTTCTCCAGGTCGGCTGATGCCGGCCTCAATGACCGCCAATTCGTGGTCTTCCCTCATGGCCCATAAGGAGAGCGGAACTCCTACCTGAGAGTTGTAGCTCTTTGGACTGCGCACCATCCGCCTGTCTGGGCCAATGAGCTGGTGGGCCCATTCCTTCAGTACCGTCTTGCCATTGGAGCCCGTGATCGCCAGCACGGGATAAGTGAATTGCTTGCGATGACTGCCAGCGAGCTGCTGTAAAGCTCTGAGCGCATCTTCCACCAGAATATAGGTGGCATCGGGCTGCGGAATTTCTGGCATCCGCTCCACTACAAAGCGTCTCTGGCCTTTTTGATAGAGTTCGTCCAGAAAGAAATGTCCATCATGCGACTCCCCTTTCAGCGCAAAGAACAATGCATTGGGACGGCCTTGGAATTTCCTGCTGTCCAGGATCAAATGCCGGATGGGTTCATCGGTCAAGGGACCTTCCACCCTGCCCTTGATGCGTTTGGCGATCGCCTTCAGCCCGATCCCCTCATTTTTCATGGGTGCGTTTCAATTCCAGGAACACCCTTCGGGAAACCGGTTCGTAATGATCCTGATGCCCCAGGGCGATCAATTCATCACTTTCATCGGTTCGGTGGCTGTAATGGGCCAGATTGCCTGTTCTGCGGCAAATGGCGTGCACCTTGGAAACATATTCTGCCAAACAGAGCAATTCGGGCATGGGTCCGAACGGCTTACCGGTGTAGTCCAGATCCAGGCCTGCGATCACCACGCGATGGCCTTTATCCGCCAATTCACTGACGACCTGTACAATGGACGTGTCGAAGAATTGCGCCTCATCGATCCCCACCACGTCAAAACTGTCTTTGTGGTCCCAGACCGCCTCCGGCCGATCGATGGCCACCGAGGGAATGGAGCGGTGGTCATGAGAGACCACATGGTCTTCCGAGTAACGATCGTCCACCTTGGGTTTGAAGATCACCACACGCTGACCCGCGATCTCGGCCCGCCGCAGACGGCGGATCAACTCTTCGGTCTTGCCCGAGAACATGCAACCGCAAATGACCTCGATCCAACCTCCCTGCATCTGGGGATTGACTCCTTGCTCTAGAAACATTTTAGTACTTTCCGACGGCTTGTCGTTCAGGCTCAAAACTAACCAAACTTATCTGTTGATGGCTTCTTTTGATGACACCCGCAACCAACTGATCGAATGGCTTCAGAATATACAGGACGGCTTGAAGACCGAAGAAGTGGATTGGGCAGGGCTCAGCGAACAAACCGAGCATCTGCTGCAGGAAGTTCAGCTGCAGCGGTTCCTCAATGAACAGTCTGAGCGGAGCGACTTAAGGGAACAGGCGTTGGAAGAGCGCATCCGAAAGCTTGCAGCCTTGAATACAGAAAATGCCCCGCAGCAGAATGCCATCGCAGAACAGCCTGCTTTGGAATTCAGCGATGAGATCAAAGTGCTGCCGGATCCGGAAGGTCCGCCAGTACCGCAGCCCGTCCAGGCAGAAGAGCCAGCGGTCCCAGCTGCGGAGGAAATGAGGGCGGAAGCCGATCAAAAACAGGCGCCGGCAACGGGCTGGCAATTGGGGTTGAATGACCGCATCGCACTTTCCAAGCACCTTTTCGAAGGGAATGCATCCGACCTGATGCGGGTATGCTCTCAGCTCGAATCATTCGAAAACATCGAGGAAGCAAGGGAATTCATCCTGAACATCGTTCAGGCCGACTATGACTGGTCGGAAGCGCAAGAGCATGTCGATCGGCTCCTTGAACTGACCGAGGCCCACTACCAGCACCGAAAACGCTGAATCTGGCTCAGCGGCGTTCCAGTGTGAACTGGATGTCCGTATCGACGGTGATGCTCAATGCGGAAATGGTGAATGGGATCACTCCAGACCAAACCTGACGATTCGGCTCGTTGATCAGGACATCGTAGATCACCGTCTCTCCGTCTTCGATCAGCATCACTTTTGTATTGTTGGCCAGTACCTGCCAGTCTGCCTGTCCTGTGCGGTTGATGGGAATGGGGAAGAGCAGATCGTCGTCATCGATGGTGAATTCATAGTCGTAATCCAGGTTCTGATTAGGACTGTAGCGCACATTGAACACGCCTTGGACCCCGGTCGCATCGCCGGCTGCATTGATGGGATTGAAGGGATCGAAAGGATTCGGAATGGAGGTCGCATAGGTCAGGGACGTCATGTCCCAGGTGCCGATCATCCTGCCCGTAAGACCGCCAGGGCCGTTGTCTTCATCGTCGTCAGAACAGGCCATGGTGGCCAAACCAAGAACGAGAAAAGGGATCCATTTTTTCATGCGTCTGTTTTACTGATTGATGTCTATGAAGCGATCGATATCGCTGTTCTTGCCGAAGAGTACTATGAGGTCGTCTTTTTCTACGAGTGTTCGTGCATCGGGTATTCCCATGATGTGGTGCGCATCTTCCGTCTTCCTGAGCAAGGTAACCAGATTCAGATTGTATTTCTCGCGGAGTCCGATATCACTCAAGGATCGGCCCAATACCTTTCTCGGTGCGGTCACTTCCATGATCTCAAAATCATCCGGCAGCTGCATGCACATCAGTGCGCCCGGATTCAGGAGCAGTTCGGCCATATTGTTCCCGACCTCCTCCTCCGGATTCAGTATCTCGGTCACGCCCATCTTCTCGAGTATGACCTTTTGGGTCTCATCCTGAGCGCGCGCTATGATCCGCTTCACCCCGAGTTCCTGAAGGAGAAAGACGGTCAGAAGCATGGCGTCGAAGCTGGCGCCTATGGCAATGACCACCACATCCAGATCATTTACATTCTGAGATTCCAGGGCACGCTTGTCGGTGGAATCCAGACGAACGGCCAAAGTGATGTCATTGTGGACCGAATCCACTTTTTCCTGCAGCACATCCATTCCCATCACCTCGGCTCCCTTGGCAGCGAGCTTACGCGCAATGGATCGGCCAAATCGGCCCAGGCCAATGACTCCGAATTTCTGGTTCATATCAGATCAAACTTAGCCCTTGTTCCAGATCGGCGATGAGGTCTTTTTCATCTTCAATGCCCACACTCAGGCGTATCAGAGAATCTCCAAGACCCACCTTGGCACGCTCTTCAGCCGGTATCGATGCATGGGTCATGCTGGCAGGGTGTTCGCAGAGCGACTCCACACCACCCAGCGATTCAGCGAGGGTGAAAATGTTCAATGAGGAGATCAGCGAGAAAGCGTCGTCCTGCCGATCCGACTTCAGAGTGAAGGAAAGCATCCCGCCAAACTGCGCCATCTGCCGCGCGGCGATCTCATGCCCTTTGTGCGACTGCAGACCGGGATAATGGACCAGTTCCACCTTTGGATGCGCCTCGAGCCATTGAGCGATATTCATGGCCGAAGCACAGTGCCGGTCCATGCGCAAATGCAGGGTTTTGATGCCGCGGAGCACCAAATAACTGTCCAGCGGACCAGGTGTGCCGCCCGCCGAATTTTGATTGAAGGCCAACTGCTCATGCAATTCCTCCGACCGAACCACAGCTGCACCCAAAACCACATCTGAATGACCGCCAAGGTACTTGGTGGCGGAGTGCATCACGATATCCGCTCCAAACTCAAGAGGTCTTTGCAGACAAGGCGTGGCAAATGTGTTGTCGACCACCAAAAGGAAGTCCCTGTCCTTTTTCAGTGCTGCCACCGCCTGTATATCGGTGATGCGCATCATGGGGTTGGAAGGCGTTTCCACCCAGACCATACGCGTTCGTTCCGTGATCGCCGCTTCGAGTTCGCCCTCGGTAGTGAGATCAACAAAGGTGAACTTGATGCCATAGCGCTCGAAGATCTTTGTGAAGAGCCGGTAGGTTCCGCCGTAAAGGTCGTTGGTGGAAACCACCTCATCTCCAGGAGCCAAAAGGCGTACAATGGCATCGATAGCAGCCAGACCGCTGCTGAAGGCCAAACCGAAGCGCCCGTTTTCTATGGAGGCCAGGTTGCGTTCCAGCGCAGAACGGGTCGGATTGTGCGTACGGGAATATTCATAGCCCTTGTGCTCACCTGGGCGGGTCTGCGCATAGGTCGATGTCAGATAGACGGGGGGCATCACTGCACCGAAGGCGGGGTCGGGCTCCTGACCGCCGTGTATGGCCTTGGTGCCGAAGCCTAAATGGTCCTGATCCATGAAAAGAGATTTGGTGGTAAATGTAGCAAAGGGGTCATGCTTCATCTACTTTCGCTGCGTGCAAAATTCTTCTTCGAGATCCATATGGGCACATCTGGCGTTGTGGACGGTCGCGCTCACCTACGGCATCAATTACATCTGGGCCAAAGAAGTGATGCCCCTATGGGTCGAACCTTCGGCCTTTATATTGATCCGGGTACTGGGTGCGAGTTTTCTGTTCCTACTGCTTCGGAGCAGGGCCAAGTGGAATTGGCCGGACAGGAAGGATCTACCGAGGATCGCCCTGTGCGGACTGCTCGGCGTGGCGGCCAATCAGCTGATGTTCTTCCACGGACTGAACCTGACCTCGCCCATCAATGCAAGCATCATCATGATCATCTCCCCGATGCTGGTCGTTTTGTTTGGCGTACTTCAAAAAACAGAAAGCTTTCATTTGCGCCGGGGTATCGGCTTTATTCTGGCTGCGGCAGGGGCGCTTGGTCTCATTCTGGCCGGCGGACAGATCTCATCCATAGAGAGCCATCCTTTGGGCGACCTGCTCATTCTGGCCAACGCCAGTTCGTACGCAGGCTATTTGGTGCTCGTACAGCCTTTGATGAAAAAATACACGCCACTGGATGTGATCCAATGGGTGTTCTTCTTCGGCCTGATCATCGTGCTTCCCTTTGGCCTGCAAGGATTCCTCCGAGTGGAATGGACAGAACTGCCCACCCTGATCGCCGCCAAGATCGCATTCGTGGTGGTGGCCACCACATTTTTGGTCTACCTGCTGAATCTCTTTGCGATCTCTGTGGTAGGAAGCGGAACGGTCGGACTCTACATTTATCTCCAACCGCTTCTTGCAGGTTTTTTCGCCTTTTTGAGCGGGATGGAGCAGCCGCATCTGGCACAGGTCGGATGGGGACTCCTGATCCTGACCGGTGTGGTGCTCGGCAGCCGAACGGCATTGAGGAAATGAGCGGTCATAGGCCACTTACATGCCTCCACTCGAATCCTTATTTTTACGCTCCTTTGAAATTTTTCCCCATGAAAAACCCAGCATTCATCCTCTTGCTCGCAGCGGCCGCTGTGGCCTGCGGACCCTCCAATAAAAACACCGAATCCAATATGGAGTCTTCACCCAATCCGCTGCTCGTCGAATGGAACACCCCTTTTGGCGTTCCTCCCTTCGATCAGATCGAATCTTCGCATTATCTCCCGGCCTTCAAAAAAGGCATGGAAGAGCAACTCGGGGAGGTCCAGGCGATCGTAGAAAATGAGGATGCACCCAGCTTTGCGAACAGTGTTGAAGCTTTGGAACTCAGCGGCGCCACTCTGAGTCGTGTTGCACATGTCTTCTACGCTGTGAATGCAGCCCACACCAACGAGACCCTACAGGCAACCGCCAAAGAAGTAGCTCCACTGATGGCAGCCCATGGCGATGCGATCAGCCTGAATCCCGATCTATTTGAACGCATCCAGGCGGTATACGAACAAAAGGATGCCCTGGATCTGAGCGATGAGGAAGCTTTGCTGCTGGAGGAAACCTACACGGATTTTGTTCGCTCCGGCGCACGGGTGACTGGAGATGACAAGACCCGGCTAAAAGAGATCAATGCCCGTCTGGCAGAATTGGGGGCTTCCTTTGGCGAAAATCTGCTGGCAGAGACCAACGGTTTTGAGCTGCATCTCACCGACTCAGCCCAAGTGGCTGACCTTCCTGATGGTCTGCGTGCCCTGGGAAGACAGGAGGCCGAATCCAGAGACAAAGAGGGATGGGTCTTCACTACCCAACGTCCCAGCTGCAATCCCTTTCTTCAGGCCTCAACCGACCGCAGTGCGCGAAGAAAGATCTTCGACGGCTATGCACTGCGCGGAAACAATGGCAACGAGAACGACAATACGGACATCATTGAGGAGATCGCTCTGCTGAGTTTGGAGCGCGCGAATCTTTTGGGATACGAAAGCCACTCACACTATGTGTTGAGCAAACAAATGGCGAAGGCGCCAGAAAATGTCTATGGCTTCATGGACAATGTATGGCCCAAAGCTTTGGAATTGGCCAAGCAGGAGCGTGCCGACCTGAGTTCAGCGATGAAAGCTGACGGCATCGACGAGACCTTTGAAGGATCGGATTGGCGTTTCTACGTGGAGAAGATCCGTGCAGAGCGTTATGCGTTCAACGAGGAGGAGACCAAACCCTATTTTGAATTCAATGCTGTCCGCGAGGGCTGCTTCATGCTGGCCAATGAGCTCTTTGGTTTGTCGTTCGACCCCCTGAACGATATGCCCGTATGGCACGAAGATCAACAGGTCTACGAAGTGAAGAATGAGGACGGCAGCCATCTGGGCATTCTGTATATGGACTTTTTCACCCGCGAAAGCAAGCGTGGAGGCGCATGGATGAATGAATTGCGGATGCAGCAGAATGTCAGTGGCTTTGTCACGCCCATTGTGACCAACAACTTCAACTTCCCACCGCCCACTGAGGACGGACCTTCTCTTTTGAATTTCACCGAAGCACAAACGCTTTTCCACGAATTCGGACACGCTCTGCACGGCCTTTTCAGCAATGTGAAATACGCGAGCCAGTCGGGAACCAACGTGCCCCGCGACTTTGTGGAGTTTCCCAGTCAGGTCATGGAGAACTGGATGAGCGAACCCGAAATCCTCAAAATGTATGCGCGCCACTATCAAACCGGCGAGGTCATACCGGACGAAATGATCGCCCGAATGAATGCTGCCAATCAATTCAATACCGGCTTTGCGACCGTGGAATACATGGCAGCTGCCTATCTCGATATGGCCTGGTATACCCTGACCGAAAAGCGAGAGCTGGAGACCAATGCATTTGAAAAGGAAGCCATGGAGCGCATCGGACTGATCGAAGAGATCATTCCCCGCTACCGCTCAACCTATTTCGGGCATATCTGGGGCGGAGGTTATGCATCGGGCTATTACTCCTATCTGTGGAGCGAAGTATTGGACGCCGATGCCTTTGCAGCCTTCAAAGAAAACGGCATTTTGGACCGGGCCACTGCCGAGCGCTTCCGCACCATGCTCAGCAAAGGAGGCTCGGCTCCGAGCATGGACCTGTACGTCGCCTTCAGAGGACAAGAACCGGATCCCGCTTACCTGCTCGAGAAGAAAGGATTGAACTGATCCAAATAACTGCTCCCAAAGCCCAACGCACCATGACCCTGAACACCCCCGAGAGCTACCGAACCGCCTTGATCGACGCTTTGAACAGCATCGACAGCTCGGCCGTGAACAGCCTGGCCGATGCCTTCCTCAATGCACATGAGCAAGGCAAGCGCATCCTGACCTTTGGCAACGGCGGCAGCGGAGCGACTGCCTCGCATGCGGCAGGCGACTTTCTCAAAGGCGCCTCCTATGGTCTGGAAAAGCGATTTCGGATGATCTGTCTGAACGACAATATGCCCTCACTGATGGCCATTGCCAACGATATTGGCTACTCGGACATCTTCCTGGAGCCGATGAAAAATTTTCTTGAGCCCGGTGACCTAGTGATCGGTATCTCAGGGAGCGGCAACAGCGAGAACGTACTGAAGGCCATGGAATATGCCCGTTCAAAAGGCGCCATGACCGTGGGCATGTGTGGTTTTGGCGGAGGTGCGCTCAAAGAATGTGCAGACCTGGTCATCCATGCGCAGGTGAGCGACATGGAAGTCACCGAAGATGTGCACATGGCTGTTTTCAATATGGTGAAGAAGATCTGCATGCACCGCCTTATGGGGACGGATCCGAGCATGGGCGCCACCTACGACCAGCGCATCAGCTGAAGGCTTCAGAGCCAGTTCTTGCGCTTGAAATAGTAGAGCGTTCCAAGCGAGGAAAGAAGCATCAGGATCAGCGCAAAAGGATAGCCCCATTTATGGCTGAGTTCCGGCATATACTGAAAATTCATACCGTACAGACTGGCGATCAAGGTGGGCGGCATAAAGACCACGGTCACCACGGTAAAGATCTTGATCACCTTGCTTTGGTCGGTGTCCAGAAGCCCCAAAAAAGTGTTTTGGAGATATTCGAGCCGCGCAAAATTGAATTGGGTGTGTTCCAAGAGGGAGCCCACGTCCTTGATCATCACACGGATCTTCGCGTATTCCCCGTCGGGAAAGTGCTGGCTCTTTAAAATGCTCGAGATGATGCGTTGCTTATCGACGATGTTCACCCGTATGAGCATGGTCACCTCCTGCAGATGGTTGATGCGGATCAGCACATCATCCTGAAGCTTTCGCTCTGCGGTCAGTTCTTTCGAAAGATCCGCTATGTCCCGGGCAATGGCCTCGAGAAAATCTGCATCAAAATCGATGCGGGTCTCGAAGACTTCGGTCAGCAGACGATAATTGAGATCGGTTCCCAAAGTGGAAAGGGAGATCCGACGATGGGCATCGTCAAAGGTCTTGAGTTCCACAGTGCGCTGGGTAATGAGAAAGGTATCACCAAGGATGAACGAGACCGGCTCATTGCTGTACCGCTCTCCATTGCGCACCAAAAAGTTGGTATTGATCGAGATGATCCCATCCAGCTCTGAGTAACGCGAACTCGACTCGATCTCCTGTGCCTCCTGACGCGTGAAGAGATCCACCCCAAAGAGTTCCTCGACCAGATCCTGTTCCTGTACATCGGCCTTCAACAGATCCAGCCACACCACCTGCTCAGGCTTGAGCTTGCGCAACTGGTCAGCGGATCGCGTTTCCCGGAGTTGATTGTCTTCTGTGTAGTGAACGTACAGCACGGGCCAAAAGTAATAAGGTCCTTTTTCTTGAAAACAAGCCGGATGAAATCCGTGACGCGGGTGCTCAGGAAGTGTATAAGCTGCGCATGCGATCCTGCAATTCCTCCGGACTCAGGCGGCTCTCCAATTGCCCATCGCAGGCGAGCGAAATGTCTCCGGTCTGTTCCGATACGATGGCCACCAGGGCATCCGTTCGTTCGGCCAATCCAAGACCCGCCCGGTGCCTCATGCCCATTCGACTCGGCAGACTCTGCTCGTCACTGACCGGAAGGATGCACCTCGCACAGCGGATCCGATCGCCCGATATGACAACGGCTCCATCGTGTAGCGGACTTTCTTTTTGAAAAATGCTTTCCAGCATGCGAATACTGAGCTTGGCCTCCAATGCTTCCCCGGTCGATTCAAAACTTCCCAGACCTGTCTTGCGCCCCACCACCAGTATGGCCCCTGTTTTGGTCTGACTGAAGCTCCTGCACGCCTCGGCGATCAGCTCAAAATCCACCTCGTCCTGAGGAGCCTTGCTGTTCCATCCCAACCATGCCGGCAAGCCTTTTCTCCTTCCCAGATCCGTCGTTCCCACGTAGAGAAGGAATTTGCGCACTTCCTGCTGGAACACCACGATCAGTGCGATCACCCCTACCTCGATGAAGGCGCCCAGAAAGCTGCCCACCAGATCCATGTTGAGGAATTCGAGAAAGCGCCAAATGACTACGATCGCTCCGACGCCGACCATGATGTTGATGGCAACGGTTCCCTTGAGCAGCCGATAGAGCTGATACAACAGAAAGGCCAGAAGCAAAATGTCCAGCAGATCGATCAATCGGAATTCCAGCAGGTCAATCACGGTCGGGAAGTTCGTATTTCTCGACCAAAGCGATGGCTTCCCTGGCTTCCCGCACATCGTGCACCCGAAGCAGATCGGCTCCTTTGAGCAATGCAAGGGTATGAAGCACAGTGCTTCCGTTCAGTGCGTCTTCAGCGGCGCATTCCAAAACTTTCTGCACCATGGATTTCCTGCTCAAACCCACCATGATCGGCCTTCCGAACAGACGATACCGATCCAAACTATGGAGAATCTGATAATTGTGCTCCAGTGTTTTCCCAAAGCCGAAGCCCGGGTCCAAAAGCACATCGTTCAGGCCCCGCTCAGTGAGTGCATCCAGCTGTTGGCTGAACCAAAACAATTGCTCGTCGACGACCTTGGAATAGCTCGGCGCCTCTTGCATATCTGAAGGAGTGCCCTGCATGTGCATGAGCACATACGGCACCTTCCATCGCTCCACAACGTCCAGCAGTCCCGGATCCAATTGACCCGCAGAAATGTCGTTGATCATGGCCACCCCTTCCCCCAATGCACGCTCTGCGATCTCTGCCCGCCAGGTATCCACGGAGATCGGCAGCTCTGGGAATCTCTTTCGAATGGCCGGGATGATCTCTTTTAATCGATCCCATTCCAGTTCCAAGGGCACTTCCTCCGCACCCGGACGACTGCTTGCGGCCCCAAGGTCTAGGATATCCGCGCCCTCAGCTGCCAGCTTTTCCACTTGTCGCAGTCCGTCCGAGAGCAGCTCCCACCGGCCGCCGTCGTAGAATGAATCGGGCGTGAGGTTGACAATGGCCATGACCCGGCTGCGCGCAAAGGACATGAGTTGTCCGGCGAGGTTCAACGTACGGAATGAAGTATCTTTCGGGCGCTCCACTTGTCAAGGGTAAATGTAGAAAATGACAGATACCGAAATCCAGTATCAAGAGGTGATCAGCGGCTGCCGAAGCCTCTTCTCAAAAAAGGCCCACGACTACGGAAGTGTCTGGCGCATCCTAAGGCTGCCTTCCCTGACCGATCAGATCTTCATCAAGGCACAGCGCCTCCGTACCATCGAAGACAAGGGCGTTCAGAAAGTGAACGACCAAAGAGAACTCGAATACGTAGGCATCGTGAATTATTGCCTGATGGCCCTGATCCAGATCAGAAAGGGTGTGTCCAACGAAGCAGACCTCAACACCGAAGAAGCACTTAGCTACTTCGATGAGGCTTCAGCCCATTGTCTGGAGCTGATGAAGAACAAGAACCATGACTATGGCGAGGCCTGGAGAGATATGCGCATCTCTTCGCTGACCGATCTCATCTTGCAAAAACTCCTTCGCATCAAACAGATCGAGGACAACGATGGGCAGACCCTCGTATCCGAAGGCGTTGAGGCCAACTACAGCGATATGGTCAATTACGGCGTATTTGCGCTGATCAAACTCAACTGGAAGAACGCATGAAGCACCTCACTCACCTGATCCGCTTCCTGGTCGGAGCGCTGTTCATTTTCTCCGGTCTGGTCAAACTCAACGACCCCATGGGCCTGAGTTTCAAATTGCACGACTATTTCGCGCCGGACGTACTCAACATGGAGTGGCTGAACCCATTCACCTTGCAACTGGCCTTATTCGTGATCATCCTCGAGGTCCTGTTGGGCGTGGCCTTGCTGCTCGGTTATCAAAAAAAGGGCACCCTATTGCTGCTCAGTGGAATGATCGTCTTTTTCACCTTTCTGACCTTCTATTCGGCTTATTTCAACAAGGTGACCGATTGCGGTTGCTTTGGAGATGCCATCCCGCTCACGCCCTGGCAGAGCTTCTACAAGGACGTCATCCTGTCTCTGGCCATTCTCATTCTTTGGCTGGGTCAGCGCCATATTCAGCGCCTGTCCCAAAAACGATGGGTCGAAGGAACGCTGCTGCTGTGTTTGGTGGCTTGTTCCCTGTTGGCCAACAGCGTATTGCAACACCTGCCTTTCAAAGATTTCCGCCCTTATGCAGTGGGAAAGAGCATCAAAGAAGGAATGATGAGTGCTGAGGAGCGTGGACTCGATCCAACCGAATACGGTACGATCTACACTCTGAAAAACGATCAGACAGGGGAATTACAAGTGGTAGACAGCAAGGCCTACATAGAAGATGAGTGGTGGAAAAGATCGGAGTGGGTCATACAGGACGAGCTGACCGAACAGAAGCTCATCAAGAAGGGCTATGAGCCGCCCATCCACGATTTTGAATTCATGATCGACGATGAAGACCGTACGGAGGCTTATCTCTCTGCGCCCTCGGTTCTGTTCATCGTGAGCCGCAAGCTCGAAACAGCCAATGCCGATGCACTCGGCGCCATCGGAGAGCTGGCGCTGGAATGTGCCGCCAATGGAATACAGGTCATCGCTGGCAGCGCGAGCAGTGAAGAGACGATCGCTGAATATCGGTCTAATCATCAGTGGGGTTTCCCCGTGGCCATGATGGACGAGACCACATTGAAAACAGTGGTGCGGTCCAATCCGGGTGTTCTGCTCTTGCGAGAAGGCAAAGTGGTGGGCAAATGGGCGCATGTGGATCTGCCCGATGTGGATGAACTTCTGAATCTTCTCTGATTGCTGAGTAAACTGTTCAGCCAGATCGGTCAGTCGCTCCTTGTGGCCTTCGGGGTGGTGACGGTGGTCTTTTTTCTCTTTTCGGTTCTTCCTGGCGACCCTGCCCGCATGATGATGGGCCAGCAGGAAGACAGCGAATTGATGGAAGTCATCTACAAACGCTATGGCTTCGACAAACCACTTGGGCAGCAATACCTCTATTACCTCAACGACCTCTCGCCCATCAGCCTGCATCCGGAAAGCGGTTTTGGCCAATGGGATGCCGATGTGTATTCGGGAAAGGCCATTACCGGGATCGGAGGCTGGACGCTCGCCATTAAATGGCCCCACCTCCGTCAGTCCTTCCAGCGTTCGGGTGTTTCTGTGGGCAGGATCTTGGGCGGTGTGCTTCCCAATACATTGCTGCTGGCCTGCAGCGCGATCCTGATCGCCATTTTATTGGGCATTCCCATGGGCCTGTTGGCCGCTCGTTTCAAAGACGGCGCACTGGACCGGACACTTGTGCTGTTGAGCTCCTTGGGCATGAGCCTTCCCTCCTTCTTCTCGGCCATTCTGATCGCCTGGCTTTTTGGCTTCGTCTGGCACGAATGGACCGGACTCGAAATGAACGGGAGCCTCTACGAGATGGACGACTATGGAGAGGCCGTGCGCATCCGCTGGAAAAATCTGATCCTGCCAGCGCTCACCTTGGGAATACGTCCTCTGGGCGTGATCACTCAGCTGACCAGAGGCAGCGTATTGGAAGTGCTGCAGCTCGATTACATACGCACCGCCCGATCCAAAGGGATCGAAGAGTGGCGGGTTTTCTTGCTGCACGCTCTGCCCAACGCACTGACCCCAGTGGTCACAGCCATTTCAGGCTGGTTTGCGAGCATGCTCGCCGGGGCCGTATTTGTGGAATACATCTTTGGATGGAACGGTCTGGGCAAGGCGCTGGTAGAAGCATTGAACCTGCTGGACCTGCCGGTCGTGATGGGCGCAGTATTGATCATTGGTCTCCTTTTTGTCCTGGTCAATATTGCGGTCGACTTGACCTACGCCCTCATCGATCCGCGGCTGCGGTCCAAATAGGCCGCTGCCTGCTCTTTTCTTTTCCAGACGAGATATTCCTCCTTCAGTTCACTTCGGACAGAGGAAGTGAGTTGGAGCGCTGGCGCTGCATGGGATTTGGACAGCTTTTCATTGGGCAACTCTTCATCGGCCCGACTGATCAGGCCGTGGTGGACAAAGTGGACGCGGGCAAAAGCCTGCTCCTTGAGCAAAGAAGCCAGCTGCAGCTGAGCCCATGTTGAGGGGAGCAGATCCGATCCGCGGACAATGCCCCACGGGCCAAAGTGCAGATCATCCACCAAAGAAGCAATCTGATAGGCCGGCAGACCGTCTTTTCGGCGCACAACGAAATCTTTCATTTCGGGATCAGGAGGCAATGTGGATCCGTTTCCATCCAAGGTCGAGAAGGACTGGGGTTCGCCTCCCGTCTTCAGTCGAAGGGCGTGCGGCAGACCGGGATCCTGAAGAGTGGTTTGTTTGCAATCCCCCACACATCCGGAAGACACATCAGATGAACGCATCTGTTTTCGGCTGCATGTACAGGCGAACAGATGTCCATCCTTTTGCAGGCGCTCAATGCAATGGTTGTATTGCTGCAATCGACGCTTCTGCGACCACTGAGCCTCAAGCTCAGCGGCCGACCGCGGGCCTATTTGCCAGCTGATGCCGAAGAAAGGAAGGGCCTCAAAAATGAATTGCACATACTCTTCCCTCACGCGGTAGGTATCCAGGTCGTCCACCCGCAGCATAAGTTCCTGCCCGTGATGAACAGAGAGTTCCTGAGTGAGCCAAAAGGAAAAAAGGTTGCCCTTGTGCAAATAACCGCTCGGTGTTGGAGCCAATCTTATCACCCGGCCAAGGTGAACGAAAAATATCTCAGAAACAAAAAACCCTCGATCCGATCACTTCAGATGCAGGAGCAAACCCTTGAGGTATTCGCCCTCCGGATGTTCCATTCGGCTGGGATGGTCCACAGACTGCTGAAGGTGCTGAAGCAAGCGTACTTCCCTCCCGCTCTCAATGGCCGCTGCCCGGACGGTGGAAGCAAACAACTCACGACTCAAGTGCTGACTGCACGAGAAGGTGAGCAAGGTGGAAGAAGAAGGCATGGCCTTCATGGCCCATGCGTTGATCCGCTTGTAGGCCTGCACTGCCCGATGGCGACTTCTCGGACTTTTGACAAAGGCAGGCGGATCGAGAACGACCAGATCGAAGCCCTCGGGCATTTTCTTCAGGTAATCAAATGCGTCTTCAGTAAGACCTGTATGCTTATGGGCAGCATCGAGCAGCTCGGCATTCTTGCAGGCCATCTCAACCGCACTCTGAGAACTGTCCAAGCTCACCACTGATCGCGCTCCTCCCTTCAGCGCATAGGATGAGAAGCCACCGGTGTAGGAGAAGACATTGAGTACATTCTTTCCTGATGCCAACTGCCTGACCAGCTGTCTATTGTCTCTCTGATCGATAAAAAAGCCGGTCTTCTGCCCCTGCTCCCAGTCCACATGGAAGGGAATGCCATTCTCCAGGAAGACTTCTTCTTCCCTTTTGCCCGTCAGATAGCCATCTTCCAACTTTTCATCCCGCAGACTGCTTCGCTGCCTGAGATAGACCGCCCGGTAGCCCAGCTGCGCCAGTTGTTCGGTGATGAGTTCGAGATGTTCCAAATAGGCGCGGGAGTGGATCTGCACAACGGCGTGTGCGCCGTAGCTGTCGATGATCAATCCAGGAAGACCATCTCCTTCTGCAAAGAACAAGCGATAGATGTCCAGATCCTGTCGATCCACAAGCCCTTGGTCCTTTCGCAGTTCATAAGCCTCTTGCAGCCTTGTAACGATGGCCTGCTCTGGTGAAGAAAAAGCATTACCGATCGACTTGAAGGCAATGCTCCCTCTCTCGGTGAAACCCAAACCCAGGGAGGTTCCCTGATGATCGCAGAGTTCCATCCACTCTCCTTCCTTTTCCACTTCGGCCTTGAGCGCTCCGGAGAACACCCAGGGATGCCCGCGCAATACACTTCGGTCCTTGTCTTTTTTCAGATAGCACTTCTTCATTGGGTCAGATCATTGTAATGAGGGATGTCTTTGACGAAAACCGGTCCCGTCTCCTTTATATGCGCCGAAATATGATGGATGCCATTGCTCAAAAGCACCCAAGGCGCTTTGATGACCAGATTGTATCTGCTGAGCTGATCGAATGCCTTTTGATCCAGCCGTACACTGGGCGCCTTGCACTCGATGAGCAGCACACAGCGGGACTGCCGATAGACGCATAGATCGGTCCTTCTTTGCATGCCATTGAGTTTTAGACCGCGTTCCATCTGCATGAGTTGTTCCGGAAATCCTTTGTCTCTGACCAGGTGGGCCCGCAGGTTCTGCCTCACCCATTCCTCGGGCGTCAGCTTGAGGAATTGCCGCCTGATGGGATCCCATATCTCGCGAAGCCCATCCGTCTCGCGCAAACGCTGAGGATGCTCGGGCAGTTCCAATTCCGGCAATTGCATGCAGCGAAGATCGCAAAGAAGCAGACTACCTTTGAGGCATGACGCATGATCAGATCATCTCCGACATAGACGCTGGCCGCTTTTCGCCGGTGTATTTCCTGGAAGGGGATGAATCTTTTTTCATTGACGACATCCTGGATCGCCTCGAAGAGAAAGTGGTTTCCGAAGCGGAGAAATCCTTCAATCAAAGCATCCTCTACGGCAAAGAGACCCAGATGGCCGAGATCCTCTCGGAAGCCAAAAGGTTTCCCATGATGTCAGAGCGCGTACTTGTACTTGTCCGTGAAGCCCAACACCTGCGCAAATCGGATCTGGAGTCGCTTGAGGCCTATCTGGACGGGCCCAACCCAACGACCGTACTCGCCTTTGGATACAAGGGAAAGAAGCTGGACGGGCGGATGAAACTCAGCAAGACACTCAAGAAATCCGCGGTCTATTTCCAGAGCAAGAAGCTGTACGACAATCAACTGCCCTCCTGGATCCAAGCCCATGCGCAGCGCAATGGATTGCATCTGGACCCCATGGGCGTTCGGATCATCGCAGAATATCTGGGCAGCGATCTCGGTCGCATCCATTCGGAGATCGAAAAACTCAAGATCGCCGCCAAAGACGGGCAACCCATCGATGGCCAGCAGGTGGCTGAACAGATCGGGATCCATCGGGACTTCAATGTATTCGAACTGACCAAAGCACTCTCTCGGGGAGATCAGAAAAGAGTGATACAGATCGCTTTGTATGCCGCCGCCAATCCCAAAGAACTCAATCCCATTATGATCGTGAGCATTCTGTTCACTTACTTCGAAAAGATCATCCGCCTGCATTCGGTGGCCCCGGAGAAGAGAAGTCAAGCAGCATCGGAGATCGGCGTGGCGCCATTCATACTGCAGGAGTATCAGGAAGCCGCCAGGCGATTCCCTCTCAAGGCCAGTGTGGCCGCCATGAAACTGCTTCTCGAATACGACAGAAAGCTCAAGGGAGTGGACAGCGGAACCACCTCCTCTACCGAATGGCTCAAGGAATTGCTGCTTCGGCTCATCCATCTGCAGAAAGCCGCCTGAAGCCTTATTTTTGCCCCGCATGAGAAAAACAGCACCGGCCCTCCGGAGGGCTTTTTTGTGGCTATTGTTCGGCCTTGTTCTGCAAACCGCACATGCCCAGTCGACCGGAAAGATCCGCGGATTCGTTCAAGAGGCATCGACCGACCTCCCCATTCCTTATGCTGCCGTGCGCATCGAAGGCACCCAGTGGGTGACCACCACGAATTCAGATGGCCTATTCATCCTGAACGATATCCCCGCAGGGGAATACAGCCTCCGCGTCCAGTTCATCGGCCACAAGGACCAGACACAGAAAGTGAATGTCAGAGCCAATCGCATCAGCGATGTCAAGTTCTTTCTCGAGGAGGAACAGACCATACTTCGGGATGTGGAAGTCAAAGCCGACCGGCAGAAGTTGAAAAAACAGGTGATGACCAGTGTCGTTCAGCTCTCCCCTAAAAAGATCACGCAGTTCTCTGTCGGGGGCGATGCAGATCTGGTTCGCGCCATTCAGGTCCTCCCGGGTGTAGTGACCACAGGCGATCAGGGCGGACAGCTCTACATCCGTGGTGGCGCACCCATTCAGAACCTGGTCATGCTGGACAACATGATCATTTACAATCCCTTCCACTCCATTGGCTTTTTCAGTGTTTTTGATGTGGATCTGATCCAGTCTGCAGATGTCTACACCGGCGGGTTCAACGCTGAATATGGTGGGCGCACCTCATCGGTGATGGATATCCGCACCCGGGCGGGAAATCAAAAGCGATTCGCAGGAAAGGCAAGTGCCTCCACCTACAGCGCCAAGCTCATGCTCGAGGGGCCTTTGTTCAAAAAGGAAGGTGCCAAGCGATCCAGTGTTTCCTATGTGATCTCCGGGAAGACCTCCTATTTGGATCAGTCTTCATCTGTATTCTATCCCTATGTCGAGACCGAGTTTGACGGACTTCCCTTTAGTTTCACGGACATCTACGGCAAGCTCTCAAGTACAGCTACCAATGGATCCAATGTGAATCTCTTCGGCTTCAAATTCGTCGATGATGTGCGGATCAGCATGGGCAATCGGATCGGATGGGACAGCCAAGGCATGGGCTTTGACTTTCGGGCCATTCCCGTTGCTTCCGCCCTTGTCCTGAAAGGGAATTTGGCCTATTCCAATTACGCCATCGAGCAGCAGCAGAGCAACGGGCTGCCCAGGAGCAGTTCGATCTCCGGTTTCAATGGCGGCTTGGACTTCACTTATTACCTAAGGGAAAATGATGAATTCCGCTATGGTTTCACTGCGATCGGATACCGAACGGATTTCCGTTTCAGCAATCAGTTGGGACGCACCATTTCACAGACGGAGAACACCACCGAACTGGCCGGTTATTTTCGATACAAGGCCGACCTGGGCCAGCGCTGGCTGATCGAGCCTGGAGTGCATGCCCACTACTACGGCAGCCTGAGTGAATTTTCTCTGGAACCACGGATCGGCATGAAGTACCGGGCCAATGAGCGCTTCCGCATCAAGGCCTCCGGTGGATACTACTCACAGAACCTCGTGGCCGCCAATTCCGACAGAGATGTGGTGAATCTCTTCTACGGCTTCCTATCTGGCCCTGAAGACATTCCAGAAGAGTATTCGGACAACCGCTTGCAACTGGCACGTCACGCCATCCTCGGATTTGAATACGATGTGGACGACCACATCGACCTCAACCTCGAAGTCTATGTCAAGGACTTCAACCAGATCACCAACATCAACCGGAACAAGCTGTACGACAGCGACGACTTTACCAAACCCGAGATCCTGCGAAAGGACTTCATTGTCGAACAGGGACTGGCCCGCGGCATCGATCTTCTGGTCAAGGCAGAGTACCGATCGTGGTACCTCTGGGCGGCCTACAGCTACAGCATCGTGACCCGGGACGATGGAGTTCGCGAATACTACCCACCCTTCGACCGCAGACACAATCTCAATCTGGTGAGCACTTACACCTTTGGGAAAGAGCGCTCGTGGGAGGTCAGCGCCCGCTACAACTTCGGATCGGGCTTCCCCTTCACCCCAAGACGCGGATCGATCAACGGGCAACCCTTCACCATGTCGGACGGAACGCCCGGAGTGGACTACGATTTCACCACCGAAAACGGCGAGATCAAGGATCTGTATGGCGATCTGAACAGCTTCCGTCTGCCCAATTACCACCGTTTTGATATCAGCGCTAAGAAGACCTGGAAATTCGGCGAATACAGCAGATTGGAGCTCAATGCCGGAGCCACCAATATGCTGAACCGCGACAACATCTTCTACTACGACCGCGTCGAGAACAAACGCGTGGATCAGCTGCCAGTGATGCCAACGGTAGGTTTGGTCTTTGGCTGGTAGGTTCCTTGAACGGCTTTGAACAGGCCTGAAAATCTCCGTAGCTTCGAAAGCACTATGAGATTCTTCCTGTTCATCCTCACATCGGTTTTTTGTACGGTTTCGGTATGGGGCCAAAGCCTGATCGTATCGGGTTCAACGAATTTTGGAACGGCTACGGAAAGCTCCACGGTCAGCCGCACGCTGACCCTGTACAACCAAGGCAATCAAACCGTTTCAGTGAATGGCTACGATGCCTTTTGGCCGTTCAGCGGAAAGATCTGCTGGCTCAGTGATTCGGTCTTCAGCATTCCGGCCGGAGGGCAGCGAAATGTACAGGTCTACTTCAGGCCGCGACAGAACATCGACTACACGCTTCCGCTGATCTTCCACACTGATTCCCATTACGGATCCGTACCGGTCACCCTTCAAGGGCAAGGGAACTATTCAAAGACCTACTACAACAGCACCCAGGGACTGAGCGGTCAGGCGCTGAAGAATCAGCTTCAAAACCTTCTGGCGCAGAACTACAACCAACTGAGCTACAACAGTGCACGGGACAATATGTACGCTCAGCTCGACAATTATCAGGGAGCTGTCAGCTGTGTTTACACCGGACGCACGGCCTTTTTCAGCACGCGGTCAGGGGCCAATGCGAACAACATCAATTGCGAGCACACCATGCCGCAATCCTATTTCAGCAGCGCCTTCCCGATGCAGAGCGACATCCACTGCCTCTTCCCGAGCGATGCCACGGCCAATTCGGTCCGAAGCAACTACCCTTTTGGACATGTCTCCAATCCCACCTGGCAGAACGGAGGTTCGAAATACGCATCCGGACTGTTTGAACCCAGGGATGTTCAAAAAGGCAATTCGGCGCGGGCCCTTCTGTATTTCGCCCTGCGCTATGGCGACTATCAGAACTTCATTTCCGGGATGGAGAGCGTTCTCAGGCAATGGCATCTGAACGATCCACCCGACGCTGCAGAGCAGACGAGAAACCAGGGTATTTACCAGTTGCAGAACAATCGAAATCCATTGGTGGATTATCCGCAGATGGAAGAACGCCTGGGATCCTTCACTGGGCAGGCCGACCTGAATCCGGTGAGCGACTGGCAGGTCTTTCCCGACACCCTTTGGCTGAGCGAAAATGAACAGGCATGCATCAGCCTGATCAATACGGGCGATCAAACCCTCCAACTGAGCGGAAGCAGTGGGCAGACTACCAACTTTCAGCTGGGCAGTCTTCCCAGTCAGATCGCTGCCTACCAATCGTATTGCCTGACTGTGGATGCCACAGCAAACACTGCATTTGGCCCGACGGCTCTGAACATATCCTCATCGAGCCATCCCAACCGCGTGGTATATATCGCTTCCAATGGTGGGAGTACGATCGGAGGTCCTGCTCCTCCTTCCCTGGATGGATTCAGCGCAGACAGCAGCGGGACGGACAAGGCCATTCTGACCATTGACAAACCCGGCTCGGGTCATGGCGTCGACTGGGACGGAACGATCGTTTTCCTCTCGGAACATCCCATCAATGGTATCTGGCAGCAAAACAGCCAAAAAGCTTCTCTGTATTCTCCCTCTACCTCAATGGGAGCGGGCAGCAGCGCATCGGTCAGCGGCGGCTCTGCCTTTTGTGTGTACAATAGCCAGAATGCCCAGGATGCGCAACTGGTGGTGACCGGATTGCAGGCGGGCACGACCTATTACGCACAGGCATTCCTCTATGCTGTTCAAAGCGGTTCAACCGATGCCATGGGCGCAGCCCTTTCGGATCAGCTGCAGACACGAAGTGCATCCGGACAGGTCGGTTCAGGGAATTGCTCTGGAGGCTTGATCATTTCTGAATACATCGAAGGATCGTCCAATAACAAGTGTCTTGAGCTCACCAACACCTCCGATTCCACACTTGATCTCGGCGATTTTGTGCTGTACACCGCCTACAATGCTACGGGCTATTCCGGCAGCACTTCGCTTTCGGGCACGCTGAATGCCGGAGCACAATTTGTGGTGTGCAACAGTTCAGCTGCTCCTTCTTTTTTGAACCGGGCAGATGCTGTTTCCGGATCTGGAAGTGCTTTGAGCTTCAATGGAAATGACCTCACCAGCCTGATCGAATTGGCCACTGGCGATACCATCGACCGCATCGGTGATCCGAACAACAGAGGCGTAAACCACACCATCATCGACAATGGCGTTGTGCACGATATTCAAAACGTCACCCTGGTGCGGGCAGACAGCATTCGAACTGGAACAGCCTATTGGTCGCGTCTAAGATTACAATGGCATGCGCTAAGCAACGATTCATACGACTCTCTGGGCAGCCACACTCTACAAGCATGTGCGCCGACGGCCGTGCAGATCGTACCGTACGTTTATTCTCCTACCAGAGACCGGTTCGGTGAAGCTGTGGATATCGACCAGAACTGGGCCGTGTCCGGCAGTCCGGGACGTCCGGGGGCCTACGCAGAGCGCTACGACACCATCGATCACGGTTTTCTGAGCGATGTCGGGGCAGCGTATGTCTTTCACCAAAAGAATGGTCAATGGGTCGAATGGCAGCGACTTCAGGCCATGGACAGAGCCGACAGCGATCTCTTCGGTGCTTCCGTACAGATCGATGGGGATCGATTGGCGGTGGCTGCCCCTGGAGAATCCGGTAGCGGAAAGGTGTATCTCCACCGTTTGAATTCGCTCGGACAGTGGGTATCTGAAGCCAGTCTTCAGCCTCAGAATCTGCTGATCGGTCAGGATTTTGGAAAGGAAATGGCGATGGATGGGAGTACCCTGATCGTTGCTGCTCCTTCTGCACAGCCAAAGCTGTTCATCTACCAGGAGCAGACGAGCGGATGGATGCTCACAGGAACTGAAACTTCCTTTTCATCCCTGGGCACAAGTGAATTCGGAGCGGCCATGGACTTTAAAAACGATACGGTCGTCGTTGGTGCGCCCGGTCACAATGGACAGGGAAGTGTGGTGTTGTATCGAATGATCAACGGCAGCCTGGCCATCAGTCAGCAACTGTTCGCCTCGGATGGGAGCAGCGGAAGAAGATTCGGACATTCCGTCTGCCGTGCAGGAAGCACGCTGCTTGTGGGCGACCCCAATGCAGAGAAGGTCTATCTATTCGAATTGAACGGTTCGGTCTGGACAGAGACCCAGATCCTGCAAGCTCCTCAACCCCAGGGCGGAGATCACTTTGGAAGCGCCCTGTCCTACTCGCTCCAAAGCGGAAAGCTTTTGGTGGGTTCTGAAGGTGCTGATCAGGGAGCTGGACAGGTGCATGAGTACACTTGGAATGGAAGCAGTTTTGTCCATCAAGGGGTCATCTCTGCTCCCGATGCCGCTGCGGGAATGCGCTTCGGACACAACCTCTCAGAAGGAGCGGGAAATGTGCTGATCGGTGCTCCCCTGTCTCGTTACAGCCAGAACAGCGCCTCCTCCTCCAATCATGGCTCCGTTTATTTCAACCTCAGCCCAGGCAATTGAGCCTCTTGCATCCTTTCAGCTTCGGATGTATTTCCGGTATGTACTGACATCGATCTTCAAACCCTCCGCTCCCCCTAACCGGCCTCGCCTTTAATTCGCATTGCATATGAATCCGAACAGCGCCTCCGCCTCACTAGATCCAACCCAGATCATGACCGGGCCCGGCTTCAGAGCCTATCATCTCGATCTGATCGGAGAAGAAGTAGCAGACACGGTGCTCACTGTTGGTGATCCCGACCGGATCGACCAGCTTCTTCCTCACTTTGCCTCTGTCGATCTGGAACGGCGAAAAAGAGAATTCCGGACGGTCACTGGAACGATCAGAGGACATAAAGTGACAGTGCTGTCCACAGGGATGGGTTCGGACAATGTGGACATTGCACTCAATGAGCTGGAACTCGTGGCGAACTGGGATCTGGAAAATCGCCTGCCCAATAAGCTGCGACGGAGTCTACAGATCATTCGACTGGGCACTTCAGGCGCCTTGCAGGAAGATCTGGGGATCGACCGCTTGCTGGTGAGCACAGCCGCCTGCTCCATGGACAGTTTGCATCACTTCTACCCGCAGGCTGCAACAGATAGACTGAATGTAGCGCTGCAGGAGTTCACGAACCGCTACCGGTTTCCAAGACTGCTCCCCTTTTACCCCGACAAAACAGTCAGCCAACGGCTCATTTCTTCAGGTATGGAACAAGGCATCACATATACGGCATGTGGCTTCTACGGACCCCAGGGCCGAAAGATCTGGGAGGGCGCAACACAAGACCAGATGCTCGACCGACTCAGCGCTTTCCGTTCCGGCGAAGACCGCATCACCAATGTGGAAATGGAAACGGCCGCCTTGTTTCACCTCGGATCCGTCTTCGGCCATAAAATGGCCTCTGTATCGGCTCTATTGGCCAACCGCGCCAGCGGACAAACCTCTTCAGATCCGGAAAAAACGGTCAAACGACTGATCGATCAGAGCCTGGACGTGCTGTTCTAGCGGGCCATGCTCACCGCGCGCGTCTCGCGTATCACGGTGATCTTCACCTGTCCTGGATAGGTCATTTCGTTCTGGATGCGCTGGGAAATATCGTGGGCCAGGCTGCCGGCCTCCGCATCATTCACCTTCTCGCTCTCCACCATGACGCGCAACTCGCGACCCGCCTGAATGGCAAAGGCTTTGGACACTCCCTTATAGCTCAGAGCGAGGTTCTCAAGGTCCTTCAATCGCTGGATATAGGAGTCCACTACTTGCCTGCGCGCACCTGGACGTGCCCCGCTGATCGCGTCGCAGACCTGTATGATGGGCGACAAAAGACTGGTCATCTCGATCTCATCGTGGTGCGCACCAATGGCATTGCACACCTCGGGTTTCTCTCCGTATTTCTCCGCCAACTGCATCCCCAGAATGGCATGCGGCAGTTCCGACTCTTCCTGCGGGACTTTCCCTATGTCGTGAAGCAGACCAGCGCGCTTGGCCAATTTTGGATTCAGCCCCAGCTCTGAAGACATGGTGGCACTGAGATTGGCCACCTCTCGGCTGTGCTGCAATAGATTCTGACCGTAGGATGAACGGTACTTCATGCGACCAACCATTTTGACCAGTTCGGGATGAAGCCCATGAATACCCAGATCGATGATGGTCTTCTTGCCCAATTCATTGATCTCCTCCTGAATGTTCTTCTCCACCTTTCGCACCACTTCTTCGACCCGCGCCGGATGAATGCGGCCATCGGTGACCAAACGGTGAAGGGACAAGCGGGCGATCTCTCTGCGAACCGGATCGAAACAGGAGAGCAGAATGGCCTCAGGTGTATCGTCCACAACGATCTCCACACCCGTTGCAGCCTCAATGGCCCGGATGTTCCTTCCCTCCCGGCCGATGATCCGGCCTTTCATTTCGTCGTTGTCGATGTTGAATACGGAAACTGAATTCTCGATGGCTCGCTCTGTAGCTACCCGTTGGATGCTCTGAATGACGATCTTTTTCGCCTCGGCCGAGGCGGACAACTTGGCCTCCTCCATTGAGTTCTGGATGAAGGCAGCTGCTTCGGTGCGTGCCTCATCGCGCAAGGCGGTCACCATCTGTTGCTTGGCTTCTTCCGCTGAAAGTCCAGAGATCTTCTCGAGTTGTTCGACCTGCGAACGGTGGCTTTTCTCGATCTCCTCCAAACGGCTATCGACAGCCGTCATCTGTCGCTCGAGACGCTCTTTGAGGCGCTGTAGGTCCTTGTCCTTTCGCTTTTGCTCCTCGAGCTGTTTGTTCACTTTGGATTCCTTGTCCTTGATGCGTTTTTCCGCATCGCCCATTTTTCGCTCCCGGGACTGAATGGTCTTTTCGTGCTCGGACTTGAGCTCAATGAATTTTTCCTTGGCCTGGAGGATCTTTTCTTTCTTCAGGGCCTCTGCTTCCTTCTTGGCGTCGGCCATCATTCCGCCGACTTGTTTCTTTTCCCTTTGACGCGCGACGAGCGTGGCTGCTATGAATCCTGCAAGCAACGACCCGATGGCGGCAATGATGATGGTGTATGACATTTCTGTTTCTGAATTAAAAAAACCCGCACAGACCACAGAGTTTGCGTAAACTCCAATTATACAGGATCGGAATCCACCGCTGAGTTTCAGTCTTCCCTCTCACCGAAAAGCCGGGCTTTTCCAGAAGGGCATGACATCTCCACAACGAGCTGGACTCCTATTTAGGTTAACTGTTGAGTTTACCAAAGCAGGTAGGCCTATGCGGGAAATCGCTTTAAAAGAACGCTTCAACTCACTTGAAAGCACCCAGCTTTCCAATGAGTTTATCCAATTCCTGAACGACGGTCTCTTCGTCAAGGGACGATGTAGACTGTTGACGCTCAAGGGACGAGGCAAGCTGAATGGCCGTCATGGCCAGCAGATCCTGTGTATCGGATACGGCATAGGCCTTCTCCAGTTCTTCCATCATCTGCGTGATGCGCTTGCTCGCATTTCTAAGGCTTGCTTCTTCTTCGAGTCGTACGTTGAGGGGGTAGGTCCTGTTGGCGACCTTCAACTTCATTCTCATGGTTCTCTCCTCCGACATCTCAACTCGATCAATCCTGAAGCAAGGCCAGGCATTTATCAATTTCCCGCAGCATTCCGGTTACTTCGGCCCGCGCTTCCTTCCTTCGAACATCATCTCCGGAAAGGGCACTGGCCACCTTCATGCTGTCGATCTCCCGTTCCAAGACAGCGATCCGATCGCGGGCATCCCTTATGGATGCAGCATCCTTCGACCGTTGCGCCTTCAGCTCCTGGTTCTCATTTTTCAGCGACTGAAGCAGGCCCAGGATCCGGTCGACCTCTTCGGTCAACACCTCGGATCTTTGGGTAAATACCTGCATCTTTTTCTGAACAGAGGATCTTTT
>JAYOTP010000013.1:38504-60987 GCA_038150465.1 Flavobacteriia bacterium | reverse complement strand
CGGGCGGCCGGTCCATTCATGGTCACTTCTCCGCTTCCGCGTTCGCCAGGAATGATATAGGTCTCCAGCCGGCTTCCATTGTTGACATTCACCACCACCACTTTCTCCCCGGAGATCATGTGCGCGGCATCCAAAAGATCCTGATCGATGGTGATGCTGCCGATGTAGTGGAGGTCGGCGCCGGTGATCGTGACCCGATGCAGCTTTGATTTGACGACTTCTATTTGCACGCGGCAAAAATAGACAAATGAGCAGGCTATCTTCGGCACCTATGATCGAGATCGGCGACACCATTGTTTCCCGGGATCTGTTGAACAAAGCCTTTGTCTGCGACCTCGAGGCCTGCAAAGGGGCCTGTTGTGTTCAGGGAGATTCAGGAGCGCCGCTGGAGGAAGACGAGCGGGCCATTCTGGACAAAGAATATGAGGTCATCAAACCCTACTTGATCGATGAGGGCAGAAAGGCGATCGATCGGCAGGGAAGCTCAGTGATCGATTCGGACGGAGATCTGGGCACCCCCTTGGTCGAGGAGGGCGCTTGCGCCTACGCCATTTTTGAGAATGGCAAGGCCCTTTGTGGGATCGAAAAGGCATGGAAAGCAGGTGCGACGGCATTTCGCAAACCCGTCAGCTGTCACCTCTACCCGGTCCGCGTGAGCAGCTATTCAAGTTTCAAGGCGGTCAATTATCACCGCTGGAAGATATGCGATCCTGCATGCCAGCTGGGCGAACAGCTTGAGGTGCCGGTATATGTCTTTCTTAAAGACGCCCTGATCCGACGCTTTGGACCGGAGTGGTACCATGAGCTGGAACAAGTGCATGCCCACCTACTGGAGGGGAAGAGGTAGGTTGTTCACAATGCCTGTGAATTTCTCCACCGCTTAACCTTGAATTAACACTTGTCCATGTCGGGCGTCTTACAATATGGACTTTGCGCGGCATCGCGATCCGACCCCTGTTGAAAACTGATTCACATTGTGCATAAATGCACCTTGCTTCCAAAAAATGCCTGCGCAAAATTTGGATAGAGATTAAATGTTGGCCGTTTTCCCTCTTGAGATGTTTGGTCAGCTAAATCATAACTAAAAAACTGAAAAACAGCCTGTTAAGGCCTTTTTTGAAGGCCAAAAGCAGACCTTTTCGCCCCTGAAGAACCGAGAGATGCAGCAACAAGAGCCCATACTGAAAGAGAATAAGAATCGCTTCGTACTCTTCCCCATTCAACACCACGATATATGGGAGTGGTATAAAAAGCAGGAGGCGAGTTTCTGGACGGCAGAGGAGATCGACCTGCAACAGGACATTACCGACTGGAACAACCAGCTCAATGACGACGAGCGCTATTTCATCAAGCACATCCTGGCCTTTTTTGCGGCGAGTGATGGAATTGTAAATGAAAATCTGGCGGAGAACTTCGTCAACGAGGTGCAGTATACGGAGGCCAAATTCTTCTACGGCTTTCAGATCATGATGGAGAACATCCACTCGGAAACCTACTCTCTTCTCATCGATACTTATATCAAAGATCCGGAGGAGCGGAACAAACTGTTCCATGCGATCGAGACATTTGATGCGATCAAGAAAAAGGCGGACTGGGCACTGCGCTGGATCGAGTCTCCTTCCTTTGCGGAGCGACTCATTGCTTTCGCCGCAGTGGAAGGCATCTTCTTCAGCGGATCCTTTTGTTCCATCTTCTGGCTGAAGAAAAGAGGGCTGATGCCGGGCCTCACTTTTTCCAATGAGCTGATCAGCAGAGACGAAGGCATGCATTGTGATTTTGCCTGCCACCTGCACAACAATCACCTGATCAACAAGGTGCCGGAAGAGCGCATCAAACAGATCATTGTAGAGGCACTTGACATCGAGCGGGAATTCATCACGGAGTCACTGCCCGTGCGCCTGATCGGAATGAATTCCGACCTGATGACGCAGTATCTCGAATTTGTTGCAGACCGCCTGCTGACCGAACTGGGCTGCTCAAAGGAATACAACGCATCCAATCCATTTGATTTCATGGACATGATCTCCCTGCAGCGCAAGACGAATTTCTTTGAAGGTCGTGTAGCCGAGTACAGAAAAGCGGGTGTCAAAACCACAGAAGAGGAAAAGAGCGAGCAGGAAGACGTGTTCGGTTTCAGCGACGAATTCTAAGAAGAACCATTTGATAAACCAGTACTTATGAATGTAGTTAAGAGAGACGGTCGGGAGGAAGCGGTCAAGTTTGACAAGATCACATCGCGCATCCACAAACTGTGTTACGGGCTGAGCGAATTGGTGGATCCCACGGCGGTGGCCATGAAGGTCATCGAGGGGATCTATGAAGGGGTGACCACTTCTGAACTGGACAGCCTGGCGGCTGAGGTCGCGGCGAGCATGACGGTTCGGCATCCGGATTATGCGCAACTCGCTGCCAGGATCGCGGTTTCGAATCTGCACAAGAACACCAACAAGTCCTTCTCGGAGACCATGACGATGCTTCATGAGTACGTCAACCCGAAGACCGGACTGGCATCACCCTTGATCGCAGACGATGTGATGGAGGTCATCAAAGCCAATGCGCCTCTGATCGACAGCAGCATCATTTATGACCGGGACTTCGGCTACGATTACTTTGGATTCAAGACCCTCGAACGCTCCTACCTGCTGCGCACCAACGGCAAGATCGTTGAGCGCCCTCAGCAGATGCTGATGCGCGTATCTCTGGGCATCCACAAAGAAGACATTGAGGCGGCATTGGAGACCTATGATCTGATGTCCAAAAAGTATTTCACGCACGCAACGCCCACGCTTTTCAATTCGGGAACCCCCAAGCCACAGATGTCCAGTTGCTTCTTGTTGACCATGAGCGACGACAGCATCGACGGGATCTATGACACGCTGAAGCAGTGTGCCAAGATCAGCCAGTCGGCAGGCGGGATCGGACTCAGCGTTCACAATGTCCGTGCAACAGGTTCGTACATCAGGGGAACGAACGGCACATCCAATGGGATCGTGCCCATGCTGCGCGTTTTCAACGATACGGCCCGCTATGTCGACCAGGGGGGTGGCAAGCGCAAGGGAAGCTTTGCCGTTTACATGGAACCGTGGCATGCAGACATTTTCGATTTCCTGGACCTGAAGAAGAACCACGGGAAAGAGGAAATGCGCGCGCGCGATCTCTTCTATGCTCTGTGGGTGCCCGACCTGTTCATGAAGCGCGTAAAAGAAGACAAGGAGTGGACGCTGATGTGCCCCAACGAATGCCCGGGTCTTTACGACAGCTACGGCCCAGAATTCGAGGCGCTGTACACCCAGTACGAGCAGGAAGGCAAGGGCAGAAAGACCATTATGGCCCGTGAACTATGGCTGAAGGTACTCGAGGCCCAGATCGAAACCGGAACGCCCTACATGCTCTACAAGGATGCGGCCAACATCAAGAGCAATCAGAAGAATCTGGGAACCATTCGCTCGTCCAATCTCTGCACCGAGATCATGGAATACAGTGCACCGGACGAGATAGCGGTCTGCAATCTGGCCAGCATCGCCCTTCCCATGTTCGTGGAGGACGGAAAATTCGATCATGAAAAGCTTTTTGCGGTCACCATGAAGGCGACACGCAACTTGAACCGCATTATTGACAGGAACTACTATCCGGTCAAAGAGGCGAGGAACAGCAATATGAGGCACCGTCCTATCGGACTGGGTGTTCAGGGACTGGCCGACGCCTTCATCAAACTCCGCATGCCGTTCACCTCCGATGAGGCCAAAGAGCTCAACAAGGAAATCTTTGAGACGATCTACTTCGCGGCCGTCAAGGCTTCTGTTGAAGAAGCCAAGGCAGACGGAGCGTATGAGACGTACAAGGGAAGCCCGATGAGCGAGGGGCAGTTCCAATTCGATCTGTGGGGCGTGGACGCCAAGCAACTGAGCGGTCGCTGGGATTGGGAAGGATTGCGCAAAGAGGTGTTGGAACACGGAGTACGCAACTCCTTGCTCGTGGCGCCCATGCCCACCGCATCCACTTCTCAGATCCTGGGCAACAATGAGTGCTTTGAGCCTTACACCAGCAATATTTACACGCGCAAGGTCTTGAGCGGAGAGTTCATCGTGGTGAACAAGCATCTATTGATGGACCTTGTGGATCTAGGGCTTTGGAACGAGGACCTCAAGAACGAGATCATGCGGCACAACGGCTCCATTCAGGAGATCGAGGGCATTCCAGCCAACATCAAAGAGCTGTACAAAACCGTGTGGGAACTGGGCATGAAGGACATCATCGATATGGCAGCCGACCGAGGCATGTTCATCGATCAGAGCCAAAGTATGAATCTGTTCATGCAGTCGCCCAACAAAGGGAAACTGACCAGCATGCACATGTATGCCTGGGAAGCGGGGCTGAAGACAGGGCTGTATTATCTCCGAACGAAGAGCGCGACGGACGCGATCAAGTTCACTGTGGAAAAACAAGCCAAAAGTCAGGTGACACCGGTCGTGGCAACTGATGAGGCAGGTAAAGAGAAGGAAGCCGCAGCAGAAGCCAAGCAGGCAGAGAACATGGCGAGTTTCGAGGAGTCGACAGCTGAAATGAATGCCAAGACCATGGCCGAAGCGGTGAAAAAGAGCTACAGCGATGAAGAAACGATCGCGTGCAGTCTGGACAACCCAGACGAATGCGAAGCTTGTGGCTCGTAAGAACTAAAGCGAAAGGCTTATTTCAAAGGCATCTCGAAAGGGATGCCTTTTTATAAAATGGCTGCAGCTGGCAGTAGGTGTACCACTCAGTCTTCCCAGGGCAGAAATTTTTCGGATTGCACTTTTTGAAGGATCGGCTGCTCTTTGTGTACGGTGTCCCCATTCAGGATCTTTTCAAAATAGCGGATATAGGAGTCGGTCATGACCTTGCTTGAGTAGGTGTCTCGGGCGTACTCATGGCATCTTTTTCGGTCAAAATCATCAACGTTTTCGATGGCTTCGGTAAGCACCGAGCGCCGATGAGAAAGAACGCCAAACTCCTCGCTCACTATCTCAGGCAGAGAACCGTAGGGCGTTCCGAATACAGGGCAGCCGAAATACAAGCTCTCGATGATCGCAAGGCCCATGGGTTCGTGCCATCGAACCGGGAAAACAAGTCCCTTGGAGCCGTTCAGCAAAGTATATTTTTCTTCTCCGCCCACCATTCCGTGAAACCGGGCGCGCGGTGTCCAGGTGAAACGAAGCCCCATCTCAAAATTGAATCGAACCCCGCCAAGGACATCTATCCTTTCTCTTTCAGTCGAAGTTACCGTTCGGATCGCTCCCTTCACGTTCTTCAGTCGCCAGGCAGCATTGCCCAGGAAGTGGAAATAGGACCGTTCCAGCTTCCAGTCTACAGGGCCGTAGTCGTCCCAGTCCATGCCATTGTATACATAATGCGTGGAGCCAAAACGACTTGCATGGTCAGCAGAAATGAAGACCGTGTTCAGCGGAAGAGGCTTTTGAACATTCTTGTTTCCGTGCAGAGTGAACAAATAAGGCGTGGAGATCGCGTCCATACCCGGGTGTTCGTCGTGGAAATGAACGATGTCGATGCCTTCCGGTATTTGATCGGCCACTGGTTTTTCCGGATCGAAAGGGATCACCCGACCAAAATCGCACTGAGAACCTTCTTTGACGAGATAGCTGACCAGATGGCCTGCGCGAACCAGTTCGCGTCCTTCGTACCAAATATCGCGCTGTGTCCCCCCGTAGAGCGTTACAGGAATTTTTCCGCGGTACACGATCAAAACATGCATGCCGCAAATTTGCGCTTTTGTTGAGGATGTTCCCGATCGGGAAACTTTTGCAGCAGAAGCAAGTTGGATATTTGCGCTCTAAAGATTTTTGATGCCCTTTCTCTTTCTCATACTGATCGCTCTTCTGGATGTCTATGCAGCCAGCGTTTTGCAATCCGTCCCGAGAACGCTTCCCTGGTCGAAATGGATCTGGTGGGCAAGTACGGTTCTGGTGTGGACGAGCATCGCTTTTTTGATGTTTTGGGCAAGAAAGAATGGCCGAACGGATGCCATGCACATGGTGGGCTGGGTCATCACAGCTTCCATCCTCATTTATATACCCAAGACGCTGATCACATTGCCCTTGCTTTTCGAAGACCTGATGCGGGTGATCCAATGGCTGGCCCGTGCGGTTCAAGGCGGCGAAAATGGATTCCCGGAGCGCAGACGATTCATCGGGCAGCTGGCACTTGCACTTGCCGCCATTCCACTGGGCGCGATCATTCACGGTGTGTGGAAAGGGCGGTACAGATACAGGGTTCTTCATAAAGAATTGTTTTTTCCAGACCTGCCAGAAGCTTTTGACGGCTACCGTATTGTTCAGATTTCAGACCTGCACACCGGCAGTTTTGACGACCGGGAAAAAGTGGGCTACGGCTTGGATCTGGTCAAATCTTTGTCGCCCGATGCACTTCTCTTTACCGGAGACATGGTCAACAACAAGGCCTCGGAATTGGACGGATGGGAAGATCTGTACACCGATCTATCGGCAAGGGATCTCAAGCTGTCGGTACTGGGCAACCACGATTATGGAGATTATGTGGCCTGGTCCAGTGAACAGGAAAAAGCCAACAATCTCGATGATCTGAAGAACAGACAAAGGAGGATGGGTTTCGATCTTCTTCTCAATGAGCACCGAACGATCGAGCGCGAGGGAAGCAGGATCCATATCGCTGGCGTGGAGAATTGGGGAAAACCGCCCTTCCCGCAGCACGGAGATCTCGACAAAGCCACCAAGGGTATTCCGAAAGACGACTTCACCCTTTTGATGAGCCATGATCCCTCACACTTCGACCTTGAGGTCAAGGGATATGACAAGCACATAGCGCTTACATTGAGCGGACACACCCATGGAATGCAATTCGGCATTGAAATCCCGGGGTGGATCAAATGGAGCCCCGTGCGGCTTCGCTACCCCAAATGGGCAGGGCTGTATGAAGAAAACAACAAGCGCTTGTACGTGAACCGCGGATTTGGCTATCTGGCTTTTTACGGTAGGGTGGGCATTTGGCCGGAGATCACACAGTTCACCCTGCGTTCCGGCAAAAAGGCTTAGGCTTTAGGGATACGAACGAGCATTCGGGTGCCTTTCCCCAACTCGCTGCTCTGCACACTGATCTGCCCATTGTGGTATTGTTCCACGATCCGCTGCGCCAGCGTCAGGCCGAGTCCCCACCCTCTCTTTTTGGTGGTGAAACCCGGGCGAAACACGCTTCTTTGTTGCCCCGTCCCCATGCCTTTCCCGTCGTCCTCTACAATGATCCGGTGCTGATTCGCTCCAGACTCAAGCCGGATCACCACGGATCCTTCTCCATCGAGGGCATCAATACCATTGCGGATGAGGTTTTCTAGCACCCATTCAAAGAGCGGCGCGTTCAAAAGCGCCATATGTGGTCCATTGGTTTCGGGCGCAGCGAAGGCCACCACCACTTTTCTGCCGGCCCGTGCCGAGAGATAGTCTACGGTGCGTGAGATCACTTCTGAGAGGTCGGCCGATTTCAATTCGGGGATGCTGCCGATCTTGGAAAAACGGTCCGTGATCCGTTCGAGCCGCTGAACATCCCGCTCCATTTCGTCCGTGATCATGCTGTCCACCTTCTTCTCTCTGAGCAAGTGGACCCAACCCACCAGAGAACTCAATGGGGTCCCGATCTGATGGGCGGTTTCCCGAGCCATTCCTGTCCAAACCCGATCCTGTTCTGCGCGGCGGGCACTGGAAAAAGCGAGGTAGGCCACACCGACCAAAAGTCCGATCACACCGAGAAGGATGAGCGGATATATCCTCAATTGGGTCAGAAGATGCGAGTGCCGATAATAGATCAGGTTCATTTGCCCATCGCCGATCACCACCTGTATGGGCTCGTTCTCCTCCTGCATGCTGCTGAGCATCTTTTGCTGGTATTCTGGATCATCCGCTTTAAGTGGATCCAGATTCCGCACACTGATGATCTGTCCCTCTCCATCTGTCATGATCAACGGAATGGTGGTATTGGACTCGATCATTCGTGAGGCCAGCGTGAGTTGCTGATCGTCCGGAGCGGTCAGGATCGTGTTCAGTGATTCCGCCCAGAGTTGAAGCTTTTTCTCCTCTTCGTCCCGAAGTTTTTGCAGGAAGGTTTCCGTGTACAGCAGGGTTGCTGCACCAACGCCAACTGCACAGAGAAAAAGCAACAGCTTCCAGGTGTTCTTTTTGCTGTAGACGTCGATCTTCACAGCAGAAAGTTAGGGGCTTTATACGGGTTGATGACAATCCATTCATCAGGGCGACGCACTGAAGAGGTTTGGCTACTTTTATGGACTTCATTTTTTATAAGTGTCCGAATCCCTCGTCATCATACCGACCTACAACGAAAGCGAGAATATCGAACCCATGATATTCGAAGTCATGGGTCTCGATGAGGCTTTTGACCTGCTCATCATTGACGATGGCTCTCCGGATGGAACGGCGGCCAAGGTGCAGTTGCTACAAAAGGAATTTCCAGACCGGCTTTTTCTCATGGAGCGATCAGAAAAGAAGGGCTTGGGAACGGCATATCTGGCAGGGTTTAGATGGGCACTTGAGCGGTCCTATTCCTTCATTTTCGAAATGGATTGTGACTTTTCGCATGACCCACACGATCTGCCCATTCTGTTGAAAGCCTGCCGGGAAGGTGCGGATGTGGCCATTGGCAGCAGATACTGCAAAGGAGTGAATGTGGTCAACTGGCCGATGGGGCGTGTGCTTTTGTCCTACTATGCCAGCCGTTATGTGCGCTGGGTAACGGGAATGCCGATCGATGATACCACTGCAGGATTCAAATGCTATCGTCGAAAGGTCCTTGAGGCGATCCGATTCGACAAGATCCAGTTCGTTGGCTATGCCTTCCAGATCGAAATGAAGTTCAAATCGTGGTTGTTGGGCTTCAATGTGCAGGAAGTGCCGGTGATCTTCACCGATCGCCAAAAAGGACAGAGCAAGATGAGCAGGAGCATCATCCGAGAGGCGGTCTTTGGAGTGATACAAATGAAATTCAGGAGCCTTTTTGACAGGCGTTACCAACGAAAAGATGCCGGAGGAAAAGAGCAGTAAAGTGCTCATCAAGAATGGCCTCGTGGTCAATGAGGGTCGTTCTGAGATCAAAGATGTGCTCATCGAAGGTCAGCGCATCGAACGCGTGGAGCAGCACATCAGCCCCCGAACCAACGAAAAGGTCATAGACGCTTCGGGCATGTGGGTCTTGCCGGGTCTGATCGATGATCAGGTGCACTTTCGTGAGCCCGGACTCACCCACAAGGCGGAAATAGCTACGGAATCGCGAGCGGCTGTTGCGGGCGGTATAACTTCTTACATCGAGCAGCCCAATACGCGCCCACCTGCACTGACCGCCGAAGCAGTGGAGGAGAAATACGCACGGGCAGCCGAATGCTCGATGGCCAATTTTGGTTTCAATATTGGCGCGAGCAATGAAAATCTGGAGGAACTCAAACGTCTTGAAAAGGGACGCTTCCCGGGAGTCAAAGTGTTCATGGGCTCGAGTACCGGGAACATGCTCGTGGACAATGAACAGATGCTGGAAGGTCTGTTCGGAGAACTGGATCAATTGATCATCACCCATTGCGAGGACGAGACGACCATTCAAAACAATCTGGAAGCGGCCCGTCAGCGGTTTGGAGCAGACATTCCTATGGACTGGCATTCGCGGATCCGGAGCGAAGAAGCCTGTTACCTCTCTTCGTCCCGTGCTGTGGAGATGGCGCGGAAGAAAGGCGCCCGCCTGCACGTCTATCATCTGTCCACTGAAAAAGAGACGGCACTCTTCGACAAGGGCCCGATCGAGGGCAAGAAGATCACGGCCGAAGCTTGTGTCCATCACCTGTGGTTCACCGACAATGACTATGCAGCAAAAGGCAGCCTGATCAAATGGAATCCGGCGGTTAAAACTGAGAAGGACAGGGCTGGACTTTGGAAGGCGCTGCTGGACGACAGAATCGATGTGATCGCCACCGATCATGCGCCGCACTTGCTGGAGGAAAAAATGCAGCCCTATGAGAAGGCGCCTTCGGGAGGCCCCTTGGTTCAGCACTTCTTAACCGCCATGCTTGAATTCGTGCGTCAGGACAAGATCAAGATCGAATGGCTCGTCCAACGTATATGCCACAACCCCGCGACGCTTTTTCGAATTCAAGACCGCGGATACATTCGCCCAGGCTACTATGCTGATCTTGTACTTGTGGAACCATCGGCTCCCTGGACGGTCACGAGCGAAAACACACTTTATAAATGTGGCTGGTCGCCTTTTGAAGGAACGAGCTTCAAGTCAAGAGTGGACAAGACGCTCGTCAACGGCCGCGTGGTGTACGACAAGGGGCGATTTGAGAAGAGTCCAATGGGAATGAGGCTGACGCATCATGCGGATTGACCGCATCATAGGAATACTGTTATTGGCGACTTCCTGCCAGCCGCCGGAGCCGCTTCCGGAAGGGATCCTGGACCACGATGCCATGGTGGAGCTGATGCTCGATGTGCACCTTGTGGAAGGCGCCCGCACAGGAGTGACCATTTCCAACGACTCACTCGGAATCGATGCGTACCACCGTACCGTCATGCTCAACCATGGCCTGGACTCCATCGGTTACCAGAAGAATTTCCAATACTACAGTGCGCGCCCCGGAGAGTTTGAACGCATTTTCAGCGAAGTGATCGAGCGGTTAACGGTCATGCAAAGTGAAATGGGCCGCTGATCAGCCCAAGTGCCGACAGATGAATTCGACGGTTTCCTCGACCGACCGATAGTTCAGGGAGAGCGCATCGACAGACCTTTGGTTGCTGTACCTCGAGATCCGTTGCGCACTGGCGGCGGTCTCCCGAGTGATGGTCGCCTTTCTCCCACCCGTTTTTTCTCTGAGCCAGTGAGCGATCCGAATGGCATGGATCATCCAGGGTCTGGCGGCGCGGTGTGGAGGAGGAAGGCCCATGCTCCGGGCGATGAGAGTGAACAGCTCCTTGTAGGCCATATTCTCAGAGATCAGAATGAAACGCCCATTGTGGGGCGCTTCTGTGGAGCGTGACAGCGTGAGCAACGCAGCCACCACATCCCGAACATCTACAAAACCGTTCGCCCCAGCAGTGAAAAAGGAAAAACCACGGCGCACGAGTCCGAAAATGCTGCTGCTTCCTTCATCTCCGAAACCCGGACCCAGAATGATCCCGGGGTTGACAATGGAGGCATTCAGCCCTTCTTCACGGGCACGCCATACTTCGAGCTCTGCCAAATACTTCGACTGGGCATAAACAGACTGATCCGGATCGTCTTTCCATACGCTGGATTCGTCCAGGAGTGTATCCTTTTGTTCTTCCGGGGGCCAGCCAAGGGTGGCCACAGAACTCATGTGGTGAAAAACCTTCACATTCTGCGCAAGCGCTTCGTTCACCAGATAGCGGGTCATCAGTGGATTGTCGGTCAGGAGACGCTGCTTATCATCTGCGTGAAAGGAGACTTGTGCGGCGCAATGGAAAACTTCATCCACGCCCGCAAGAAGAGTCTCTGTGCAGGAAGGATCGGTCAGATCGGCTTTCACCCACTCGATGGAGGAGAAGAGCTGTTCAGCGGATGTGCTGTAGATGGAAAAGATCCGAAGCACATGTGCCTTTCGATCGGCGCTTCGGTAGGACGCGCGAACATTGACGCCCATTTCTGCAAGGCGGAACAGGAGATGGGAGCCGACAAGACCGGTTCCTCCGGTGACCAGGATCATGGTCTAAAGATAGCGGGAACCGCCTTCGTCCTCCTCTGAAAGGAAAGCTATTTTTGGTGTCTTAAGTAAAGGATCATGAGCTCATTTGTGGAAGAGATGCGTTGGCGTGGAATGGTACACGATGTGATGCCGGGAACCGAAGAGCTGCTGGAGAAGGAGCAGGTATCGGGTTATATCGGCTTCGACCCGACAGCCGATTCCCTGGGCGTGGGCAATCTGGTTCAGATCATGACGCTCGTGCACTTTCAGCGGGCCGGACACAAGCCGATCGCGCTTGTCGGTGGCGCAACGGGAATGGTAGGCGATCCTTCGGGAAAGAGTCAGGAGCGAAACCTGCTTGACCTTCAAACCCTGGAGGAAAATCTGCAAAAACAAAAAGCCCAACTGGAGAAGTTTCTGGATTTCCACTCCGGAAGCAATGCAGCGGAGATCGTCAACAACCATGACTGGTTCAGGGAATTCAGCTTCCTAGGATTCATTCGCGAAGTGGGGAAGCACATGTCCATCAATTATATGCTGGCCAAGGACTCCGTAAAAAGCCGGCTCGAGCAGGGAATGTCCTTCACCGAATTCAGCTACCAACTCATTCAGGGGTATGACTTCCACCATTTATGGAAGGAAAAAGGTGTGAAGCTGCAGATGGGCGGAAGCGATCAGTGGGGCAACATCACCACAGGCACAGAACTCATTCGCCGCATGTCGGGGGGCGAGGCTTTTGCCCTGACCACTCCCTTGATCAAAAAGTCAGACGGAACGAAATTCGGAAAATCCGAAGGAGGCAATATTTGGCTGGCCCCAGAGAAGACGAGCCCGTACAAATTCTATCAATTCTGGTTGAATGCAGCCGATGAAGACGCGGGAGGGTTCCTACGGATCTTCAGTCTGAAGAACAGGAAAGAGATCGAAGACCTGGAACAAGAGCATCAGCAGGCGCCGCACCTTCGGATCTTGCAAAAGGCCCTGGCGGAGGAGGTGACCGATAGGGTACATGGCCAGGATGCGCTGGACAAAGCCATCCGTTCCTCCCAGATATTGTTCGGAAAGGCCACTGAGGAAATGCTGCGCGAACTGAATACAGAGGAGCTGCTGGACATTTTTGAAGGCGTTCCTCAGTTCGAAGTCCAAAGATCTAGTCTGAGCGAAGGCCTTCCGATCATTGAATTGCTCGCCGAGCGAACCCAGATCTTCACGAGTAAGGGAGAGGCGCGAAAGATGCTGCAAGCCAACGGCGTGGCGCTCAATAAGGTCAAGGCGGCTCCCGATCGAACGGTGACCCCGTCAGATCTGCTCAATGAACGTTTGTTGCTGGTGCAAAAGGGGAAGAAGAACTATTTCCTGATCACTTTCAACTGAGCAGTCAAAAGGAAACGTAGTCGTACATCACGTCCCGAATCCGTTCATGGATCTCGGGCCTGGCTTTCTGAAAATAGTAAAAGCGGTAGGGAGACTCTTCCTTTTGGTCTTTGATCTTGGGTGCCTCGAAAGGGATTTTGGCACTGGTGATCACGCAAAATGGCCGCGCGCCTCTCAGGACGATGATCATGCGAAAAGGCTCACGGTCTCCGTAGTACTTGAGTGCCCGGCCTGTCTGCCGCTTGATCATGAAGGTGAAATCCTCCTCCTCGCGTTCCTCGAAAGAAAGACCCTCAAAAAGGGCTTCCAGCCGCTCTTCCTGGGCGGTTCTCGACTTCGTTTTCAGTATGTCTCCGTACTCGATCTCTGGAATGGAGGACGAATGAAAGCGGGTCTTGTGCAATCGCCCTGTTAGTTCCACTTGATGATAGCCTCTGAAGCGACGCATGTCCCAGATCGAATCGGGCACTTCTTCGATCTCAACGAGCGTCTTCCCGATGGTATCCAGATCTTCATTGAACAGCAGACTCCCTTCCGCCAATATGCCGTCCACAAAGTCGATCCTTTGGACAAAGGCGACAAAGTGCACGGTATAAAAGCCATTCCCCTGAGGAAGGGCGCAGACAGAGACGTCTGGTCGCAATTGGAACAGTTCGATATTTCCGCTGGGGTCGGTAAGCTCGGTCTCGGAATCGGTCGTCTGAGCAGATACAAGCCATCCCAGCAGAAGCAAGGAGAAAACAAATGCATTTTTAAGGGTCATACCACTAAGAGATTACAGCCGCGAATATCCGAACGATCCATTCGCCCGAGCACCGCCACACCTTCTTTTCTTTTTTCGCCGATATCATCGGTGGCAATGAAGCAACAAGAGTGCCAGTTGGCCAGGTCGATCACATTGATGCAGCCTCTTTTTTTGGAATCGGTGGTATCCAAGGGGTTTCGTGCATCCCTGATCCGCAGCTTCATCCATGGCGGGCAGACAAAGCCGTTGTCACCTTTGGCATAGGCTTGAGAAAGCAATTCGGTCATGCCGTATTCCGAATGGATGAGGTCCGCGCCCAGAATGGACCGCAGCTCCTGGTGCAGTTCGGCCCGCACACGTTCTTTTCCCCTTC
Source organism: Flavobacteriia bacterium (assembly GCA_038150465.1). Classification (GTDB taxonomy): domain Bacteria; phylum Bacteroidota; class Bacteroidia; order Flavobacteriales; family Schleiferiaceae; genus RFXV01. The sequence continues at coordinate 46,773 of JAYOTP010000013.1, read as the reverse complement.
CTTTCATGCCTCCGGTTTCCATGACCAGCACATGGTCCAACTTCATTGGGCCATATGAAGCCAGATCCAAGAGCGCATAGGAGGCTCCGATCAAAAGGGGAGCAGGCCGGCAGCCCCTAAGATCCAACAGTCGCTGGATCAGCTGCTTTTGATCATCGAGAAAAAACCCATTGCCTTCATGTCCGGAATCCTCCATCCAGAGGCGGCACATTTCCACAAGAGAGGAGTCACCGTTTTGCAGGTAGTGGGGCAATAGAGCGAGAATGGGACGGTCTTTTATTGGACCAAAAAGAAGTTCGAACGCCTTCCGGCTGAAGGTTTGATAGACCTCCAATGCCTCTTTGGTCAGGGAATGTGCCGAACGAGGACCTTGGGTGCCACTACTGAGAAAGCGTTTGTGGACAGTGGCATCGTTTTGAAGTACACTATGGGATTTGAAAAAAGAAATCGGGAGGAACGGGATGTCCTCCAAACGATGCACCCGATCGGCCTCCACACCGAGCTGTCTGCACCAATCGGAATAAACGGGTGTGTGCACATATTGCCAGCGAAAGGCTTCGATGGCGGTCCGTTCGAATGATGCTGCATCCGAAATCGAGGCGAGTCTATCTTTGAGGAAGGGCAAACGAAAGCTATGGTTTCAACGTTCGGTTCAAAGATGCACAAGCTTTATCTGTTCTTCATGCTCCTGCCAGCCTTCTCGTGCATTGACGAAAAGCAATTTTCCAATGTTCCTTTTCTGCGCTTCGAAGGGTCGGAATGGATACAGGTCCAAGTGCAAGGCGTGGGCACGGTCGACAGGCTCCGGGTCAGGCTCTATCTCACGGATGGAGACGGAGATGTCGGGCTCGAGGACGAACAAACCGACCCGCCATTCGATGCCGATTCACCATTCCATTACAACCTATGGGTCCGTTATTTGGAGCAGTCGGGAGACACGATGCTGGAACTCCCTGACACTGAATTTTCCATCCGTGTACCAAATCTGACGCCCAAGGGTCAGAACAAAACACTGGAGGCGGAGATCGAATATGATATCGATCTGTCTCAGGCTGCTTCCGACAGCGTGGAATTTCGTTTTATCCTCGTGGACAGAAGCTTGCAGCTGAGCAACGAAGTGAGCAGCGGGCTCATTCCATCTGCTCCTTAGTCGGTTGTATTGCGTCTTTCCCGCCCAAAGGCGAGCTCGAGGGAAACGCTTTGAACGTGATCTCCCAGCCGCTCCAGTTCATTGATGAGCTCGTGGTAATACAGCCCGCTTTGGATCTTCAATTTCTTGCGTTCCATGAGCTGCAGGTAATTGCGGTGAAGCTGCTTGAATTGGCCGTCCACTTCCCGCTCTTTCAGCACCACGGCTTCTTCATCGATGTCTTTTTGATTGCCCGCTAAGTTGGCATTCATCAGGTCGAGGGCTTCCTGTACGAGGCTCATGAAACTCACCAGGCTTTGTCGAAGCTCCGGGGTGAAATAGGCTTTTTCTTTTTTGCTGCGCACCATGAAAAGACCGATCTTCAAAATGAGATCGCAACTGCGTTCGAGGTAGTTGCCCGCGGCCAGGATGGCCCGTATCTGCTCGCTGGCCCTTGGGCTGATCTCCGTCGAACTGATCTGCGACAGATAATCCGCGATCTCCACTTCCATCTTATCCGTTATCCGCTCGATCCGCTCGATCTGCTCTAGGAATTGCTTTTGTGCCCGGGAATCGGTTTCCAAAAGGATACGGGACAGATAGCCATAGGCCTTGTTGACCTGCTTGCCGAACCGGACCAGTTCTCGCTGGGCTTCGACAATACTGAGTTCGGAGGTGCCCATCAGTCGAGCCGAAAGGAATTCCAGGGTGTAGATGTCGTCTCCCTCAACCTTCGAAGGCAGGAGTTTGGTGAGCCAGTTCATCGAGTGCCGCACCAGATCCGTAGACAGGAAGAGAAGTACATTAAGCAAATTGAACAGTGTATGGAAAGCAGCCAAACTCAGAGTGAAAATGGTGCGTTCGTTGGCCAGATCGCTGTTCACATTCTCAGCGAAGGCGGTGATCAGTGGGGCGAGCACGGGCAGCAGGAAGAACATCCATACACTCCCGATCAGATTGAACAAAAAATGGAAACGGGCCACTCTTTTTCCGTGCACATTGGCCACCACGGCTGCGAGATTGGCGGTCATGGTCGTTCCAATGTTCTCACCGAGGATCAGGGCCATTCCCGAGGGCAGGCCGATCCACTCCTGGCTGATCAGTAAAAGAGTGAATGCCGTGGTGACGCTGGACGACTGGAGGATCATCGTGAAGATGGCGCCCACAGCGATGAACAGCAGAGAGGAGAACAGGCTCTCGAAATAGGTTTCAGTGGGCCCGCCGAATTCTTGCATCAAGCCGATCAGGGGAAAGGACTCATCCAGGCGGGGAATCCCCTCTTTCAACAGCCCCAATCCAAGAAAGAGCAGTCCGAAACCGATCACGCTTTCGCCCAAAGCACGCAGTTGCTCCTTATTGACCAATAAGAGGACCAGGCCCACTCCGACAAAAGGGAGCGCAATGGCCGATAAACTGAATTGTCCGAGGCCGAGAAGAGAAATGAGCCAGGCGGTCATCGTGGTGCCCACATTGGACCCCATGATCAGAAAAGCCGCCTCATTGAACGCCAGCATTCCCGCGTTCACCAAACTGACGACCATCACGGTGACGGCAGATGATGACTGGATCAGCGAGGTGGCAAAAAAACCGGTCGTCCAGGCACCGAATCGGTTGGAAGCGACGGCCCGGAGCGCTTTTCTTAAACCACTTCCCGCCATTCGCTGCACCGCATCGCTCATGACCTTCATTCCATAAATGAAGAGGGCCAGAGCGCCCAGAATATTCAGCACGAGGAGGACCATAGGCAGGAGACGGACCTAAGAACCCACCCCTGCAGAAAGCCTCTGCAGGGATCGGCTCATTTCATCATTCGTTCTTCAACAGGCGAAGCGTGCGACTCTTTTCGCCTTGAACGATGCGCAACGAATAAACACCTGTAGCATATTTCTCGATATCGAGTTTGTGCTGCCCGTTCAATATGATCCCTTCCTGAAGCACAACACCCAAAGAATTGATGAGCATGAATTCTGCGGTCATCGGATCCTTTAGAGCAATGTTGAGTCGGTCTTTTGCAGGGTTGGGATAAACAGAAACTCCCTGAAGATGGAATTCATCCACAGATACGACAGGAGCCAAATTACCTGGTGACCCTACATCCCCTCCGGAACTGATGAAGGCTCCGTTTACACCGTTTGTAGAATTGCCCGACAGGAGGCAGGATGCATCGAATTCAACCGATACTCCGGCCAGGGCATTGGTGTATTCAGCCCGGCAGATCTCTGCGCCATTGTCGGCATATATAGCTACCGCATCTCCATTCTGACTCAGGCTGGGCATATTGCCGCTCACCTCATCAGAGCTCAGGATGATCAATGGGGGATTGGAAAGGATCAAAAGCCATTCGGCCCGGAAGGCATCTTCATCGGCGGACAGACCATCCCAAACAACGATGGACGCTCCGCCTGCGATGGTTTGTGTCGGGAAAGTGACGGTTCCTGCATTGAAGCTGTTGTCGTCATAGGAGAATCCACTGATGTCGATCGTGTCGGTGCCCGTATTGGTCAATTCCCACCAGTCGCCATTCAGATTGGCCGATGCGGTGTTCGAACCGCTCATGATCTCGGTAATGGCCAGAGTAGGAGGAGCTGGAAGACGAATGTCCTGTGCGTAACGAGGCAATATCTGGTAGCCATCCGTATACGGCGCAGAATTGTCGAACTGCCCTCCGATGCCGACCACATCGAAAGCAGTCACTGGAGGCGCCACATTGTCGTCCACATCGGTGTCCCTATCGATGCGCATGACATAAGTGTTGACGCCGTCTGAGAGATCGACATTCCCGTTGTTCCCTGGGGCCGGCCATTGGGTGGCATCGACCAAAGTCACGTTGTCGATCCGGATGAGGTTGGATTCAGTGGATTCATCCAGTGCAGTAACAGTCAGAGGGTTGGGCAGGGTGTTTCCGCTGCTGATCACCGTGATGGAATCCGGGAAGAGCTCTGCAAGACCATTGTAATCGGCAACCGTACCGACTATGCGCACCTGGTCTCCCTCGATCGGACTGTATGGAATGTTGTTGAGCGAATAGTAGATACTGATGCCGCTGGTTGCATCCTGAACGGTGAATTGAGCATTGGTGCCCGTAGCCGATTGAACGTTGTACCCCAGAACAAGGCCTTCGATCTTGCAATACACGCCAATGGAATCCAACTCACCATTGGCATTCACGCCGCGGATATCGGCAATGTCATAAGTGGGGATGGGGATGTCGTTGTCAATGATGGTGAAGACCATGGAGCTGATCGGTCCGATACTGACACCTCCTGTCACGTTCACCACACTCAGGGTGACACTTTCATTCCCTTCCTGCAGCTGATCATCAACGATGATGCCCTGGATGGTCAGGACGGAATCGCCTGCACTGAAATTCATGGACAAAAGACCAGTTGTCGTGTCCACTGCCGGAATCGTGGAAGCGTCCTGAGGGGTGAGCCCAGCACCCGGAATAAAGGAAAGGTCCAGCACTCCGGCTGCCGCCGCTGGTGGATAGATATTGATCTGTATGGCCACCGTTCCAGCCGACTCTATCGCATCCTGAGTTGCAGAAGCAAAATTCACGGTCGGACTGGTCGGGTTGTTGGAAATGAAATCCGCCAAGCTGCTTGGCTGGATCTGATAGCCGCCTGTGTAAGGAGAGGAATTGTCGTACTGACTTCCCGCACCTCGCAGGTTGAACAGCCCAGATGGCGGTGTTGCACCATCGATGTCCGTTGCCGAATTGATCCGAACCAGGTAAGTGTTGCTGCCATCGCTCACATCCACATTGGCACTGTTTCCCGCAGTTGGCCACTGAGAAGGGTTCACCAAGGAAACATTGTTCAGTTGCAGGTAGCTCCCTTCATGAGACTCGTCCAACGGACCGCTCACGGATACAGGGTTGCTCAGCGTGTTGCCGCTGCTGATCAGGGTAATGGTGTCGGGAATGATCTCCGTCAGCCCATTGTACTGGGCGATGCTTCCCACGATCTCTATGCTGTCTCCAACAGCCACTGTGTAGTTGCTGACGTCATTGAAGTTGAACACATTGATCCCGGCCGTGTGGTCCTTGATCCAGAAAGAAAGGCCATTTCCACCACGGAAGTCGATGGTAAAGACCGTTCCGCGAAGCCGGCAAAGAACATTCAGGGAGTCGGCATCGCCTGTGGCAGGATCGGTTCCGCGAACATCGGCAATGTTGTAGTTCGGGATCCCACCTGTGGAGCCTCCGCCACCACCGCCACCACTGCTGAGGTTGTAGGTTTCATAAGGAAAAGGAGGATTGGCTGTCGTATTGGAAGTCGATCCATCCAGGGCATCTACTCCGCTAAAGGTCCATTCGCTCAGCGTGAAAACGGGGTTAGGACCCGTGCTGTCGTTCCTGTAGGCCCAGCCGTCCTTGTATTCCCAAGGGGTTCCTGTTCCGTCCACGCCCGGATCGCCGTAGACATCCACAAGTGTTCCCTGATGAAAGAGGCCGAACACATCGTCTCCATTGACCAAGGCCACTGGAAGAACGGTGTCGGGTGCTGTTCCGAAGAATGTGGTGAAGTTGACATCTTCTGAGGCAATGTGAAAACGGTCACCTGCCGTGAATGATTTGGCCGGAAAGGAGAGGGCCGTTGCGAATGCGCCGCCGTTGTTGGCATTGGCCACAGAATAGCTGCTCGCGTCGGTCACATCATTCAGAGTATAGAATTCGATCGCCTTGGGTGTTCCTCCGGGCAAGGGACCGTCAATGATCCCAACGATAACGAAATCCTGACCGGTCGTGGTCGAAGCCGATTCCCCGAAGGACGCCTCTTCTGAAGAGGCCACCTCATGCAAGCGCGATTGACACATTTCGTCTTGAACAGTTCGCGTTGCAGCGAAAGATGAATGGGCCAAAAGAGTGAAGATCAGGATACGTATACTCATGGTGTTGGGGTGTTTGATAGCAAACAAAAGTAAAACAGTCGAACGAGGGAATGTTAGGTCTTTATTAAGTCTGCCTTCTAAAGTGTGTCGAATAGCGAAAAGGCCACTCAAAACTTTAATTTTGACCAAATCAGCCCACGGACATGAAGCCAAAAAACTTTAAAATTCTGCTGGTCGACGATGAAAAGGACATCCTTGAATTCGTCAGTTACAATCTCAAGCGCGAAGGGTTTGAAGTGTTGACCGCGAGAAATGGCGAAGACGGCATTGAGCTGGCGAAAGCAGAGAAACCACACCTGATCTTGCTGGATGTCATGATGCCAGGGATGGACGGAATAGAGACCTGCAATGCCATTCGCGAAAACGACGAGTTGTCTGGGGTGTTGGTGGCCATGTTGACGGCCAGGGGAGAGGATTACTCACAGGTTGCGGGCTTTGACGCAGGAGCGGACGATTACATCACCAAACCCATCAAACCCAAGGTGCTGGTCAGCCGTGTCAAGGCGCTTTTGAGGCGGCATGGAAACAGTTCCGAAAGCAAAAAGAGCGTTCTTGAATTTGGAGCATTGTCCATAGACCTTCAAAAATATCAGGTGCGCGTGGAGGGAAAGAAACTCGATCTGCCCAGAAAGGAGTTCGAACTTTTGAGTCTTTTATGTTCCAAACCAGGAAAGGTGTTCAGCCGCGAAGAGATCCTGGAGCAGATCTGGGGCAACGAAGTGGTCGTTGGCGGTCGGACCATCGATGTGCACATCCGGAAATTGCGAGAAAAGATCGGAGATTCATTCATTCGGACCGTGAAAGGAGTGGGCTACAAATTCGACGCCTGAGCTTTTGAGACTCGACAGACCCGAGATACTGGCCTCGGCCTCGGCACTGCTTCTTCTTCTGCTGGCAGTTGGTGGCTATGCGTTCAGCTCGCAGATCTTTGAGGGTCCGGAATATGAGTGGGCGAGGCTGTCCACAAGCTTCGCTTTCACTGCGCTCGGCCTTTTTGTTTTCATCTGGCAGGCAACGGACTCCTTCATTGGAGAGAAGATCAAGCTCATCTATAAGAACATCCACGAACTAAAGATCGGCGGGGAAAAAGAGGAGCGGGAATTGGCAGAGAGCACAGATCTTGAATCGGTGGAGAAAGATGTGGCGCAATGGGCAGAGGAACGCGGAAGGGAATTGGTGGAACTCAGAGAGCGTGAGGCGTACCGCAGAGAGTTCATCGGGAACATCAGCCACGAGTTGAAGACGCCCATATTCAACATTCAGGGATACCTGCTCACGCTGCTGGACGGGGCACTCGAAGATCCGGAGATCAACACCAAGTACCTGAAGAGAGCAGGAAAAAGTGTGGACCGCATGATCGCCCTGGTCCAGGATCTGGAGCTGATCACCAAATTGGAATCGGGTGCGGTGGCGCTGGAAATGGACGATTTCGATATTGTCGAACTCACGGGCGATGTCATTGACCAATTGGAGGACAAGGCCAAAAAGAGAAAGATCCAGTTAAAACTCAAGAGAGACATCAAGCAGCCCATTTGGGTGCATGCCGACCAGTCGCGCATTGAACAGGTGGTCACCAATCTCCTCAACAATGCGGTGAAATACGGAAACAAGGATGGGGGAAAGGTGGAGATCCGATTCTTTGATATGCACGAAAACATCTTGGTGGAGATCGGCGATGACGGATTGGGCATTCCAGAAAGCGACATCCCCCGGGTCTTTGAGCGCTTCTACAGAGTGGATAAGAGCCGCGCACGCGATGCCGGCGGAACGGGCCTCGGCCTGGCGATTGTCAAGCACATCATAGATGCCCATGCGCAGACCATCAATGTGCGCAGCGCAGAAGATGTGGGGTCTACTTTTTCCTTTACGCTGAAAAAAGCTCAATAGCCCCTCAAACAATTATCTGGAGCGGGGCGGGTTCGGGCAACCGACCTGCAAAGGAGAGGGCATGTGCAACTTCTTTTTCCAGATCGATATCGTCCTCATGGGCACACAGAATCCGTCCGGCCTCTGAATGCATTTTTCCCAGGTAGACTTGTTCCCCCTGCCCGGGCGTGGGAATGGCAATTAGGGGTTTTCGCGCATGGCAGAGGTCCAAAAGGGTGGAGTAGCCGGACCTGGCAACGACAACCGAGCAGGAACGCAGCAATTCTTCGAGTTGTGTGCCGGAGGTCCAATGGAGAACACGAATATTTTCAGAGGCAGAAGCCAGTAGAGGTGCTTCCGTTCCGCGCACCAAAGTGAAGG
>JAYOTP010000013.1:17703-38404 GCA_038150465.1 Flavobacteriia bacterium | reverse complement strand
TTTTCAGAGGCAGAAGCCAGTAGAGGTGCTTCCGTTCCGCGCACCAAAGTGAAGGTCTGTTCACGCATTTTCGCGGCCTGTGCCAATAATCTATTTTCTAGTGAACTCCTTCGGGGCTCCGGACCGGAGAGAAGAATAAGCACGGATCCGCCCCCTTTTTCCTGGCTCTGTCCAAAACGAGAGGGGTGGCCGATGAATTTAACGGGTATGCCAAGCGCCTCACTGCCTGAACTCAGCTTTCCACTGAGTGATGCCGCCCGGTCATCAGGTATCCAAAGTTCTTGGAAACGACAGATGTAGTGGCGGTGGATCCTGCTGGCGACAGCCCCAAGTGCGCCAAAAGGCACCTGCAGCTGATGGGTCATATAAACGCAGTGTGCAGATGGATGGAAAAGACCCAGTCTGTTGTCGGAAATGATGATGTCTGGCCGCTCCTTTTGGGCCCAATCCTTTATGATCCGCTTTTCTGTTTGAATGGCCTTGTTAATTCTCGGCAACTGCAGAACCATTCCCCACCAAAAGGGGTTTATGCGATAATTGACCCGGTACGAAGGAAGATCAACGATCGACAATTGAGGAAAATGCACACGCAGCAATTCTTTTCCAAAGCCCGAAGCGCCGAGTGTCACGGAATGTCCCTGCTCCAACAGAGAGGAAACCACGGGGATGGAACGCGTTACATGCCCGAGCCCCCAATCGAGCATTCCAAAGAAAATTTTCCTTTTCTGACGGCTTTCAGGCATGGCTCTCCAAGATACCCTGTTTGCTTGTCACAGAACGCGGGCGGCCCTACTTTTGCGCGCCCGTAGAAAGAGCGTAAACACCAAAAACACAAATGCGATGAAGCGCAGCTTTACTTTTCTACTTACACTGACCATTTCGTACGCTGCTCGGGCTCAGCAGCAGGTCGACCTGAGCATGGCTCCGGGTTATGCCAACGAGCTGTATTATTCACTGGAAGATGGCCTGATTAAAGCCGAACCGGCGAACAACTGGGATCTGGCCTTTGCCACAGGTGCTTTTGACGCCAGTATCATGATCAACGAGGCAAGAGGCGTGGCGGTATTCAAGGCCTCGGATGACATCAATGACTGGAACAATCTCGACACCACGGGAATGGCACAGAACCGCTTGCACAACAGCTCAATGAGCTGGTCATTGGGCGCACTGGCGAATCTCGGCACCTCCCACCCCGATTATGGTTGGGGCACATACAACGTCATCACCCACGATCTGAGTGGCAGCAGGGTATTTGTTCTTCTCCTTTCAGATGGCAGCTACAAAAAACTGAAGATCGATATGATGAGCTCCATGAATCAGGAGTTCTCCTTCACATTTGCTGATCTGGACGGAACCAACGAGAAGTCCAAGATCATCAGTAAGTCGACCTATTCGGACAAGAACTTCGTGTATTACGACATCGCATCCGAAACGGTCATCGATCGCGAGCCGGATTCGGAAGACTGGGACCTGGTCTTCAGAAAGTACGACCTCGAGATCCCAGCAGGTCCGGTCACCACACTCCACTACTTGGTAACAGGCGTTCAAACCAATCTGGGCATTGGTTCCAGTGAAGTGCGCGGAGCAGTTGTCACAGCAGCAGATTCCGCAAATTATCCTCTGTCCAAGACCGACATCAGCACCATTGGATCGGATTGGAAGTCATTCAACATGACCACCTTTACCTACGACATAGCTGATTCCCTTTCGTTTTTCGTTAGCAGCAATGAAGGCGGGGTCTACCACTTGATCTTCACCAGCTTTGCGGGCAGCAGCACTGGAGATCTGAGCTTTACCCAATCTCCAGCGAATGAAGTGGGAAGTGAAAATATTGAAGCGCCATCGATCAAAATGTATCCCAACCCGAGTTCGGGCACGACCACAATTGAGCTGGAAGCGGGCCACAATGGATGGGAGCTGAAGCTTTCTGATATGAGTGGCAAAACACTGTTGGCAGAACGCATCCCTTCAGGAGCCGAACAATGGCGCCTGGAGTTGGACAAATTGCCTGTCGGTTCCTATCAATTGCTTTTGGTCGGTGACCGGAAGCGCCACCAGATGAGACTCATTCTGACGAGATGACCCAACGCACTGTACAGTGCATCATTGGCTTTTTCCTTTTCGGATCGTTTGCATCGTTCGGACAGCAGACCTCTCTGCTCGTATTGGACGGACAGAGTGATGAACCCATCGAGTTTGCACATGTGGTGTACTTCTCGCCGTCAGGAAAAGAGTTGGGAATAACAGATGTGGACGGGCGGCTTGTTCTGGATATCGAGCAGCCCGTATCATTTGCAGTGACCTACGTTGGCTATAAGACATCTTCCGGCACGATCGAGCCAGGAGTTGATCGAATATTGAAGCTCGAACGCGGTGATTATCGTTTGGACGACGTGGTCGTTACCGCTCAGTATCTGCCCACGCGCCCAGAGGAATCGATCATTCCTGTTCGCATCCTGGACAAAGAGCGCATCGAGCAGAAAGGCGCTGCCAATTTGGGACAGTTGCTCAACGACGAACTCAATATCCGCCTGCAGACGGACGGCATCTTGGGCACGGGGATGAGCATACAGGGCCTCTCCGGGAGAAACGTCAAAATCCTTGTGGATGGCGTACCCGTGATCGGCAGACTGAATGGCTCATTGGACCTCGGGCAAATGAACCTGCAGGATGTTGAACGCATTGAGATCGTCGAAGGGCCTGTTTCTGTCAACTATGGATCCAATGCGCTTGCAGGAGCGATCAACATCATCTGTAAAAAGCCAGAAGAGTCCGTTTTCAAAGGTGGAGGAAGCCTGTTCTATGAATCGGTAGGCGTGTGCAATGCCAATGCGCATGCCCAGATCCCCATGCGTGGTGAAGATATTCTTCGCTTGAGTGGCGGTCGAAATTTCTTCGATGGATGGAGTCCGGAAGAAGAGCCCACCAGGGATGTGCTGTGGAACCAAAAAGAGCAGCTCTACGGGAAGATGCAGTACCGTCATGTGGGACGCAAATGGACCACAGACTTCGAGTCCAACGGATTCAAAGAACGCATCAAAGACAAGGGCGATCGCCGCAGCGCATTTTCCAATTATGCCTTTGACAACTGGTACACCACTCACCGATTGGACAATAGGCTTCGCCTGGGCAGGGAGTGGGCTCATTCAAAGCTGGATATCGTTAGCGGATACAATTGGTTTAGAAGAGACAACGTTCAGTACAACCGCAATTTGGTGGACCGCACGGAAGAGGTGAATCCCGATCCCACGCCCCACGACACCACGACCAACACCCTCTTTCTCTCCCGCGGCACCTGGAGCAGTACCAAGCAGGACGCTCGGCTGAATTTCCAACTGGGTTATGAAGTGTCTTATGAAACAGGCGGCGGAAAGCGCATTGAAGGCGATTTCCAAAGCATGGGCGACTATTCGCTCTTTGGAAGTCTTCAGTGGAATCTAGGAAGGGATCTAATGGCCCAACCAGGCCTGCGCATCTCCCACAATACGGATTACAGGGCGCAGCCCGTTCCCTCTCTCCACATCCTTTGGAAAAAGTCTGAGCAGACGCAGTTTCGATTCAATTATGCACGGGGATTTCGCGCACCCAGCATCAAAGAATTGTACATAGAATTCATTGACGCCAATCACAACATTGTGGGCAACCCAGACCTGCGAGCTGAGTACGCGCACCACTTAGACCTCTCCGCCGAGCACACGCTGAAAGACAAGAGATCGGTTCATGCGCTGAGGATCAAGCCGAGCCTGTTCTACAATCATCTTTCCAATCAGATCGAACTGGCATTGGTCGAAGTCGGGCAGTTCAGTTATGTGAATGTGAGCCAGACGCAGACCGCCGGCACGGTGATCGACATGTTGTACACCATCCACCCCGATTTCAGTTTCAAGGCCGGCGCTTCCCTGCTGTATCAGTCTTTTGAATTGGTGGATGGACGATCGGAGTTTTTCAGTGAAGAGTTCCGTTTGGGATTTGGTTATTGGAGGCCGTCCAAAAAGTTCGGAATGGACGTCACCTACAAGTACACTGGGAAGGCGCCTCAGCTCTCTTTGCCTGAGTCTGGGGTCTCGGTGGCCACGATGAATGCATTTCATTGGATGGATGTGTCGGTCACCCAAAAGTTTTGGAAGAACCGATGGAGCCTGACCGTGGGCGGCCGCAACCTCTTTGATGTACGGAACATCCAGACCTCTGGAGGCGGTGGCATCCATTCATCCGGAGGGCCTGTGCCCATGGGCTGGGGCCGCAGTTTCTTCACCAGCCTGAAAATGTCCTTCTGATGGCCAAACGCAAGCATCTTTTTTGGCTCTTTTTGATCCTCCTCTCTTGTGAGAAGGAAGAGCCTCCTTATCCGCCTGCCAGAGGCGGACTGCTGACAGCGGCCATAGGCAAGGACTACAGCCGTTCGAGTTATTTACGCATATCGGATGGGACGTTCGCAGCATCCAGGGAACGCGATGTTTTCCAGTTGAGCTTCAGTTCTGCTTCACCAGATTCGGCCATTTTCCTCAATTCGTTCAACTTCATGTTTGCACGAAAGAGCGGAGACACCAATTACAGCGCCGTACTGGACACCAACAGCCCCCACCCGTGGACCTATGATTTCCCCGATGGAGATCCAGGCAGGACGGCGCTCAGAGGCGCAAGGAATGCTGGGGGAGCGCTGAGCAAGGAAGTGTTCATACTCGACCTTGGCTACGACAAACAATTCAACAAGTTGGGGTATTGGAAATTCCAGCTCCTGGGTGTGGATGAGGAATCTTACACATTTCGCATAGGCCCGCTTGATTCTTTGGAGGGGCAGGTGCAGCGTGTGGAACGTCGGTTGGATCATCGGCGCGTGATGTGGGATGCGGAAAACGCTGCCGAAGTGCTCTTTGAGCCAGCGGTCGGGGAATGGGACTTGTGCTTTACCCAATACACCGATTACGACCTGACCGAGCAGGGAGATACGCTCGTTTATTTGGTTCGCGGCGTTTTGTCCGATCGGGGCCGATTGACCATTGCACGCGCTGACAGCCTGGATTGGGCCTCGATACAATTGTCGGACGCAGTTCAATTCAACTACACGGAAGATGCCCATGCCATCGGTTACGACTGGAAGACCTACGACTTCAATACAGCCACTTACGTGACGGACACCCAGCGCGTTTTCCTCTTGAACAGTCCGAGTGGATTCTACAAAATGCGCTTTCTGGATTACTACAACGATGCGGGCGAGCGGGGATTTCCGAGCTTCGAGCTTCAGGGACTCTAAAAATGGGACGCACAAAACTTCGTCGATTCAGTGAAAACAGGACCTTCGATCATCTTTCTGAGCCAACGCGCGAAGAACTCATCGAAGGGTTCAGTCTAAGGGGCTGTTGGAATGAGCGGATGTTTTCTGACGCTCGGCCGATCACATTGGAATTGGGTTGTGGTAAGGGAGAATATACCCTGGCACTTGCAGGGCGATACCCCGAGCGGAATTTCATCGGCGTGGACATCAAAGGCGCCCGGCTCTGGCGTGGAGCCAAGACCAGTCTCAGCGAAGAAAGAAAGAATGTAGCCTTTCTTAGGTGCCAGATCGAATTGATCGATCGGGCGTTTGCCGAGGCAGAAGTGGACGAGATCTGGATCACTTTTCCCGACCCGCAGATCAAGCACAAACGCGCCAAGCATCGCCTCACCGGACCGGCTTTTCTCGAGAAATATAAGCGCATCCTGACGCCAGAGGGCAGGATCCACCTGAAGACAGACAGCGAATTCCTCCATGGGTATTCATTGGGTATCCTCGAGCAGCAGCGGGCCACAGTGCATCAGGCCTATTATGATATCGACCGACAATTGCGCGACCGCAGCTCTGTTCTCCACAGTGTCCAGACCCATTACGAAGGGATCTTCCGGGAAAAGGGAAAGGCGATCACCTACCTCGAATGTTCTTTATTTCAGGATGGGCAGTGATTATTTCGACCGGGTGTATGAGGTCGTTCGCAGGATACCCGCAGGCCGGGTAAGCACCTATGGTGCCATTGCTGAATTTCTGGGCTCGGCATCCGCTGCGCGAACGGTGGGATATGCCATGAATGCATCGCACAGTCGGCCCGATGTTCCAGCCCATCGCGTGGTCAACAGGATCGGCCTGCTCACGGGAAAGCATCACTTTGGTGGCACCCACATGATGGAGGATTTGTTGCGATCAGAAGGCGTAGAAGTGGAAGACGACCGGATCGTTGGATTCGCTCAGCATTTTTGGGACCCTTCTGTTCATCTGCCGAGGGAGTTTCCTCCGGCAGAAGGACGATCCTTATAGTACCTTTAACCCAATGAACAAGAAGCAGATACTGGAGGCCCTGGAACAGGTTAGGGCGCACAATTCAGAACAGTCCATCGTGACCGAAGGACATGTTCGAAATCTTCAGCTTTTCGGCAACGAAGTGGAGATCGATGTGCTTTGTCCTTCTGCGGCTTTGGCGGTTCGCAAGAAACTCGAGGTGTCGATCATGAAGGCCATTCAGGAGCAGATCGACCCCAAAGCCAAGGTCAGGGTACGCGTGGAGCAGACGGAACGAAAGGAGGAGACAGCAACAGCGCCCATTCGCGGAAGTGAGATCCCCGGAGTACAGCACATCATTGCCGTGGCCAGCGGAAAAGGGGGAGTAGGTAAGTCGACGGTGACAGCCAATATGGCGGTCAGTCTGGCGGAAATGGGATTCAAAGTGGGCCTGGTGGATGCAGACATCTATGGACCGAGCATGCCCCTGATGTTCGACGTGGTGCACGAAAAGCCCTCTACGGTGGAAGTGGACGGAGCACGCAAGATGGATCCTGTTCAGAGCTATGGCGTTAAACTCTTGTCTATCGGGTTTTTTTCCGGTGCCAATCAGGCGGTAGTTTGGCGCGGCCCAATGGCCACCAAGGCACTTACTCAGATGATCAAGGATGCACACTGGGGGGAGTTGGACTTTCTGATCATCGATCTGCCACCGGGTACAGGCGATATTCACCTTTCTATGGTGCAGACCGTTCCGGTGAGCGGTGCGGTCGTAGTAAGCACACCTCAGGCAGTGGCTCTCACCGATGCGCGCAAAGGAGTGGGCATGTTCCGAATGGAGGCGATCAATGTTCCCGTTCTCGGGATCGTGGAGAATATGGCCTATTTCTCTCCGCCAGATGCGCCGGATAAGAAGTATCACCTTTTTGGCAAAGGCGGCGCAAAGGCCCTTGCAGATGAATTGGGAACTCCTTTCCTGGGAGAGGTCCCGATCGTTCAGACCATCCGGGAGGCGGGAGATGTAGGCCGCCCTGCAGCCCTTCAGGAACAAACGGAAGTGAGTGAGGTTTTCCGGGAGATGACCCGGCGTGTGGTGGAAGAGTTGGTGGAGCGCAACAATTCGCTTCCTCCGACAGAGGTGGTGCGGATCACGACCATGGCTGGTTGCGCACGTCCAGATTCTAAATGAAGGAATGAGCACAGATTGGAACGAACGAATAGAACAGGCGCTGGATGAGATCCGGCCCTTCCTGCGCTCCGACGGAGGCGACATCAGCTTGGTGGACGTGGACGATGAAGGCCGGGTAACGGTGCGTCTGCACGGGAATTGCGTGGAGTGCAAAGTCAACCAGATGACCCTGAAGAACGGAGTGGAAACCATCATCAAGAAGCATATTCCTGAGGTGTCCGAGGTACGGGAGATCAGAAGCCTTTTGAGTTGATGACCGCATCCAAAGATTTGGCCAAAGCCACGGTCCTGTTTGCTGGAGATTCTGGCGATGGCATGCAGCTTACCGGAGGACAATTCACCCAGACCACGGCACTGAGCGGCAATGACCTCAATACTTTTCCAGATTTTCCTGCAGAGATCAGGGCGCCTGCCGGCACCGTACCTGGCGTCTCAGGCTTCAAGATCCACTTTGGAAGCGCCAAGGTGTATACAGCTGGAGATCAGGTGGACACCCTCGTTGCAATGAATGCTGCCGCACTGAGCAGTCAGATGGATCAGCTGAAAAAAGGCGGGTTGATCATAGCCAACAGCAACGGGATGGACGCCCGGAATCTGAGGCTGGCCGGGCTCCAAGAAGACCGGGATCTTCTTGGAGAGGCAGAGAAACGCGGCTTTGAAGTGGTCTCCGTTGAGATCACGCGCCTGACAAAGGAGGCCTTGAAGGACAGTCCGCTGTCCAACAAGGACAAAGACCGCGCAAAGAACATGTTCACATTGGGTCTGGTCTACTGGTTGTACGATCGGGAGCTGGAGCGCACAGAGCGCTTTTTGAAAGAGCGCTTTGCCGATCGGGAAGACATTCAAGCAGCCAATCTAAAGGCCTTGCGCGCAGGACATCACTATGGGGAGACAACGGAGTTGTTCCGAAACCGTTTCAGCGTCCCAGCAGCAGATCTTCCACCGGGACGTTACCGCAACATAAAGGGAAACCAAGCGCTTTCGATCGGACTGATCGCCGCGGCACACAAGTCAGGACTCGATCTGTTCTATGCGGGCTATCCAATAACACCAGCTTCAGATATCCTGCACGAGATGGCAGGTTCAAAAGCCCACGGCGTTCAAGCTTTCCAGGCGGAAGACGAGATCGCAGCCATCACATCGGCCATCGGCGCAGCATTCGGCGGGTCTCTCGCTGTTACAGCCTCTTCAGGTCCAGGCATTGCACTGAAGACTGAGGCCTTGGGTCTTGCGGTCATGTTGGAATTGCCTCTTGTCGTGATCAATGTCCAACGGGGCGGCCCGAGTACAGGGCTTCCCACCAAGACAGAACAGTCGGATCTGGGCCAAGCTTTGTTTGGTCGCAATGGCGAAGCGCCTCTTCCTGTTCTGTCCTGTGCATCGCCAAAGGATGCGTTCGATGTCGGGTTCGAAGCCTGTAAGATGGCCCTGGAACACATGACGCCGGTCATGATCCTTTCGGACGGCTATATCGCCAATGGATCGGAGCCCTGGAAGTTTCCCTCCACTTCGGAATTACCGGACATCCAACCACCACTGTACAGAGCGGATGACGGGGAGTACGTCCCATACAAGAGGGACGAGAAGGGCGTGCGCAAATGGGCCGTTCCGGGAACCATGGGTGCGGAACACCGCATCGGTGGACTGGAAAAACAAGCGGAGACCGGACATGTGAGTTATGATTCAGAGAATCATCAACAGATGGTTCGGGAGCGGAAAGAAAAGGTGGAACGGATCGCTCAAGGTTATTCGAGACAGGAAGTGAGCTGCGGCTCGAGGGAAGGAGGCTTGCTGGTGATCAGCTGGGGCTCGACCTACGGAGCCGTTCGGACCGCGGTGGAGCGAATGCACAAAAACGGCATCTCTGTGGGCCAATACCATTTGAGGCATCTGCACCCGCTTCCATCAGACCTTGGAGATCTGATCGAACGCTATGATCAATGGCTCGTTCCGGAATTGAATGAGGGACAGCTGCTGCAGCTGATCCGCTCGACCTATCTCGTAGACGCCAAGGGGTTGAACAAGGTCCAGGGTGTTCCCTTTACACACGGAGAAGTAGAAGAAGCCATCGGGCGCATGATCGACAAAAGAGAATGAAGGATAAACAGCCATATACTTCCAAGGATTTTGCGACCGACCAGGAGGTGCGCTGGTGCCCTGGATGCGGTGACTATGGCATCTTAAAACAGGTTCGTGATCTGATGCCTGAGCTCGGGCTTGAAAGAGAAAAGACCGTTTTCATTTCTGGGATCGGCTGCTCTTCGAGGTTCCCGTATTACATGAACACCTACGGACTGCACAGCATCCACGGCCGGGCCACGAGTCTGGCCACAGGACTAAAGATGACGCGCAGCGACTTGAGCGTTTGGATCATCACGGGAGACGGCGACGGAATGAGCATCGGCGGCAACCACCTCATTCATTTGCTCCGCCGCAACCCCAACGTCAACATCCTGTTGTTCAACAA
This sequence comes from Flavobacteriia bacterium, assembly GCA_038150465.1. Taxonomy (GTDB): domain Bacteria; phylum Bacteroidota; class Bacteroidia; order Flavobacteriales; family Schleiferiaceae; genus RFXV01. Next base: position 28,498 of record JAYOTP010000013.1, on the reverse strand, counting down.
TGAGATCTATGGTCTGACCAAAGGACAGTTCAGCCCGACTTCAGAGCAGGGAAAGCACACGCGTTCGAGTCCATGGGGCACAGTGGATCATCCATTCAATCTCAGCGCATTAGCATTGGGGGCGGATGCCAGCTTCTTTGCGCGCACCGTGGACCGCGAATCCAAACACCTTCGCGAGACGCTTCGGCAGGCGCACGAGCACAAAGGAGCATCCTTGGTGGAGATCTATCAGAATTGCAATGTCTTCAACGACGGCACCTTCTCGGCATTTACAGATAAGGCGCACAAGCAGCAGAACGTTCTCCATTTGGAGGAAGGAGCGCCCCTGAGTTTTGGCGACCCAAAAAACCCAAGCGTACTGACTTGGAAGAACGGTGCGGTCGGCACAGACGATAAGGAAACATCAGATCCCGAGTGCCACTGGATACACGACCCATACGATCGGACCAAAGCCCATGCCTTGTCCCGTTTGTCAGATGACCTGACCTATCCGCGTCCCTTTGGCGTACTCTACAAGGAAGACCGTGCGGTATATGAAGAGCTGTTGGCCGATCAAGAGAAGGGAATCGCTCCCAAGAGAACGGCAGAAGATCTGGATGCTTTGATCTCAGGAGACGCCTCCTGGCAGGTGGGCGAGTAGCAGCTTATCGATCACTTCAACTCGAAGTCCTCCATGAACTTCGTTGTGTACACACCCTTCAAATAATTCGGGTCGTCCATCAGCTGACGGTGGAAAGGAATGGTCGTCTTGATGCCCTCGATGACGAACTCATCCAGTGCCCGACGCATTTTATCAATGGCCTCCTCGCGGGTTTGGGCAGTGGTGATCAGCTTGGCGATCATGGAGTCGTAGTGCGGCGGAATGGTGTAGCCGGTGTAGACGTGGGTATCCAGCCGAACGCCATGGCCTCCAGGGGCATGGAAGCTGGTGATCATACCAGGGGAGGGACGGAAATCATTGTACGGGTCTTCCGCGTTGATGCGGCATTCGATGGAATGCAGCTTCGGTTCGTAGTTGCTGCCGGAAATGGGTTCACCTGCTGCTACTTTGATCTGTTCACGGATCAGGTCGTAATCGATCACCTGTTCAGTGATCGGGTGCTCCACCTGTATGCGCGTGTTCATCTCCATGAAATAGAAATTCCGGTCTTTGTCGACCAGGAATTCAACCGTACCGGCTCCCTCGTATTTGATGGCCTTGGCTGCCTTGATGGCCGCCCGTCCCATCGCATTTCGAAGCTTGGCGGTCATAAAGGGTGAAGGCGTTTCCTCTGTGAGTTTCTGGTGTCTCCGCTGAACCGAGCAGTCGCGTTCAGAAAGGTGGCATGCCTTGCCGTGTTGATCGCCGATGATCTGGATCTCAATGTGGCGCGGCTCCTCAATGAGTTTTTCCATGTACATGCCGCTGTTTCCGAAGGCGGCGCCCGCCTCTGCGCTTGCCGTTTCATAGGCTTTTTGCAGCTCATCTTTCTTCCACACAGCGCGCATTCCCCGTCCGCCGCCACCGGCAGTGGCCTTGAGCATCACAGGGTAGCCCATCTCTGCAGCCAGTTTCTTTGCCTGTTCCACGCTATCCAACAATCCTTCCGACCCTGGGATACAGGGAACCCCCGCTTTCTGCATGGTGGCTTTGGCCGTGGCTTTATCGCCCATTTGGTCGATCTGTTCTGGGCTGGCACCGATGAATTTGATGCCGTTTTCCTGACAGATCCGGGAGAACCGCGCGTTCTCCGAGAGAAAGCCGTAACCTGGGTGGATGGCATCCGCATTGGTGATCTCCGCTGCAGCGATGATGTGTGGGATGTTGAGATAGGAACTGGACGAAGGCGCATCTCCGATGCAAACTGCTTCGTCGGCAAAACGAACATGCAGGCTGTCGGCATCGGCCGTAGAGTAAACAGCAACTGTTCGTATGCGCATTTCCCGGCAAGTGCGTATGATGCGCAGGGCGATCTCGCCCCTGTTGGCAATGAGAATCTTATTGAACATAAACGGGAATTAGAGGATCCGTCTTAACTGGGATCGACCAGGAAGAGCGGTTGATCGAACTCTACTGGTGTTTGGTCGTCGACGAGGACCTTGACCACTTTTCCAGTCACTTCGGATTCGATCTCGTTGAAGAGTTTCATGGCTTCGATGATGCACAGAACGTCTCCAGGTTTGATCTCGTCACCCACTGAAACGAAGGTGTCCTTTTCCGGGGTTGGCCTTCTGTACAAGGTGCCGATCATCGGGCTCTTCACCGTGATGTATTTGTCATCGTCCGCGCTGGGAGCAGAAGCCGGTGTGTCAGCAGATGCGGCGGGCGCTTCGGCTGCAGGCGCACTGGGCACCGCGGCCGGAGCGGCTGCGACTGGTGCAGCCGGAATCACTTGGGCAACATGCTGAACGACAGCCTGCTCTGGCATGGCCGCCTGATCTGCTGAGGTCTTGATGTTGATCTTGAATTCCTCTGTTTCCAGATTGACTTCTGTCGCCCCTGAACGGGCAACGAATCGGATGAGGTTTTGGATCTCTTTTATGTCCATTTCACTCGGTATTTAAAGCAAATCTATGGATAATCAATCGGGGTCGTATGCCCAGGTCAGATATGCAGAACCCCAGGTGAATCCGCCCCCGAAAGCAGCGAAAATGAGTTTATCTCCTTTGCGCAATTGTTTCTCGTAATCCCACAGGCAAAGAGGCAAAGTGCCGTTGGTCGTATTTCCGTAGCGGTCGATATTGATCATCACCCGATCTGTATTCAGCCCCATGCGATTGGCGGTGGCTTCGATGATGCGTTTGTTGGCCTGATGGGGCACGAGCCAAGCGACATCCTCTCCGGTCAGCTGGTTTCGCTCGAGGATCTCACCGCTCACATCCGCCATGTTGGTCACCGCGAATTTGAAGACGGGCTGTCCTTCCTGATGCACAAAGTGCTGTCTTCCTCCAACGGTCTCTTCGTTGGAAGGATACATGGACCCTCCTCCTTTTACATACAGGTAGTCGCGGCCTTTACCATCGCTCTTCAGAATGCTGTCTTCCAGGCCGTATTCTTCATTCGGCTCCAAAAGGACCGCACCGGCTCCATCGCCGAAGATCACACAGGTGGTCCTGTCGGTGTAATCGAGGATGGAGGACATCTTGTCTCCAGCCACGATCAGCACTTTCTTGTACATGCCACTCACGATGAACTGGCTTCCGGTCGTAAGCCCATAAATGAATCCGGTGCAGGCAGCCTGAAGATCGAAGGCGGCTGCGTTATGGCAACCCAAGATGTCAGCGACCTTTGCTGCAGTGGTGGCCACGACCATGTCTGGGGTGATCGTGCAGGCCAGAACAAGATCCACTTCAGAGGCTTCTATTCCTCTCTTGCGCAGTGCTTCTTCTCCAGCTTTTACAAGCATTTCCGAAGTGCCCCGTCCTTCGCCTTTCAGCACACGGCGTTCGCGTATGCCGGTTCGGGTGGTGATCCACTCGTCGGAGGTATCCACCATTCCCTCGAGGATCTTATTGGTCATAACGAACTCAGGCAGGTAACCACCTACAGCCGTTATGGCAGATTTCAATGCGCCCATTCTGATCTTTGAAGAGGTGAATGTACAGCCTTTGTGAAAGATGGCGAGGAGGCGATCGCCTCCGAGGTCAATGGCTTAAGCTTCTGCTTGCTCAGCCTCCTTGTCTACTACCACTTTTCCTTTGTAGTAGAGTTTGCCTTCGTGCCAATAGGCCCTGTGGTACAGATGGGCTTCGCCCGTTTCTGAACAGATCGCAATGGTGGGCGCTGTGGCCTTGTAATGCGTGCGGCGCTTGTCTCTGCGCGTTGTCGACTGACGTCTTTTAGGATGTGCCATAGCTTACTTGGATTCGTGTATTCGTGCGGTTTTCAATTTTTCCCAGCGGGGATCTACGGAAGGTGTTTCCTCTGAAGCCGTGCTGAACAGAGTGACATCTTCTTCATTTACATCTGGATGCAATCTTTTTAAAGGCATCGACTGGACCAAAAGTTCGTAGAACCACTGGGCCGTATGGATGGAATGCTCTTCTCTTGGGATCACCACCAGCTCGTCGTCGTCGGTGTTCCAATCGATCCCGAACTGAACGATCATCTTCCGTTCTGCATCAACAGCCATGGTGAAAGATCTGCCTGTGCGGTCACAAAGGGTGTCGATGGCTCCCTTCAGGCCCATGGAAACTTCCATGGAGAAGTCTGCTTTCTTGGTCAGTTCCACCCGACCCGTCAATTGGACACGAGAAAAATCCTGCTCGGGGAAGGACTGCATGAACGCATCATCGATCTGGTGAACGAACGAATGCGGGCCTTCGGATAAACCGACAAATTCGATGATATGTCCGGAGAGCGGATCTTTCAACTTGCTGAAATAAGGGGCGCAAAGATATTCAAACGCGCTCGAAAAGAAACGCTTGCGCGCCAAGCACGGAAATGGCGAGAAGGAGGAACAAAAGAGCCAGAAGACGGCGCAGCTTTTTGGTCTTCAATCGCCCATAGGAATGAGCGGTCATGGAGCTGAGCGGCAAAAGAGCGATCAACGACCAATAAGACCGTTCTGTCCGACCGAACAATTGGAAGAGGAACAAAAGGGAAAAGGCCAGGAGTTGTATTTGAAGGGCCTTGCGCTGCCCCGCATTCGCCAGGTGCCAGGAAGACCTCATCTGACTCAGGGGCCACAGAAGAAAGGGCAGCCAAAATGCATGAAAGCCACTGAGGCTGGACGCCCAAAAGCCTGATGAACCGGGTATCGTTTCAGAACCACTGGCCCAGCTGACCAGATCTTTCACCTGTATGTCCATCAAAAAAGCACTGCTGCGCAGCAGCCAAAAGGTGGCCAGAAGAACAAGGAAGGGAAGGATATAGAAACCGGCGAACCGCCGTCCGAGGATCATGTGGCTGCCAAAGAGCAGCAGGAACAGCAACAAGAGTGCAGGGTCGTAGCAGCCGGCCCAGCTGATGAGCGCGCTGACCTCAAAGGTCCGGAGCAGGGGTTCGCGTATCTCTGAGGAAGTGGCGATCAACCGAAAGGTGATCAGGGCAAAGAGAACGATAACCAGCTCGCGAAGTATCCAAAAATCACCAATGAACAGATGAAGTCCGAGGCCAAAGAGCAAAACCTGTGCTCCGGATCGGGAAAAGGGCTGGCCGAAGGAAAATGCAAGAACACTGCCGATGCTCAGAAGCGACAGACAAACAGCCCGCAGAAATACCAGACCGAAAAGAGCGAGAGAGGAACCCCCTGTCCATTCATTCACCTGCTCCAAAATGGGGCCGGACAAATACGCCTGACCCATGGAATAGGCCAATACGAGCAGGGCGCTCCACAGCGGGTTTGACAGCAATGACTTCACTTCCTGATGTGTACCTTTGACCGCAAGAAATTAGAAGGAAATGAATGAATTCTTGACTGCCCTTGGCGACTTTTTTGAATGGACGTTCACCATCCTGCCCGTTCTGAATAACGGCCCCAACGTATTTTTCATTCTCGTCATCACAGGATATTTCTTCTATTGGATGGGGCAGATGCGCAAGCACCAGCGCGCCGGCGAAAGATAATCGTCCTCAGAGTCCAGAGCCGATATCCCGTCGGTACTGCATGCCGTCGAATTCAATTTTCCCGATGGCAGCGTAGACATTTTCCAGGCAGTCGCTGAGTCGACCGCCCAAGGCGTTGACCGCCAACACCCTTCCTCCGCTTGTCACGAGCTTACCCGATCCGTCGTGGGCCGTTCCTGCATGGATCACACGCACATTGGATCCAAGATCGTTCAGTGAGATCGGTGCTCCTTTTTTATACGAACCAGGGTAGCCTTTTGAGGCCAGGATCACAGAGGCGGAATGTTCTTCTTTCTCGCCTAGGGCAGAAGGCGTATTCCCATTTGCCAGATCCCACATAGCGGCCAGCAGATCCCCTTCGGTCCTCGGCAGGATGGACTGGGTTTCGGGGTCGCCCAGCCGCACATTGTATTCAATGACAAAGGGTTCGCCTTCCACTTCGATCAAGCCGAAGAAGAGAAAGCCCAGAAACGGTAGATTTTCTTTTTTCAGTCCTTTCAGAGTGCGTTGTACGATGCGTTCGTCCACTTTGGAACGAAGCGTTTCGTCTAGGAAGGGAACGGGTGAAATGCTTCCCATCCCGCCGGTATTGGGCCCCACATCTCCTTCACCAATGCGTTTGTAGTCCTTTGCAGAAGGCAGCCACAGAGCGTCCTCTCCATTGGTCATCACGAACACACTGAACTCCCGTCCTTTTAAAAAGGCTTCGATCACAACGGTTTTTCCCGCATCTCCGAGCGCTCCGCCCATGAGTTCATCCAAAGCCTGCTCGGCCTCGTCGAGGGTCTCGGTGATGATCACTCCTTTGCCAGCGGCCAGCCCGTCGGCCTTCAGCACAAATGGGGGAGCCACCTCTTGGAGGTACTCTTTGGCCTGCTGCTTCTCAGCGGCATGGAAGCTTCTGTACGCGGCAGTCGGAATCTGGTTTCGTGCCATGAATTCTTTTGCGAAATCCTTGCTTCCTTCCAGCTGAGCCCCGGCTTGTTCGGGCCCAAAGAAACAGCGCCCGTTCAGTGCCCCTGATTCCAGCAGACGGTCGTGCAATCCATCCACCAGGGGCTGCTCCGGACCGGAAACGATCAGGTCGATGGCGTTTTCCTCCAAGAATCGCCCAAGGGCTTGTATATCTCCCAGATCGAGGGATACATTCTCAGCGCATTCATCGGTTCCCGGATTTCCAGGACTGCAATACAGCCGGTCGCAAAGAGTGCTTTCAGCCATTTTCATGGCCATTGCATGCTCCCTTCCGCCGCTGCCGATCAATAGAATGTTCATGGCCCAGAATTTTACGCAAAGGAACACACGGAGACCGACAAGATGAAGGCCTTGTTTTGCACAAGGTATCTTTGATTCATGGCTTCGGAGCATGTACAGAGCATCCTTAAGGTCCTACCCGACAAGCCCGGGATCTATCAGCATTTGGATAAGGACGGACGCATCCTCTACATCGGTAAGGCCAAGAGCCTCAAAAAGAGGGTTTCCTCTTATTTCAACAAGAACCTGAGCAGTGGCCGCACCCGGATCATGGTTCAAAAGATCGCGGATATCCGAACGGTGGTCACCCAAAATGAACTCGAGGCGCTGTTGCTGGAGAATAGCCTGATCAAAGAGCATCAACCGCGTTACAATGTCAACCTGAAGGACGACAAGACCTATCCCTGGATCGTCATCAAAAAAGAACGCTTTCCCCGAATATTCTACACGCGTAAAAAGATCGAAGATGGTTCCGAATACTTTGGACCATATCCCTCGGTCAAGGTCATGAAGGCGGTTCTCGAACTCGTTCGGCAGATCCACCCCATCCGGAATTGCAAATTGAACCTGAGCGAATCGGCCATAGATGAGGGAAAGTTTCAGAAGTGCCTGGAGTACCACATCGGCAATTGTCTCGCGCCGTGTGAAGCCCTGCAGAGCGAATCGGCCTATCAACACGAGATCGATCAGGCGCGCAAGATCATCAATGGGAAGCTGGGGGAAGTAAAGCGAATGCTGGGGGAACGCATGAAGGAGGAAGCCTCGGCCATGCGATTCGAGCAGGCGCAGAAGATCAAGGAAAAGGTGGAATTGCTCGAGCAGTATCAGGCCCGAAGTACCGTGGTCAATCCGTCGATCAGCGATGTGGATGTGTTCACCGCTGTGGTGGACGCTCAATTTGGCTATGTCAATTACCTAAAGGTGGTGGACGGAGCGATATTGCATACACATACACTGGAGTTTCGAAGGAAATTGGAGGAAACGGAATCCGAATTACTGGCTTTGGCCATCCCCGAATTGCGCAGGCGATTTGGTTCAGACTCCAAAGAGATACTGATAAGCCATGAAGTGGGCATCGAATTGTCCGGTGCAGACTTCCATCGGCCTCAGCGGGGAGACAAGAAAAGACTGGTGGACCTCAGCATCAAGAATGTGCGGTATTTCCGTTTGGAAAAACTAAAAAGCATACAGATCACAGATCCGGAAAGACATGCGGAGCGGGTGATGGAACAGATGCGCAGGGATCTCAGGCTGGAAACTCAGCCCCGGCACATCGAGTGTTTTGACAACTCGAACTTCCAAGGAAGTGAAGCCGTCTCTGCCTGCGTGGTCTTCAAGAACGGCAAGCCGGCCAAGTCCGAATACCGGCACTTCAATGTGCGCACCGTGGAGGGACCGGACGATTTTGCCACCATGAAGGAGGTCGTTCTCAGGCGCTACAAAAGACTCGTGGAAGAGGAGCTGGATCTGCCGCAACTCGTCCTGATCGATGGAGGAAAGGGGCAGCTCTCTGCTGCCTTGGAGGCCCTGCAGGAATTGAGTCTTTCCAAGACCATTCAGGTGATCGGCATCGCCAAGAGACTGGAAGAGCTCTTTTTCCCAGGAGACCCCATACCGCTTTATCTGGACAAGCGTTCCGAAACCCTGCGCATACTGCAGCAGCTTCGCAATGAGGCGCATCGTTTTGGCATCACCCACCATCGGAACAGACGCAGCCGGAGCATGCTGTCCAACAGTTTGGAGCGCATCGACGGGGTGGGCCCGAAAACCGCTGAACGACTTCTGCGTACCTTCAAGAGCATCGACCGCTTGAAGAAGGCTGAACGGCAGGAAGTGGAAGAGCTGGTGGGGAAAGCACAGGCAAAAAAGATCATGGACCATCTGTTGAGAAATGAGGAAAGCTGATCGTTTATTGGCTTTTCTGCTCTTGCTGCAGACGATCACCTATGCGCAAGCTCAAGAACCTCGTGTGGGTCTTGTTCTCAGCGGTGGAGGAGCAAAAGCGCTTGCACATGTCGGTCTTCTGCGGGTGCTCGAGGAAGAAGGAGTACGACCGGATTTCGTTGCAGGCACTTCAATGGGGGCGGTCATAGGAGCTCTGTACGCCATTGGCTACACGCCAAATCAGATCGAAAGAGAAATGTACCGGGTGGACTGGGAGGCCATCGTATTGAACGACCGCCCGAGAAGCAGCCTTTCTTTTCTGGACAAAGGAGCCGAGGAACGCTATCTCCTCAGTTTTCCAATGAGGGGATGGACCCCGACCTGGCCCGATGGCATCAACTACGGGCAGCGCATCATCAACGAATTGGATCGGCTCACCATTGGCACGCATGGGATCCGGGATTTTAGCGAGTTCCCTATTCCATTTGCTTGTCTGGCCACCGATCTGGAAACAGGTGAGGCCGTGGTCCTCGACACTGGATATCTGCCCGATGCCTTGAGGGCCAGCAGTTCTTTTCCGAGTCTGTACAGCCCATACGAACTCAATGGCCGCCTTCTTGTCGATGGAGGTTTGATCGAAAATCTACCGATCCAGTTGCTCAAGACCAAAGACATCGACCACATCATCGGAAGCGATGTCCAAAGCATTTCTCACAGCAGAGATGAGCTGCACAGTGTATTCAACGTTCTCGACCAGATCAGTGGCTTTGTGAATGCCCGTAACCACCGCAGGGATTCTGCAGAGGCCCTCTTCATTGTTCGGCCGGACATACCCGGAGCAGGGGTGACCACTTTCGAAATGATGGACTCCATCTTCCGCGCTGGCTATCGGGAAGCTTCGCGCTATCGGTCTCAGATCCGAGCGCTTGGAAAGTCACGAACTGAAATTCCGCTGGAACCCATGCATCAGCACGCAAAGCGGGACAGCCTTTATTTGAATCAGTTGCACATTCCATCCTCTGAGCTGGCTTCGTTTGGATTGATCAAAAGAAAACTGGGACTCCGTACGGGTCGGGTCAGCAGTGATCAGGACCTGGTCAATGGAATGAACAGGCTGTGGGGTACACAGCTCTATGCCACCGCTGACTTCAAGCTCCTGCCCACACCGGGGAAAGAGGACGCTTACGACCTGCATCTTCGCCTCAAAGAGCAAAGGTATCTGCAACAGGTCCGACTCGGGCTTCATTACGACGACGATTTTCAGACAGCAGTGCTCCTGAATTACACCCGCAGGAACCTCCTTTTCACCAACTCTAAACTGTCGTTGGATGCAGCGGTAGGCGTCAATCCACGCATGTGGCTGGAGTATACAGTGGACCGGGAATTCATTCCAACGGTCCGTCTTTCCTTCCGTACCCACCGGTTCAAGATGCCCCTGTACATCGACCGGAAGCTCGAATCGGAAAAAGTATATCTGGATTACTCCTTATCGGCGATGCTCCAAAGTGTGGCAGCTGACCGACTTCTTGTGGCGGGTGGGATACAGATCGAGGGGGTCGATCTGGGAACGACCATCAGCGACGTATTTCCAGAGGCCTTTTATCAGAATTATGTGAATTATTTCGCTCTGCTCGAATTGGACCTACTGGATAAAGGAAGCTTTCCCAGTAAGGGATCCCTGTTCAAGGGCAACTACCGCGTGATAACGACCACAGAGGAATACCGTTCCGGGCTTGAACCGACTTCGGTGTTGGGCGCGGAATTGCTGCAGGTGGTCCCGCTTTGGAAAGGCAGCAGTATGTACCTGAAGGGTAATCTCATCACCACGATCGGCCCAGATCCGGATTATCAATATGCGGTCTTCCTCGGTGGGCTTGGGCAGAACTACATCAATCAGACGCTGCCTTTCCTGGGCTATCGGTTCATGGAGCTGGTCGGACGAAGCGCGGTCACCTTTGGTGCGGACATCAATTACCAATTCAGCCCCAAGCACTATCTGGTGGCTCGGGCCAATTTTGGTGCCTTGGAAACCTCCTTCGAGGAGCTGTGGAATTCCCAGACCCTACTTGATGGTTATGGCCTGTCCTATGCCTACGAAAGTCCGCTTGG
>JAYOTP010000013.1:12004-17603 GCA_038150465.1 Flavobacteriia bacterium | reverse complement strand
GGCTTTTCATTGGCCGGTCGGTCGAGAAGCGAACTCAAAAAATTCATCGGACTGGGTGTGTGGGTCAGGGTGACCAATCCGATCTGGTGAATGGCTGAGATCAGAAATCCACAGGCGATCCCGACGGACTCCTGAACGTAGTAGTTCTTGCCGCCCATGGGGTCGACATTTTCCCTGAAGACCACGATCAACCAAGGCGCATCTTCCAGAAAGGGCTTGTTGGCATCGGTACCGAAGGGTTCCAGGTCTTTGAGCCACGAATCAGGTGCCCGGTGCGCATAAAAATCACGCTCTTCTTTTTCTGCCGCAGCCCGAACCTGTTTTTTGAGGTCGATCGCAGAGACGGCCACAAAGGACCAGGGTTGCTTGTTGGCGCCTGAGGGTGCTGAACTCGCAGTCATGATCAGGTCTTGGATCACCTGCTCAGGAACAGAACGTTTGCTGAAAAAGCGCAGGCTGCGCCGTTGTTCCATCTGTCCCCGCAATGCCGCACTCTTTGCGAGAAGTTCCGACTCGCTGGGAAGACTCGGTCGGTATGCTTTATGGCCTTTGTGCTGCGGATCCATTTCAATGGATCTTCTGAGCGAGTGCAGCGATGGTCTTGCGCGGTCCTTTGCCTTCATACAGGATCCGGTGCACAGCGCGTGCTACGGGCATTTTAATGTCCTTATCTGAGCGGATCATTTCCACCAGTCGGCTGGCGTAGTAGCCTTCAGCGACCATATTCATTTCCATTTGGGCCGAACGTATGGTATAGCCCTTCCCGATCATATTTCCGAACAAACGGTTCCGACTGAACTGAGAGTAAGTGGTCACCAGCAGATCGCCCAGGTAGGCCGAATCTGTGATGTCTCGCTTGATGGGGTGCACATTTTTGATGAAGCGTTTCAGTTCGCGAACGGCGTTGCTTACCAGCACCGCCTGAAAGTTGTCTCCATACCCCAGTCCGTGGCAGATGCCAGCGGCCACAGCATATACATTTTTCAGAACGGCCGCGTACTCGGTTCCGTAGATGTCATCGGACTGCTCCATCCGGATGTAGTCGCATTCCATCGAACTGCTGATCAATTGGCAAAGCGATTCGCTTTCGGAAGCAACCGTCAGGTAGGAGAGCCGTTCAAGAGCCACTTCCTCTGCGTGGCAGGGCCCGGTCACTACTCCGATCCGGTCCATGGGCACAGAATAGTGGCGATGAAAATATTCCCCGACGATAAGACGGTCATCGGGAACGATGCCCTTGATGGCCGAGACCACTGTTTTTTGGCTGAGGTCAAGATCTGGATAGGCAGAAAGGCTGCTCTTCAAGAAGGCAGAGGGGATGGCGAAGATCAGCACATCAGCTTCCGAGACGATATGCTCGAGATCGTCGTGCACATCGATGAGTTCGGTCGGGAGCTCCACACTGCTCAGATAGCGCGGATTGTGGTGGTACATGCGAATATGATCCACCTGCTCTTTTGAGCGGATCCACCAGCCGACATAATCCAATTGCTCGCAGAGGATCTTGACGAGCGCAGTGGCCCAGCTGCCGCCACCGACAACAGCGATCTTTGGGGCCGTACTCAAAACTGGATGGAAAAGACCATCCGACGCTTGCCTCTTTGAACCTTGACAGAGGTTTGCATGCCCTTTTTCAGCTTGCTGAGCGCACGCATATAGCTCATCATATCGGTCACTCTTTTTTCGTCCAGTTCAACAACGACGTCTCCAGCCAAAAGACCGGCATTGTGGGCCGGTTTGCCCTCTGTCACCCCGTCTATGCGCATACCTTTTCCGCTATAGGCGTAGTCGGGAACTACTCCGAGCGTTACGGTGAAACGAGGTGCACTGGCCTGATTCTCCTCTGGAGTAGGGGTGAATTCGAGCATGCCTTCCCGATTCAACTCATCCATCATTCCGAGAATGTAGTCCAGCGTTTTTGTGATTCCCTCAAATTCAATGATTTCTACATCATCGGTCGGACGGTGATAGTATTCGTGTGGTCCGGTGAAAAAGTGCAAAGCCGGCACCTGCGCATTGTAGAAAGAAGTATGGTCGCTGGGGCCAATGCCGCCTTTAGTGGTCTTGATCTTGACTTCTATGCACGGGTTGTGCTTGATGATGCGCTCAAAACTTGAGCTTGTGCCCACCCCGTTGATGATGAGCTTCCCATCTTCTTCCAAATGACCGATCATGTCCATATTGATCATGTAGTCCATGGATTCTTTTTCGTAAGCGTTTGATTTGATAAAGAAATTGGAGCCAAGGAGGCCCTTTTCTTCCCCAGAAAAAGCAATGAAGAGATAATTTTTGTCGGCAAGACCGACACCGTCCTGAACGGCAGAGAGATGTTCGGCCAAAGCGAGCATACCCGCCACTCCACTGGCATTGTCGTCTGCTCCATTATGGATGGCCGGCGCTCCGCGGTAAAGTGAGCCTTCACGGCCCATTCCCAGATGGTCGTAATGGGCACCGATCACCACGGTTCTTTTTTGTCCACGGTCCAAAAAGCCGATCACATTCTTTGCTGTCAGCACCCTGTCCTCCACTTGCACATGCAGTTTGATCTTGGTCTTACGCATCAGACGTTGTGCCTCCTCCTTATTGGCTACGAAAACGACCGGGATGCCCATGTTCAATCGTTTCCGGAACTTTCTTGGAACGCTGCGGGAACCTTCCGGGTCGATGAGAACGATGGCGGCAGCGCCCTTTTCTTTGGCCAGTTCAATTCGGCCGCTGAGGTCTTCATAGCGTGAGAATTCCGAGTGTGGATGAATGCCGTCTGGCGAGGAAATATTCAGTGCCACAGCCTTCCCCTCGATCTTGAGGCCAGCGTAATCGTCACGATTGAGCTCAGGCGCCACGATACCGTACGCCGCGTAATAACACTTGCCCTTATAGGACCCGTTTTCTGTGTATTGGGTCGGGTAATAGGTGCTGTCCGAAACAGCCCATTGGTTGCGGCGGATCTTCAGGAAGTTTCCTTCTTTCATCTGGATGCCGTCCATGATGGGGAATTCCTGAAAGAATGATCCACCGTGAAGAGGAGTGACCTTGCTGTTTATAAAGGCGTTCTTGATGTATTCTGCAGCCAGCTGTTCGCCTCGGGTGCCTGGATGCCTGCCCCGAAGTTCATCTGAGGCGAGGTAGGTGATGTGCTGCCGTATTTTTTCGTTCAGGTAGCTGATGGACGGCGGGCAGTCAACAGATGCATCGGAACTGCGCTCCGCGGGGGCACTTTCCGAGATCGGCGAGATGACGCCGTTCATACCCGGTGCAACCGGACGTCCTTTTTGTGCGGTGAGCAGTAGTGAGTAAAATACAAAGGGAATGAGCAGTGTAAGGCGCTTCATTTCTTGGGGTTTCGAGTGAAACGCAAAGATAAGGTCCATCTTACGTGAACGGCCCCGATTACCTTTGTTTCGTGAAGGCGTTCAAACAGTTGGCCGGTCAGACGGCATTGTATGGCTTGCCAAGCATCCTGGGTCGATTGTTGAATTTCCTGCTTGTCCCTTTGCACACGGCGGCCATGACCCAGCAACAGTTTGGAGTGGTGACCGATCTCTATGTATGGGTCGCGGTGTGTATCGTCCTGCTGACGTATGGAATGGAAACGGCCTTCTTCTACCACGGCGCGGCTCCTGAACGAACCGATGCTGTCTTCCGCACAGCCTTGAGTTCTTTGATCGTCAGCACCTTGCTCTTCTATGGTCTTTTCGAATGGAACATCGGCTCAGTGGGTTCGGCGCTCCGATATGAGGGCCAACTGGGATACCTGCGGTGCATGGTGTGGATCTTGTGTCTGGATGTGTTGGCCGCTCTCCCCTTTGCCCGGTTGCGATTAAGCGGCAAGGCTGCTCATTTTGCGGCCATCAAGTTCGCACTGATCGGAACGAACATTCTGCTCAACTTGCTGCTTTTCGATGCGGTCCCTGGCCTTGAAGGAGCGCGCAGCTTCTTGCCGATCGCTTTTCAGCAAGATCCAGTCGCCTATGTGCTCGCTGCGAACCTCTGCGCCTCAGGGGTGATGACCTTGCTCCTGTTGCCTCAATGGCGTCTTTTATTCGGCCGCTGGCGTTGGGACAGGGATCAATGGATCCGTCTGATGTCTTATGGATTGCCTCTGATGCTGGCGGGTCTGGCAGGGATCGCCAATGAACTGGCCGACCGGCAGTTCATCAAATATCTGCTTCCCGAGCATCAGGCCATGGCCGACTTGGGCGTTTATGGAGCGGTCTACAAGCTTTCTATTTTGCTCGTGCTTTTTGTTCAGGCCTATCGCTACGCAGCCGAACCATTTTTCTTTCGAATGAACGCCGCCGGCGACGGGAAGGAGATGAACGCTCAGATCCTGCTTTACTACACCCTATTTCTGGGGGGGCTGTTCATTGCGTTGAATGCCGCACTCCCCTGGGCACAGCATTTCATCGATGAAAAATTTTGGATCGGCCTGAGCGCAGCACCGGTCTTGTTCGCAGCCAATTATGTGCTTGGCCTCAATGCCCACCTGTCCATCTGGTACAAACTGGAGAACAAGACCTGGTATGCCGGAGTCGTTACGGGAACAGGACTTTTGGTCACCGTGGCACTCAACCTTTGGCTTATCCCAAGGATGGGGTGGATGGGCGCGGCCTGGGCCACTCTATGCGCGTATTCGGCCATGGCCCTGTTGAATGCTGTTCTCGGAACCACAAAAGCCAGGATCCCCTATGATTGGCCCCGCCTCGCGGGCTATTTCACTTCGGCGATCGCACTCGGCGCAGCGGCATGGTGGTGGCAATTGCAGCACGGAATGTCGGCACTCATTTTTGTGCTGCCCTATCTCTTGATCATCCTTATTTTCGAACGCAAGAACTGGCAAAAATGGAGCACACCAACGCAGTAAAAGTGCGTGTTGTCCGCTCGGGAGACCAACCGCTCCCAGCGTATAAGACAGACCTTTCTGCCGGCATGGATCTGCATGCAGATCTTCAAACGCCAGTTGTTATCGGCCCTCTGGAGCGAACACTTGTGCCCACAGGGCTCTCCATCGAACTTCCCGCTGGATTTGAGGCGCAGGTGCGTCCACGAAGCGGCCTCGCACTGAAGAAGGGAATAGGAGTGCTCAATTCGCCAGGAACCATTGATGCAGATTACCGAGGCGAGATCTCCGTGATCCTTGTCAACCTTTCGGATGTGGCGTATGAGATCGCCCCGGGAGAGCGTATTGCGCAAATGGTGGTGGCCCCTCATTCAAGAGTGCAATGGATAGAAGCCGAAGAACTGAGCGAAACCAAAAGGGGTTCTGGTGGATTTGGAAGCACCGGAGTCAAAGCCTGAAAAGCCTGGGCTGAAACATCAATTCAACGCAAAAACAAACAGCATGAAGATCATTGTACCCATGGCGGGAAGAGGCACGCGAATGAGACCTCATACACTGACCACACCCAAGCCATTGATACCTATTGCCGGCAAACCGATCGTCCAAAGGTTGGTCGAGGACATTGTTTCGGTATGCGGTCAAAAAGTGGATGAGGTGGCCTACATCATCGGGGATTTTGGACAGCATGTAGAGCAGGAGCTGCTGGAGATAGCAAAGTCTCAGGGCGCCAAAGGGAGCATCTACCACCAAGATGTGGCA
>JAYOTP010000013.1:0-11904 GCA_038150465.1 Flavobacteriia bacterium | reverse complement strand
GACGAAGCCATCATCGGCATCTACTATTTCGGCGATGGGGCGAACCTGCGAAGCGAACTGCAGTATCTGATAGACAACGACATCAAGGACAAAGGAGAGTATCAGATCACCGATGCTCTGGAGAATATGAAGGCCAAGGGCAAGCGCTTCACATCGGGTACAGTGAACGAATGGATGGACTGTGGCAACAAGAACATAACGGTGGACACCAATTCAAAGATCCTGGAATTCGTCAAGGACGAAGAGGATCTCCAGGCTGGTGACCTCGTGTTGGAAAACAGCACGATCCATCCGCCCTGCTTTATCGGCGCAGGGGTTGTATTGCGCAATAGTGAAGTTGGCCCTGGCGTTTCCATTGGAGCAGGAAGCAGTCTTGAAAACGTTCAGGTCGAACACAGCATCATCGGTGGGGAGTCCGAACTCGGTCACGTACGTCTCAAGCAATCCATGATCGGCAACAAGGTGCGGTTCGATGGGCGCTTCACAAATGTGAGCATAGGAGATTTCAGTACGCTTGAGAAATAGGAAAGCAGGTGGGCTAAGACGCAAGCTCGTATGGGGAACGGCCTTGTTTCCACTTCTTGTCATGGGACAAATGCCCATGGAGAAGGACCCCGATGCCGATTTCAAGGCTTCCTTTTGGGAAGCCCAAACGCTGAAGATCACCGATCGGGATCGTGCAGCCCTTTCCGCTTTTAAGCGATGTGACAGCATAAGACCGGACCAGGCCATGGTCCTCTCTGAACTGGCCCGCCTGAGTCATGAACTGAAAGATGCCGCTGCGGCCATGGATTACGCGGAACGAAGTCTGGTCGCTGAAGGAGTCCGCGACTGGCATTGGGAGGAGGCTGCACGCATCCATTACGAGTTGGATCTGCTCGAACCAACCGCTGATATTTTGGAGCGCTATCTGCGTCAAATGGTCCCCAAGGCGGAGACCTTTGAAACACTCGCTGCGGTTTACATGGAGATGCGTGACTGGCCTTCAGCTGTTCGCACCCTGGATGCCCTGGAAAAAAAGACGGGCATCACCGAAGAGATCTCAGAACAGAAAAAGCAGCTGTATCTGGAAATGGGCGAGCTTGAAAAGGCGATCGAGCAATTGGATCGACTGATCCGCGCCTACCCTTCAGACCTTAGGTACCGCCTGGAAAAGGCAGAAATGTATGCGGCCAATGACCGCATAGACGAAGCGCGCGAGCTGTGGGAGGATGTTTTGAAGCGCTATCCTGAACAGCCTGTGGCCAATCTGCGTCTGGCCCGTTACTTCCAAACTCAGGGAGCCTATGACAAGTCCTACTCCTGTTTGAAGGTGGCCATGGCCAGCGAAGAACTCGACATCGATGACAAGGTGGCTGTACTGCTCAACATGTACATACACAGTGAGGGCGACAGTGCGCTAACGGCGGCAACCTTTGAGTTGGCGGAACTGACCGTTCGCTCTGCACCCATGGACGCCAAATCCTGGAGCGTCAAAGGCGACCTGCATATGCGGGACGAGCAGTTTGAAGACGCCTACGAATGCTTTGCCCAGGCGGTGGAATTGCCCAACGGGAACAAATACGAGATCTGGGAGCAAATACTTCTCTTATCAGGACAGCAGGCGGAATGGTCGCGTCTTGAGCGGGATGCCAAGATGGCCGCTGACCGTTTCCCTGCAGAACCCTTCCCCCTCTTCATGTTGGGCATAGGACAAATGCAGTCTGACGCCACCCAGATGGCCATTGACTCCTGGGAAGAGGCACTCGATCTTTCGTTTGGGAACCGCTTCATCCGCGAACAGATATTTACAAATCTGGGTCAGGCCTATCATGAGTTGGGCGATCACGAGCAATCGGACCAGGCCTTTGAAAAAGCCTTGAAACTCGACCCTGACAATGCTTTGAGTCTCAACAACTATGCATACTTCCTGGCCGAGCGCGGCGAAAATCTGACCAAGGCCCTCGAAATGACCATCCGCTCCAACAAGATCGACCCCGGCAATCCAACTTATTTGGACACCTGGGCCTGGGTCCTTTACAAGAAGGCCCAATATCAAGAAGCGCTTCTGAAACAGGAACAGGCTCTGGAACTTTCAGAGGAACCATCGGCCGACCTGTTCGATCATTTTGGCGATATCCTCTTTCAACTTGGAAAGACAGAACGAGCACTGATAAGTTGGAAACGAGCTCTGGAACTGGGCACAGAGGAAGCAGAGAAGATCCGCGAAAAGATCGAAGAGAATGAAAGGGAGGAATAAAGCGTATTTATCGGTCGCTTGTCTTCTGCTCCTGTTCGCCTGCGGACCGAAGAAGCCACTCGTTCAGTCGCCAGATTCCTCAGACCCTGCGGCGGATGGAACGGAATTCTTTCGCACCCATGCCTTTCGACCGAATGAATTGAAGGTCGAAGCGCGGGCACTTCTCCAAGAGGCAGAAACGCGTACAGAGTTCAATTTGGAGATTCGGCTGCGGCACGACAGCCTCGTCTGGATGCAACTTTCTGACCCATTTTTGGGATTCCCACTGATGCGTGCAGTCATTTCTGCCGAGCGCTTTGCGATGGTCAACCGACTCGAGGGCACCTATTTTGAAGGAGATGCACGGGGACTGGAGCAGCTTTTGGGAATGAGTTTGCCTTTCCAACTGCTTCAGGCTGTCCTGCTCGGTAATTTTCCGACGGACGTTCTCGATACATCCTCAACGGCAAGGCACGATGGCAAGGCCTGTCTGATCCCTGCAACAAGCCCACTTCAAGTTGGTGGCAGTATTCACGACATCTGTTATTTCCGGGAGATAGGACGTCCATTCACCTATCGTTTGAAGGCGGCTGGGTACGAAGAAGAGGCCTTCGTTCAGTATGGAAGATATGCCCAACACAAGGGATTTCACTACCCAACAGAGATCCAATTGGAGGTTCGGGGCGAGCAGCCGGTCCGCCTGCGCCTGGGCATAAAAAACGTTGAACAAGGCCCGCTGAATTTTCCCTTTAAGATACCTTCGTCGTACAAGCCGATCGAATGATGTACCGCCTTTTGACCCTCTGCTGCGCTTTGCTTGTGGCGAGTGGCCTTGGTGCGCAAAGTCGTGAAAAAGACGAGCTGCAACGGAAGAAGATCCGGTTGCAGGACGAGATCGAGCTGGCCAATTCAATACTTCAGGAGACCCGCGAAAACAAGCAAATGAGTGTGAGCCAGGTGGAGGCGCTCATGCAAAAGATCGCCATCCGTGAACGGCTGGTTCGAACCATGCAGAAAGAGGTGGAGTGGATCCAGGAGGACATTCAGGAGATCGAGGAGGGCATAGAAGGGCATACTGTACGTATCGAAAGGCTGAACAACGAATACGCCAGCATGATCCGCGGAGCAAGAAGAAGTCAAAGTCATGTGAGCAGGCTCATGTTCATTCTGTCGTCCAAGAATTTCAATCAGGCCATCAAGCGACTGGAGTACATGAAGCAGCTGGCCGAACACAGGCGCAGGCAGTTAGAGCGCATCAGAGAAGAACAAAAAGCCCTTGAAGAAGACCTGAAGACCCTGAAAGAGACACAGAGGGAAAAAGAGCAGTTGCTGCGTCAACAGGAAACAGAAGTGGTGCAGCTGCAAAAGGAGCGAAGCAGCACGGAGGTGGCCATAGCCGAACTCAGGACGCAGGAAAAAGAACTCCAAAAAGAGATCAGGGAAAAGAAGAAGCAAAGCGATCTGCTCGAAAAAGAGATACAGCGGATCATCGAAGAGGAAATCAAACGCGCCAAAGAACGCGCCTTGCGCAGGCAGCTCGAAGATGAGGCCGACGCACTGGGTTTGAAACTGGGAAAAGATTTCAGCAAGAGGACCAGCAATAAAGCCTTGAAAGCCCTGATCAGGAAAAAGAAAAAAGCAGACGGCGGGTCGGAGGACTCCGGCAGGTCGACGGTCTACAAACTGACACCCGAGGCCAATAAGCTGGCGGCCAATTTCAAAAAGAATCGAGGCAAACTGCCCTGGCCGGTCGAAAAGGGAATCGTGACCTCCTCATTTGGAAAGCATCCGCATCCCGTGGCCAAGGACGTCATTGTCAACAACAACGGCATCGACATTGCCAGTGAAAAGGGAAGCTCGGCGCGGGCGGTATTTGACGGTGAAGTCAGTCGGGTGATACGGATCCCATATGGCAACAAGGCCGTGCTCATCCGGCACGGAAATTATTTCACTGTCTACGACAACCTCGTGCAGGTCTATGTGAAGGAAGGCGATCGGATCAAGACCAAACAGGAGATCGGTTTGATCTTCACCGACCCCAAAGACGGACGGACCCAATTGCACTTTGAGATCTGGCTGACCGATGAAGTCCAGAACCCCAAGCCTTGGCTCTACCGCAAATAAAAAAGCCGCGCTGGTCTGCACGGCTTGGATCCATTGGATAACAGATCAGCGAAAACCCTCTTCTTCGCCCATCATTCGCCTTCTTTGGCGCATGCGCTTCAGGCGTTTCCGCCTCATGATCTGAAACTCCTCGTATTGTTTCTCGGTCAAGATCTCCTGCATCTCCTGCTCATAGGTCTCCATGGCCTTCTGCATTCCCTTCATGCGCTCTTCTCTGCTCTGCACCTCATCCATGCTTTCGATCTGACGCATGGTTGCCGCAAGCACTTTTTCCTTCTGCTCTTCATTGAGTTCGAGCGTCTCGGCCATGCGCTGAGTGCTTTTTTCCGCACGCTCTTCAGCGCTCATATCCGACCAGTTCTTTCCCTGTCCCTGGGCGAACAATACAGCGGTAAGGGACAGAACAAGGCAAGCAAATTTCCAATTCATCTCATTTTGTTTTTAGGATTCTGATGGTAAGAAGAATGCTTTGGCCTCAGGTTTAACGCCAAGCTCAAAAGTCGATCAACTCTCGGAGCACCTGCCCCACTTTTTCTGCATTCGGGAGCATGGTCGCTTCCAGTGTGCTGTTCAAGGGAATGGCTGGGAGATCCTGTGCGCCCACCACCCGAATGGGAGCATCCAGGGATGCAAAACAAACTTCTTGTATTCGACCTGCGAGGTTGCGGGCAAATGAATTCAGAACGGGTTCTTCGGTCACGATCATGCATCGGTTATGGGTGCGAACTGCCCGGAAAACGGCTTCCTCATCCAATGGTTGAAGGCTGCGCAGATCGACGATCTCGACGGCTTGTTCCAACTGACTGGCAGCTTCCAGGCTCCAATAGACGCCCATTCCATAGGTGATGATACAGCAGCTGTCTTCAGCGGGTTCAGCCTCCTTCACGATGCGCGCTTTTCCGAGAGGAACCACATAATCCTTGTCAGGCTCGATGGTGCGGGCGGCCTCCGTTCCTTTGATCTTGCTCCAGTAAAGTCCTTTGTGTTCCAGGAGTAGGACGGGGTTGGGATCGTAGAATGCCGCTTTCATAAGTCCTTTCAGATCGGCTCCAGTGGAAGGGTAAGCGACTTTGATGCCTTTGATGTTCGCAACGATGCTCTCCACCGATGAACTGTGATAGGGTCCTCCTGAGCCATAGGCACCGATCGGAACGCGAAGCACAGCACTGACCGGCCATTTTCCATTGGACAGATAGCAGGATCTGCTCAGCTCAGTGAACAATTGATTCAGACCGGGCCAGATGTAGTCCGCAAATTGCACTTCGACGATCGGTTTGCAGCCAACAGCAGACATGCCCACCGTGCTTCCAATGATGAAGGCTTCCTGTATGGGTGTGTTGAAGACCCGCTGGTCTCCAAACTTCTCCGCAAGCGTGGCGGCTTCCCGGAAGACTCCGCCCAATCGACCCCCCACATCCTGTCCATACAAAAGTGCTTCCGGGTGGTCCTCCATCAGTTCTTGTATGGCGAAAAGAGCTGAATCGACCATTACAGTGGGTTCCTTTCCCTCCGGGGATCGATTCCCCGACTCTTCCACAATGGGTGTAGGTGAATAGGCATGGGTAAAAAGATCATCCGGACCGGGGTCCTCAGCGGCCAGCGCCTCCTGATAATCTTCCTTGACCGATCGATCGGCTTCCTCGGCGATCCGCCCCAGCGCTTCCTCTTCCACTCCCAGTTCGATCAGTCGCTGGTAGAGCAGGGGCAGGGGGTCGCGTTTTGCGTGATCTTCCAGGTCATCGCGGTACCATTCCATGCGCACACCCGAGGTGTGGTGGCCCAGCAAGGGCACTTTCAGGTGCATCAGAAAAGGTCTTCTCTCGGAGCGCATCTTTCCCAAGACGTCCTTCACTTCCTCGTAGACCTCGGCGAAGTCATTGCCGTCCAAACTTCGGACTTCAAGTCCGTTGAATCCGCGGGCAAATTCAGCCGCGTTCTGTGCGCGGGTTTCTTTGGCATTGGCCGAGATGTCCCACTCGTTGTCCTGAACGAAGAACAGGATCGGAAGCTGCTTGAGTACAGCCATTTGAAGGGCTTCCGAGACCTCGCCTTCTGTCATTGCGGCATCGCCAATGGAGCACACGACAACAGGCGCTTCGCCTTTCCCCCAAACATCAAGCCCTTGCTGCTCGCGGTATTGAACGCCCATGGCCAATCCAGTCGTTGGGATGGCCTGCATTCCCGTAGCAGAAGATTGATGGATGATCTTGGGTTTGTCCTCATCCTTGAGACTCGGGTGGCTGTAGTAGGTGCGGCCGCCAGAAAAGGGATCCTCTTTTTTGGCCAGTAGCTGGAGCATCAGATCATAGGGCCGCATGCCAATGCCAAGCAAGATGGAGTCGTCGCGGTAGTAGGGCGAAACCCAATCCTGTGGTCGGAGTTGAAGAGCCAAGGCCAGCTGTGCAGCTTCATGCCCGCGCGATGTGGCATGAACATATTTGGAAGTGGTTTCGCGATGTCGTTCGTAGAGATCCGCCATGGATTTGGCGGTTCGCATCAGGCGGAATGCTTTTTCCAGCAGATCGACTTCCTGAGAACGCTTCGTCTGTTTCTTCGCCATCGGGGGTTATTGGATCACAAATATCATCAATCGATCAGCTCTTCAGGGCAAGATTGTCGATCAGGCGAACGCCATCAAGATGAACCGCTGCAAACAGGCGCCAAGGATCTTCCAATGAGAGCGGAGCTCCGGGCTGTGCGGCCTGAAATGTGGAGTCATTGGCGAGCTCCAGGTATTCCACATCCATGCCCAAGGCCGTCCATTTTTTGATCGTCTGCACAACGAGTTCAGCTTCAAAGACATCGGCTGTCTGCTCTTTTATGTCCAACAGGCCTTGGTGGATCATGCAGGCCTTTTGTCTTCCCTGAAGACTCAGCCGGGTGTTTCGGGAGCTCATGGCGAGCCCACACTCCTCACGCATTGTGGGACATGCCATCACGGTCAGTTCGTAGCCTTTTAGTTCAACGAGTTTCCGCACAACCGCCAGCTGCTGGAAATCCTTTTCACCGAAAAAAGCCACATCCATGGGCAGCATTTGAAAAAAGCGATCCAATACGGCCGCTACACCCTGAAAGTGTCCTGGCCGGTGCAGGCCTTCCATCACTTGTTCAAGTGTCCCCAGTTCATAAACGGGCTGCGTATATCCGGCCGGGTATACGTCGTCGGCATCTGGGAGGTACACGGCATCCACGCCAAGGGAACTGAGGGTGTCCAGATCCTGATCGATGGTTCTTGGATATTTCTCAAGGTCTTGTGCGTCAGTGAATTGACTCGGGTTCACAAAGATGCTCACCACCACTCGGTCCGTGGTGGAACGAGCTGTTGTACAGAGGGAAGCATGCCCGCGGTGCAGGGCGCCCATGGTCGGAACGAAACCAACAGAATTTCCTTGGTCTTGCCACTCGGAGAGCTGTTGGGCCAATTCCTGATTTTGGGTGTGTACGATCATCTTATTCCTTGCTGCGCCTCAAAACTAGGGCGACTGAGCCGCTTAGCGCGCCTAAAATTTTCTTATCTTCGCGCTTCGTCTAATTACCAAAATTGTCTCGGATGGAAAAGAAACGAATACTTTATGTTTCACAGGAAATAAGTCCATACCAGAAAGAGACAGAGATCGCCAAGGCAGCACTCGCACTTCCTAAGAAGATGAACGAAAAGGGTCATGAAGTACGTGTCTTCATGCCTCGTTTCGGAGTGATCAATGAGCGTCGCCATCAATTGCATGAAGTGATCCGTTTGAGCGGGATCAACATTGTCGTCAACGATATGGACCAACCGCTCATCATCAAGGTGGCTTCCGTTCCAGGTGCGCGCATTCAGGTTTATTTCATAGACAACGAAGAGTATTTCAAGCGTAAGTCCGTCTTTTTTGACGACAAAGGCCAATTCCATCCAGACAATGACGAGCGCTCGATTTTCTTCTGTCGCGGGGTGATCGAAACGGTGCGCAAGCTCGGGTGGTCACCGGACATCATCCACGTTCACGGTTGGATGGCTTCTCTCTTGCCCCTTTACCTGAAAAAATTCCATGCAGACGATCCGTTGTTCCAGGATTCTAAAGTCATCACCAGCGTTTATCCGTATGAGTATTCGGAATCTTTCAGTGATAAGCTTTATTCAGGTTTGGAATTCGATGGGATCGAAGGAGAGGATCTGGCTCACTTCAAGTCTGCGGAGACCGGAACGCTCAGTGAGGCAGGGGTTCGTTACAGCGATGCCGTGATGCGTCATTCAGAGATAGAAGGCCCTTTGAGCAAACTGATAGAGGAACTTCATCCTCAAGCATTGGAGGTTTCTGAGGTTTCTGAGCAAATGGAGCAGATCGAAGAATTCTACCAGCAGGTTGCAGAGGAAGCTCTGGCCGTTTGATCCGTAGATACGGAGCAAAAAATGCAGAAGATCAATATTCATTCAAAAGTCATCCTGGGGATGGCTTTTCTTTTGTTCTTCTCCTGTGAAAAGGATGCAGGAACCCTTGGCCTCGATGCCATTGGGGAGGATCCGGCCCGGGCGGGAGTCCTGAGCCAATTTCCAGTGATCGCCTATTCGGCTCTTGAAGACAGTGTTCTTGCGGTCAATCCGCAGCATGCCATTGCAGGTTCCTATCAAGACGATGTACTGGGCTTCAGCAGCAGCTCTTTTGTGACCCACCTGCTATTGCAATCTTCCCAACCCGACTTCGGTACCGATCCGCAGTTGGATTCAGTGCGTATGGTTTTGCGCTATTCGGGCTACTACGGGGATACAAATCGTTCTATGAGTTTGCAGGTGCGTTTGCTCGAGGAATTCATGGACCCGGATGCAGACCAGGCCTACTATTCATCGAAACAGTGGAAGACCGGTCCGCTCTTGGGAAGTTCAGATCCAGTTCCACACCGGCCGATGGGCATAGACACACTTTTGGGCGGCCAACAGGTTTCACGGATCGTATTCCCCTTGGACACAGGATTTTTCAAGGCAGCCATTTTCGATGAGCTGGCCTCAGGGAATCCGGCCTTCGAAAGCAATACAGCTTTTATTGACTACTTCAACGGCATTGAAGTGTCCTCGGGTGGAGAGGACGGATGTATGCTGTACTTCGAAACTTTTACGGGCCAGAGCCGCATTGAATTGTACTATCACAATACGACCGATACATCGGTTTTCTATCTGGAAACGGACAACAGCGGAACAACCGCCAATAATTTTATCCACGATTACAGTTCCGCAGCTTTTGATCCGGCACTTCAGGACACATCATCTGGCGAGGCCTTCACCTATGTTCAAGCCATGGGCGGTGTGCTGACGGAGCTGCATTTTCCCACCTTGTCCACGCTGGTGGATTCGTCTTTTTTGATCACCAAGGCCGAGCTCGTTTTTCATTCGGAGATCGGTTCGGATGCATCGGGCATGTGGGTGCCCAATCAATTGCTTCTCTTGGAGACTGGAGCGAACGATACGGGCAAAGTGCTCATCAAGGACTACCGCATCAGTGCTTCAACAGGTGTGGGGGGGAATGTGCTGCGCGGAAGTTTCAGGGAAAAACAATATCGATTCAACATAACCCGTCATATTTTTGAAAGACTCTCCGAGCACAATGGGCAGGGCACTCGTCTTTTTCTCGTCGCTGGTTCTGGGGCGTCAACGGCAAACCGAGTGGTGCTCAACGGAAATCTTCACCCGAGAAACCCCCTTACTTTGGACATATATTTTACAACCAAACCCTAATACGGGAAGATCATGTGTGGAATAGTTGGTTATATAGGACACCGCGAAGCGTATCCCATCATTGTTAAAGGCCTGCAGAGGTTGGAATACCGAGGCTATGACAGTGCGGGGGTGGCTCTTCTGAGCGACGGGCTGCAAATGCATAAGTGCAAAGGAAAGGTGTCTGACCTGACCGACCTGGCAAAAGCCAAAAATGTATCGGGTACGCTGGGCATTGGACATACGCGCTGGGCCACGCACGGACCTCCGAGTGATGCGAATTCCCATCCGCACATGTCCCAGTCGGGCAGACTCGCGCTGATCCACAATGGCATCATTGAGAATTTTGAAAGCCTAAAAGAAGCCCTGTCGGGAAGGGGATTCACCTTTCAAAGCGATACGGATACGGAGGTTCTTGTCAACTTGATCGAGGACATCATGCTTTCGGAAAAGCTGCCGGTGGAAAAAGCGGTGCGCATCGCCTTGAATCAGGTGATCGGGGCCTATGCGATCTGCGTGGTGGACAAGGAGCGGGATGGACAGATCGTGGTCGCCAAAAAGGGAAGTCCATTGGTGATCGGCGTTGGCCAAGGTGAGTACTTCATTGCCTCAGATGCTTCGCCATTTTTGGAATACACCAAGCAGGCCGTGTATCTGGAGGAAGATGAAATGGCGCTCATCCGCCTCGGAGAATCACTCTCTATACGCAGTATTCCGAGCGACAAAGTCGTGGAGCCATATGTGACCCAGTTGCAGATGGACTTGGAGTCCATCGAGAAGGGAGGCTATGACCATTTCATGCTCAAAGAGATCTATGAGCAGCCGAAATCCATCCACGACACCATGCGGGGGCGCTTATTGCCCGATCAGGGGATCATTCGATTGGGCGGCGTGTCGGAGTACAAGGATAAGTTCCTGCAGGCCGACCGCATTTTGATCATCGCCTGCGGTACTTCGTGGCATGCAGGTCTGGTGGGGGAATATGTGTTTGAAGAATTGTCGCGGATCCCTGTTGAAGTGGAATATGCCAGTGAATTCCGCTACAGGAACCCCATCATTACAGAAAAGGATGTAGTGATTGCCATTTCACAGTCAGGAGAAACGGCAGACACATTGGCTGCCATTCGACTGGCAAAGAGCAAGGGCGCCACCATATTCGGCATTTGTAATGTGGTGGGGAGCAGTATAGCTCGGGAAGCTCATGCAGGAGCCTACACACATGCAGGCCCAGAGATCGGAGTGGCTTCCACCAAGGCTTTTACAGCACAAGTGACGGTTCTGAATATGATGGCTTTGTGGATCGGGTACAAAAAAGGAGTGATCAGCAGCTCCGACTTTCACCGGTCGCTTTTTGAATTGGATGCCATTCCGGGCAAGATCGAGAAGATGCTTCAGAGCAATGAACAAACACTGAGGATCGCTGAAGAGTACAAAGACTCCAAGAATTGTCTCTATCTGGGCAGAGGGTACAATTTCCCTGTGGCGCTCGAGGGCGCACTGAAGCTCAAGGAGATCTCTTATATCCATGCCGAGGGTTATCCGGCTGCGGAGATGAAACACGGCCCGATCGCCCTTATTGATGCGGATATGCCGGTCGTGGTCATTGCACCGCTCAGTATGCATTACGAAAAGGTGGTGAGCAATGTACAGGAGGTCAAGGCCAGGAACGGAAAGGTGATCGCCATTGTGAATCCGGCGGACAAGGAGATCCGTAAGATCGCTGACCATGTGATCGAAGTGGAGGAGACCACGGACATCTTAACTCCCCTGATCACTTCCATTCCCCTGCAGCTATTGGCCTATCACATCGCGGTGATGCGCGGCTGCAATGTGGACCAGCCGAGGAATCTCGCGAAGTCGGTGACCGTGGAATAAA